>JAUYSH010000098.1 GCA_030696455.1 Elusimicrobiota bacterium
GCGATCATCGTGTCGTAGAGGTTGGTGAACGTGAAGCCGTAGTCGCGCTTGAGGCAGAGCACGTCGTACTCGCCGGCGTGGAAGAGCTTCTCGATCTTGGGATCGGCGAACAGCGGCCCCAGCGCGGAGATGTCCTTGAACGCGATCGGGTCGACGATGAAGTCTTCCGTCGGCGTGGAGATCTGGATCAGGCAGACCTTCTCTTTATGCGCGTAGAAGCCGTTGGACTCGGTGTCGAAGGCCAGGCGGTCGCATTTGGCGAACTCGACGCACACCTCTTCGAGGTGCTCCTTGGCGGTGATCAGGGCGGCGGTTTTGATTTGGCTTAGCGGCATGGGTCCTTATAAATAAAAATCCGGAAGCGCCCCAGCTCGGCGTTCCGGGTGAACTGCCCTTTATTTATAACAGCTACGGAGCGGGCCGTCAAGGCTCGCCTAGGCGTCGAAGAGCTTGGAGAGCTCCTGGGAGCGCTTCGTCGCGGCCTCGACGCCGTCGATGAGCACCGAGCGCAGGCCCTTGCTCTCGAGGATGTGGATGGCGGTGATGGCGGTGCCGCCGGGGGTCGTCACCTCGTCTTTGAGCACGGCCGGGTGCTTGCCGGACTCCAAGACGAGCTTGGCGGAGCCGTACACCGTCTGGGCGGCGAGCTTGGCCGCGACGGCGCGGGGGATGCCCATCTTCAC
The DNA here is from genome assembly GCA_030696455.1 of Elusimicrobiota bacterium. Classification (GTDB taxonomy): domain Bacteria; phylum Elusimicrobiota; class Elusimicrobia; order UBA1565; family UBA9628; genus GWA2-66-18. The sequence continues at coordinate 684 of JAUYSH010000098.1, forward strand.
GCCGCCGTCGATCATCGCCTCGATGACCATGTAGATGTACACCGGACCCGAGCCGGAGAGCCCGGTCACGGCGTCGAGCGCGGACTCCGGCAAGGTCACGACGAGGCCGACGGCGCCGAACACGCCTTCGGCGAGCTTGAGCTCGCGCTCGCCCGCGTGGGCGCCGGCGGCGACGGCGGTGGCGCCCGCGTCGACGAGGCAGGGGGTGTTGGGCATCGCGCGTACGACGGGGCCGTCGACGCGCAGGGCTTTGCTGATCGCGGCGGTGGTGATGCCCGCCATCACCGAGACGACGAGCTGCTTGCTCGAGATATGTCCCGCCAGTTCCTCCATGACCTTGCGCGCCATCTGCGGCTTGACCGCCAAGATCACGATGTCGGCCCCGGCGACGGCCTTCTTGTTGTCGCTCGTGACGCGCACGCCCCACTTCTTCTGGAGCGCCGCGAGCGCCTCGGCGTCGCGGCGGGCGGCGACGATGCTCTTGGCGGGCACGAGCTTCGATTTGATCATGCCCCCGATCAAGGCTCCGGCCATGTGCCCCGCCCCGATCACCGCGATGGTGTGATTCTTCAGCATAGGACTCCTATATAACAGCCCGGCGCGGGTGCGTCAAGGACGGCCCCGAGGCGGCGAAAAACATTCAATGAACTGTAACACGGCCGTAATGACATTTTCGGGCCCCGGGGCTATACTTTCGCAATGAAGCTCGCGCTTTGCGCCAAGGTGACGATCGACCCCCGGAGGCTCCTGAAGAGCCGCTGGGTGCACGACACCGCGCACCGGATCGTCGACACGCTGAGAAAGGCGCAGGACGACGCCCGGCGTGTCGAGGACCGTCGCAAGGCCTGATTTTCGGTCCCACCGAAAGACAGGCGCCCGGGGGCGATAAAAACCTCCCGGGCGCTTCGTCTTTCCGCCGCCGCTAGTCGATGTGGAAGTCGTGTGCGCGGACGGTCTTGCGGCCGTTGGCCTTCGCGCGCTTGGCGGCCTGGATGAGGTAGTAATAGACCACCCCGTTGAGGCCCTCGAGCGCGTCTCCCGAGGTGTTGCAGCCTGCCTTTTTCAGGATGCCCTTCGCCTTGCTCGCGATCAGGAGCGGCTCTATCTTTTTCGCCATATCGTTCTCCTCCGGTGCCCGCTTCCGGGCCTTGTCGCCCCATCGTAACCTTGGCGGAGCGGTCTGTAAAGGCCCCGCCGCCTCAAAGCCGCGCCGCGCCTTCCGCGACCTCCCGCTGCAGCCGCTCCAGGAACTCGCGGATGTGGACGCCGTCGACGAGCCCGTGATGCACCTGCACCGAGAGAGGCAGCTCCAGGCCGCCGTCCTTGGCCTGGATCTTGCCGATGGCGAAGCTGGGGATGGTGTGGTTGTGGCCGGCGTCGGTCGGATGCTGGATCGAGGTGAAGTCGAACCAGGGCATGCAGGTGCAGAAGAGGTAATCGAGGATCTCCGGCGCGTCGATCTGAAGCCGCGGGGCGGCCTCGGCCGTCTTCTTGGCGTCGAGGCTCCTCTTGAGGAAGACGTCCCAATCGTCGGCGAACTCGAAGACGGCGAAGTTGAGCTGGCCGTTGGCGGCGTTGACGGTGTAGGACGGATGCAGGCTGCGTTCCTCGACGACCTCGCGTCCGTTCCAGCGCAGGCGGAAGGCCGGGGTCGCGAGGGCCGCGCGGCACAGCTTGTGAAGGAAAAAATGGAACACCGGGGTCCCCGTCCTCTTGCAGGGGGCGACGAAGTCCGCGCAGGAGAAGCGAACGGTGAGGTTCAGCGACGGCGAACCGAACCCGCGGTAGAATTCCCAGCGGTCGCGCCGTTGTTCGAAATGCTCTAGAGCGTCCATCCTGGCCTCCTCCCCGGATTAGGGTCCTACTTAACCAAGTTTACGGCTACAATACCGCTCGTGAACAAAGACAGCGCGCTCGGCCGCGGGATCGCGGCGAAAGCGGCGGCGGCGATCCTCGCCGGGACCGTCCTGCGCCTGCTGCTGCTCGGCGCCAAGTCCCTGTGGTTCGACGAGGCGAGCACCTTGCTTCTCGCCGGCCGGCCTCTGGCCGAACTGGTCCCGCTGCTGGTGAGCAACGAGATCAACCCGCCGCTGTATTACGCGCTGATGCATTTTTGGATGCAGCCGTTCTCCGATCCCCGGTTCGGCCTGCGCCTGTTTTCCGCGCTGTGCGCCGTCGCCTCGCTGTTCGCGTTCCGGTCGCTCGCGCACAGGCTTCTGCCCGAGCGCGCGCGCCTGCCGGCGCTGGCGCTCGCGGCCTTCTCCTCCTTCTGGATCCACGTCGCGCAGGACGGGAGGACGTACTCGCTCCTCCTGCTGATCAGCCTGCTCTCCTCCCGGACCGTGCTCGAGCTGACGGAGGGCAGGCCGCGCGCGCGGTTGTGGGCGGCCTACGCGGCGCTGGCCGCGCTGGGCCTGTACACGCATTACTATTTCGCGATCCTCCTCGCCGGCCACGCGGTCTGGCTCGCGCGCCGCTCGGATGTCCGCGGCTTCCTGCTCGCGCACGCGGCCGCGGCGTTGGCGTTCGCCCCGTGGCTGCCGACCCTCGCCGCGCAGCTGCGCGCGCACGTCGGCGACGCCGTCGTCGGCGAGGCGCTGACCTTCCCGCGCGTCCTGGACCTTCTCGGCACGACCTTCTTCGACGTGACCTTCCTGGGCCTGGCCCTGCCGGCGTGGACCGGGATCGCCGTCGGCGCCGGCTTCGCCGCATTGGCCGCGTCCGCCGCGCGGGACGCGCTCTCCTCCGAGGAAGGCTCCCCGGAGCGGCGGGCCTTCGGCTTCTGCCTCGTCCATGTCGCCGCCGCTTTGGCGCTCGTGGCCGCCGTCGAGCTGTGGAGCGGACGGCCGGTCACCCAGGCCCGCTACTTCACGCCGCTCTCGCCGGTGCTGATCCTTCTGGCGGCGTTGGGCGCTCGCCGGACCTGGGCTCGTGGCGCCGCCGGCGTCGTCGTCGCGGCGGGCTGCGCGGGCTATTTCTTCTCGGCCGTCATGATCGATCCCCGTCTCGACGCGCTGGCCGCGGTGATCCGGCGTTCCTCCGACGCGAGCGTGCCCGTCGTGCACCTCGGCAAATACTACTACCTGCCCATGCGCGTCTATTATCTTCCCGAGCGCCGGCACCTGCTCGTCGCCGCGCAGGCCGACGGCATGGACTACCGCGGCATGCCGCCCTATCCGGGGGTCATCGAGGACAAGGACCTTCCGGCGCTGGGCCCGTGCGTCGTCGTCGACCAGGGGCGCACGCTCTCGCTCGAACGCGTCACCTTCGCCACCGGCGCTCAGCTCGCCGAGCTGCGCCGCTAGATCTTGACGCCCTTCTTTTGGGCGGCGATGACGATCTGGGCGCAGGCCAGCGCGTCGGAGAGCGCCTCGTGGTGGTTGAGCTCGATGTTCAGGTGCTGGCAGACGTTGTTGAGCTTCGTCGGGTAGATGCTCCACGTGCTGCGCGCGAGGCGCACGGTGCAGACGAAGCGGTGCGAGGGCTTGGGCAGGCCGGCGGATTCGCAGCAGGCGTTGAGCACGCCGCTGTCGAAGGGCGCGTTGTGCGCGGCGACGAAGTCCGCGCCCTTGAGGATCGGCGCGAGCTTGGGCCAGGCCTGGGCGAAGGTCGGCGCGTCGAGCACCTGCTCGGGCTTGATGCCGTGGATGTAGGTGAACATGAACTCGGCCGGGGCGGGGGTGAACAGGTCGCCGCCCTCGAGGCGGGGAGGGCGGAGGAGCTGGACGACCTTCTGCGTGATGGCCCCGTGCTCGACGCGCACCAGCCCGACCGAGCAGGCGGAGTCCCGGCCCTGGTCGGCGGTCTCGAAGTCGATGGCGACGAAGACGGACATTAGCGCTTCCCCTTCGCCAGGCCGTAGGCCTTGTGCAGCGCCTTGAGAGCGGGCTCTCCCTGGGCGAGGTCCACGATGCACGAGACGCGCAGGTCGGAGGCGGAGATCATGTGGATGTTGATCTTGTGCTCGGCGAGCGCGGTGAACATCGTCGCGGCGATCTTGGGCGAATGGCGAAAGCCCGTGCCGACGGCGGAGATCTTGGCGACCGCCTCGTTGAGGTCCACGCGCTCGGCGCGCAAGGCTTTGGCGGCGCCCTCGAGGGCCTTTTTCGCCTTGACCGCGAAGGCCTTCGGCGTCATGAAGGACATGTCGTTGACTCCGGCCTGGCTCGGCGCGGATTGGATGATCATGTCGACCGGGATGTCGGCGGCGGCCAGCGCGGTGAGCACGCGGGCGGCCACGCCGGGTTGGTCGGGGACGCCGACGACGGTCAGGCGCACCTCGCTCTTGTCGAGGGCGAGACTTGAGACGAAGGCTTTTTCCAGCATGAGCTTCTCCTTTGAGACGACCCACGTGCCGGGGAGCGAATGGAACGCGGAACGGACATGGATCTCGACGCCGAAGCGCTCGGCGACCTCCATCGAGCGGGCCTGCATGACCTGCGCGCCGGAGCCGGCGAGCTCGAGCATCTCCTCGAAGGAGACGCGGCTGAGCTTGCGCGCGTCGTGGACGATGCGCGGGTCGGCGGTGTAGACGCCTTTCACGTCGGAAAATATCTCGCAGCGTCCGGTCTTGAGAGCCGAGGCCAGCGCCACCGCGGTGAGGTCCGAGCCGCCGCGGCCGAGCGTGACGGTGTCGCCGTTCGGAGCAAGGCCCTGGAAGCCGGCGACGACGACGATTTTTCCGGCGGCGAGGTGCTTGAGGATCGTCTTTGTCCTGATGCGGCGGACCTGGGCGCGCGAGGCGTCGCCGACGGCCTCGATGCCCGCCTGCGGCCCGGTAAGGGAGATCGCGGGAACTGCCCTGGCCATACAGGCCATCGCGAACAACGAGATGCCGACAACCTCCCCGGTCGTGATCAGCTGGTCGAGCTCCCGGTCGGCGGGCTGGGGGGTGATGCGCTCGGCCAGCGCGATGAGCTCGTCGGTCATGTCGCCCGGCGCGGAGACCACGACGACGACGCCGAAGCCCTTGCGGCGCTCGCCGATGGCGCGCTCGGCGGCGCGAGAGATCTTCTCGGGGTCGGCGACGGAGGTGCCGCCGAACTTCATGACCGTGATCTTGCGCGGGGGCATGATCAGCGCTCGACGCGCACTCCCTGATGATCGACGGCCAGGGACAGCCAGCGGCTGGCGACGCCGTGCTTGGAGAAGGCCCGGACCATCGCCTCGCCGACCGAGGCGTTGCGGCCCTCGACGAAGGCGAACACGGTCGGGCCCGAGCCCGAGAGCGCCGCGCCCGCGGCGCCGTGTTCGACGGCCGCGGCGAGCGCGTCCTCGAGCCCGGGGACCAGCTTGGCGCGGTAGGGCTGGTGAAGGCGGTCTTTCATCAGCTCGGGCAGGCGCGAGACGTGGCCCGACTCGAGCGTCTTCGTCAGCAGCAGCGCGCGCGAGGTGTTGAACACGGAGTCGGCCAGGAAAACGGTCTCAGGCAGGACGCCGCGGGCCTTCTTCGTGGACAGTTCGAAATCGGGGATGCAGACCACGGCCGACAGCGAGGGATGGATGCCGAGGCGGTGCGCGCGCGCGCGGCCGTCGACGACGAGGCTCGCGGTCAGGCCGCCGTGCACGCAGGGCGCGATGTTGTCGGGGTGGCCCTCGAGGGCCACCGCCAGCTGCTCGAGCTCGTCCTCGGAGCGCCGCAGGGTGCCGAGCAGGTGGGCGCCGGCCCAGAGGCCGCTGACGATCGCCGCGGCCGAGGAGCCCAGGCCGCGCGCGAGCGGCACGCGGTTGCGGGCCTTGAAGACGAGGCGTCCGGGCAAGGAGGGCGGCAGGACCTGGCGCGCCGCGTGGACGAGCATGTTCTGCTCGCCGCGGGGCAGGTCGTCGGCGCCGGCGCCCTCGACTTCTACTATGACACCGCCTGAACCGTCGTGGAGCTCGAGGACGAGCTCGTTGCGCAGGCCGAGCGCCAGGCCCAGGCAGTCGAAGCCCGGCCCGAGGTTGCTCGTGGACGCGGGGGCCGTCACCGTCACGCGCGCGAGGACCTTGGTCATCTCAGAGCCTGATCTTCCCGCCCGCCTTCACGCGGCGGATCTTCGGCGTAAAGCGCGCCGTGATGCCGGGGTCCTTGAGGCCGTTGCCCGTCAGCACGCAGACGCTGATGCCGCTCGGCGCTTTGCCGGTTCGCCCGAGCTTGAGCAGGCCCGCCACCGACGCGGCGGAGGAGGGCTCGCAAAACACTCCTTCCCGGGAAGCGAGAAACCGGTAGGCGGCGAGTATGTCCGCGTCGGTGACCTTTCCGATCATGCCGCCGGACTCGTCGCGGGCGGCGATCGCGCCGTCCCAGGACACCGGCCGGCCGATGCGGATCGCGGTCGCCAGCGTCGTGGGGTTCGTCACGGGCGTGCCTGAGACCAGCGGTGCGGCGCCGGCGGCCTGCCACCCGAACATGCGCGGCGCGGTCCCGCTCTCTTTATATCCCTTCCAGTACGCGGTGATGTTGCCGGCGTTTCCGACGGGGATGAAGTGGTTGTCGGGCGCGCGGCCGAGCTGCTCGAGGATCTCGAAGGCCGCGGTCTTCTGTCCCTCGATGCGGAACGGGTTCGAGGAGTTGACGAGGGCGAAGCCCTTCGTCTTCGCGGCCTCGCCGGCCATCACCAGCGCCTGGTCGAAATTGCCGGCGACCTCGACGATCTCGGCGCCGTGCATGACGGCCTGCGAGAGCTTGCCCGCGGCGACCTTGCCCTTGGGCAGGAACACGACGCAGCGCAGGCCCGCGCGCGCGGCGTACGCCGCGGCCGACGCGGAGGTGTTGCCGGTCGAGGCGCACAGCACGCCGGTGGCGCCCGCCTCCAGGGCCTTCGAGATCGCCAGCGTCATGCCGCGGTCTTTGAAGGAACCGGTCGGATTGGCGCCCTCGATCTTGAGGAAAACGGAGGCGGGAGGCAGCCCCGCCGCCTTGGCCACGCGATCGGCCTGGACGAGAGGGGTGTTGCCCTCGCCGAGCGTGACGATGGGCGTGCGGGCGGTCACGGGCAGGCGGCGGTGCCAGCGCGCGATGAGACCGTTCACGCCATGATCCTCATGGCGCAATGCTCCGGCTTCACGGCGGCCAGGGACAGGATGCGCTTGAGCGCATTATTGAACGCGCCGCGCGAAGCGCGGTGCGTGACGATCATCACCGGCACCGAGCGCCGGCCGCTCGTCTGATCCTGATGGATCGCCGCGATGGAGACGCCGGCGTCGGCCAGCGCGTCGGCGATGCGGGCCAGCGCGCCGGGACGGTCGAGCACCTCGAGGCGCAGATAATACGATGAGATCGCGTGGTCGGGAGAGGTCAGCGCCAGGCGGCGCGCCGTGGAGGCCGCCGCGGGCAGGCCGCCGCGGATGTCGCGCGCGAGGACGAACACGTCGGCCAGAACGGCGGAGGCGGTCGGCCCGGCGCCCGCGCCTTTGCCGTAGAACATGAGGTCTCCGGCCGACGCGGTATGGACGAGCAGGGCGTTGTACTGCCGGCGCACCGCGGCGAGGGGATGTCCCATGGGCACCATGGTCGGGGCGACGGACGCCTCGACCGCGGGGGCGCCCGGCTTTCCGGAGAAGCGCAACGAGGCCACGAGACGGACGGCCATGCCCAGGCGCTCCCGCGCGAACGTCAGATCCCTTGATGACACGGCCTCGATGCCCGTCACCGGGAATGTGCCGGGCTTGAGCCAGCCGCCGGTGACCAGGCCGGCGAGCACGCTCAGCTTCTGCGCGGCGTCCTGGCCGGAGAGGTCCATCGCCGGGTCCTTCTCGGCGAAGCCGAGTATTTGGGCTTCTTTGAGCGCGTCCTGCGGGGAGAGCCCCTCTTCTCCGCGCGATAAGATGTAGTTGGTCGTCCCGTTGAGGATGCCGTCGACGCCGAGGACCCGGTCGCCCGAGAAGGAAAGCTCGAGGGCGCGCAGGACCGGTATGCCGCCGGCGACGCTGCCCTCGAAGGCGAGGCGCGCGCCGCCCGCGCGGGCGGCACCCGTGATCTCCGGCCAGGCGTGGGCGAGCAGGCGCTTGTTGGCCGTGACCAAAGCCTTGCCGCGTCCGAGGACCGAGAGCGCGAAGCGCTTGGGCGCGTCGAGGCCGCCGAGCAGCTCGACGAACAGGTCGGCCTCCGCGCGCCGGGCCATGTCGAGAGGGTCGCGGTACAACGCGACCGATGCGGGTAAACCGAGGCCCCGGGCCTCGCGCGCGGCGCCGCGGTCGGCGACCGCGACCAGGCGCAGCTCGGCGCCGAGGTGTTCCTTGAGCTCGGCTCGGCGCGCGCGCAGCAGGCGGACGGTTTCCCGGCCGACGGTGCCGAGACCCGCCACGGCGACGTTGAGGGCGTTCATGCCGCTATTCTACTAAATGGACCCCGAGGGCGCCGGACTGTCCGGGAGCACTCCTCAACGCGCGGGAAGGCCCTGCTGCGGAGGCTGCGAGGGGAAGACCGGCGCGGGAGGTCCATCGCCTGCGGGCGGGGCGTAAACGGAGGGGCCGGTGGAGGGTTCGACGGGGGAGTCGGACGCTGCCGGCTGCGTCGAAAGGTCGAGGAGCCCCGGCGCGGGGAGCTGCTCGGCGAGGACCGGCGGCGGCGCCGGCCTCAGCCCGGCGTCCTGCGCGAAACCGGCCGCGACGCGGCTCCCGAACGGGACGGCAAGGGCGTACAGGCGGTCGGTGAGCTCCACCGGCGCGGCGCGGAACTCGGTCAGCGTCGACGAGGAGGTCGCGTCGCTGAAACGCTCCTCGCGGGCCCAGAGCATGCGCGCCGTGTCGGCGCGGTAGGCGCGCGAGGCGGATGACAGCAGCGGCAAGCTCCGCTCCTGCTCGTCGGGCTCGAGGCCGTAGGATAGGTTCACCTCGAGGATGACGGCGTCGTCGAGCGACAAGAGCTTGGAGTAATCCCGGGGAGAGGGGGTGCCCGGCTCGGTGAACCAGTACTTGCGCCGCCAATCCAGCTGGTCGGAGGCGGAGTTCCAGTTCCGGAGCTGCGCGGGAGCGATGCCGGCCTCGGCCGCGGTCTGGACCGGGCCGTCGTGCGCCGCCTTCAGCGCCGCGATCAAGGCGGTCTCGACGGCCTCCGGGTAGCGCGGGCGGGGGAGGTAGGGTTGGATCTCCTTCGACAGCTCATTGATCCGTTCCTCCTGCATGCCCTGCAGGAAGGTGCCCATCGGCAGCATCTTCATCGCCGACTCCGCCTTGGAATCGGGGTCGGCCACGATCCAAGGGCCGGGGGATTGATAGACCAGTACGATCAGGCGCTGGCCGGGCTTGACCGACCCGCGCGGGTTGGGCGGCGGCTCGATGGTGACGCAGGCCGCGAGCAAGGCGACGACGGCGAAAAGGAGAGATCGTCTCATGGGTGACGTTAAGGATATATAATCGGGGCGTGCGCGCGCTTTGCCTGGCCGGCCTCTTCGTCCTGACCGCCTGCGGCTCGCCGCCGCGCCGTGCGGCCGTCGACCTCGCGTCGGGCCGCGCCGCGCTCCGCGCCGTCGACGCGAAAGAGCGGGCCCGCGCCGCCTGGGACCTGGGCCAACTCGGCCTCGCCGACGTCCCTGAAGGCGAGGCCGAGCCGCCCGCCTCCGTCTCTATCCGTGCCGCCGCCGCCGAGTCCCTGATCCCGGCCGTTTCCGATCCCGACCCCATCGTCCGACGCGCCGCCATCCAGTCGTTGGGTAAGACCGGCGGCGCGAACATCGAGAACACCTTGCACTCCGCCGCGACGGATATCGATTCAGGAGTCAGAGGCGAGGTCGCTTTGGCTTTATTTCGGATGCGCTTCCTCAAACGAGTCCCTGAATACTCGACCTCGACGGTCAATAAGCTGTTAACGCTCGCCAACGATTCCGATCACGAGGTCCGTTGGCGAGCGATCTACGCGTTCTCCCGCTTTCCTGACGCTCGCGCCGAAAAGATGTTGATGCAAGCTTCGAAGGACCCCGACAAGGTCACCCGTCTTTTTGCCGTTCGATCTCTGTCAAAACTGGGACGTCGCGTCGACGTTTCGTTGCTGTCAGATCCAGATCTCCACGTCCGCGCCGAGGCCGCCGCCGCGTTCGGCGCGGCCAAGGCCGCGGGAGAATTGCCGTTGTTCGTTTACCTGGATTCTTCCGCTCACGTCCGCGCCGCCGCCGCCGACGCAGTCTCCGCGACAGGCGACGCCGGCCTCGCTTCGCGCCTCGAGAAGATGGCCTCCTCCGACACCCCCTTGCCCCGCGGCCGCGCCCTGATCGCCTTGGCGAAGCTAAGTGGTGTTTCCTCGGCGCCGTTGCTCGAGCGTTCCCGCAAGGACCCCCATTGGTGGGTCCGTTCCCGCGCCTACGAAGCCAGCGTCTTCCTGCCCGACGCCCCCGCGATTCTCTCCGTCGGCGTCGCCGACCCCGACCCCCGCGTCGCCGCCCAGGCCCTGGAGACCTTGGCCGCGTCGACCTCGCCGCTCGCCGGCGACGCCCTCGAACGGGTTTTGCGCGACCCCAAGGCGGAGCTCGAACTCATCGGCACGGCCGTCGACGCCGCGACGGAGCGCAAGTCCCCGGCCTTCGCCGGGCCTCTGCGCGCGGCGTGGGGCCGCGCGGACCTCACGGCCGAGCTGCGCGACTCCGTGCGCAAGGCGCTCAAGGCCTCCGGCGTGATGGTCGCGGCCGGTCCCGCCCTCGACCCACCCAAGACCTTCCCGCCCCTGACGTCATCGCCGACGTTGGTTTTGGAAACGGAAAAGGGAACGGTCGAGCTCCTCCTCGACGCCTCCGCCGCGCCCAACACGGCGGCCGCGATCGCCGACGCCGCGCGCCGCGGGGTCTACGACGGGACGATCTGGCATCGCGTCGTGACCGCCTTCGTGGTACAGGGCGGCGATCCGCGCGGCTCAGGCTGGGGGGACGACGGCTTCCGCCTCGCCGACGAGGCCAACCCCCTGCCTTTCCTGCGCGGAACCTTGGGCATGCCCAAGGCCGGCCCGGACACCGGCGGATGCCAGTTGTTCATCAGCCTGATCCCCACGCCCCACCTCGATGGGCGCTACACCGCTTTCGGGCGAGTGCTCTCGGGCGAGGATGTGCTCGACGCCCTCGAGCCCGGCGACAAGATCCTTAAAGCCCGCCTGCGCTAGGGCGGGGTCATTTATTAAGCCCCGGATGAAATTGCTACACTTAGTTTCTTCATGATCCAAGCCCTGTTCGAGAAGGTCTTCGGCACCCCCAGCGAGCGCACCCTCAAGCGCTTCGCCCCGCTGCTGGCCAAATGCAACGAGTTCGAGCCCCGGATCAAGGCCCTGGCCGACGCCGACTTCCCGGCGCGCACCGAGGCGCTCAAGGCCCGCGTCGCGGAGCTGTTCGCCGCGATCCCGTTCCCCGAGCACGACGAGGACAAGCGCAAGGAGCGCAAGGACGCCGAGACCGCGGCCCTCAACGAGGTCCTGCCCGAGGCGTTCGCCCTGTGCCGCGAGGCCGCCTTGCGCTCGATCGGCCTGCGCCACTTCGACGTGCAGCTTCTCGGCGGGATGGTCCTGCACAACGGCTCCATCGCCGAGATGCGCACCGGCGAAGGCAAGACCCTCGTCGCCACCGCCCCGGCCTACCTCAACGCCCTCGCCGGCAAGGGCGTGCACATCGTCACCGTCAACGACTACCTCGCCAAGCGCGACAGCGAGTGGATGGGGCCCGTCTACCGCTTCCTCGGCCTGACCGTCGGCTGCGTCCAGCACGACGTCTCCAACGAGCAGCGGCAGGCCGCTTACAAGTGCGACATCACCTTCATCACCAACAACGAGCTCGGCTTCGACTACCAGCGCGACAACAGGGTCGTGCGCAAGGAAGAGCGCGTGCTCCAGAACCTGTACTACTCGAGCATCGACGAGGTCGACTCGATCCTCATCGACGAGGCCCGCACCCCTCTGATCATCTCCGGCGCCGCCGAGAAGTCCACCGAGCGCTACGCGATCGTCAACAAGCTGATCCCGCACCTCAAGGTCCGCATCATCACGGAAGAAGACGAGATCCAGGCCAAATATAAGGGCACCGATCTGCAGAAGGGCTGGGACGCCATCGTCGACGAGAAGAACCACACGGCGGTCCTGACCGAGGAGGGCGTCTCCAAGTGCGAGGCGCTGCTCGGCCTGGGAAACCTGTACGACGACCTCGAGGGCGAGTGGGTCCACCACATCACCCAGGCGCTGCGCGCGTGGCACCTCTACAAGCGCGACGTCGAGTACGTCGTCAAGGACGGCGAGGTCATCATCGTCGACGAGTTCACCGGCCGCCTGATGCCCGGCCGGCGCTGGTCCGACGGCCTCCATCAGGCCGTCGAGGCCCACGAGAACCTGGCGCCGCGCGAGGAGAACCAGACGCTCGCGACGATCACCTTCCAGAACTTCTTCAAGATCTACAAGAAGCGCTCGGGCATGACCGGCACGGCGATGACCGAGGCCGACGAGTTCCAGGAGATCTACGGGATGGAAGTGCGCGAGATCCCCACCAACCGGGTTTCGACGCGGGACGATCTGCCTGACCTCGTCTACAAGAGCGAGCGCGAGAAGTTCAACGCGATCGTCGAGGAGGTCATCGAACTGTGGAAGATCGGCCGGCCCGTCCTCGTCGGCACGCGCTCCATCGAGAAATCCGAGAAGCTCTCCGCGATGCTCCGCGGCAAGGGCGTGCCCTGCCAGGTCCTCAATGCCAAGTACCACGAGATGGAGGCCGAGATCATCGCCCAGGCCGGCCGCAAGGGCGCGGTGACCATCGCGACGAACATGGCCGGGCGCGGCACGGACATCCTGCTCGGCGGCAATCCACAGAACGCCGAGGAGTACGAGGTCGTCAAGGGCGTGGGCGGTCTGCACGTGCTCGGCACCGAGCGTCATGAATCGCGCCGCATCGACAACCAGCTCCGCGGCCGCTGCGGCCGCCAGGGCGACCCCGGCTCCACCCGCTTCTATCTCGCGCTCGACGACGAACTGATGCGCCTGTTCGGCTCCGACCGCATCGGGCCGTTGATGGAGAAGCTCGGCATGAAAGAGGGCGAGGTCATCGAATCCGGCCTCGTTTCCTATCAGATCGAGAACGCGCAGCGGCGGGTCGAGACCCACAACTTCGACATCAGGAAACAGCTCTTAGACTACGACAATGTTATGAATAAGCAGCGCGAGGTCGTTTACAAGCTGCGCGACGAGGTGCTCTTCGGCGAGTCGGTCGCCGAGCAGATCAAGGCCATGATCGCCGAGGACGTCGCCGAGCAGGTCGACGTTTCGCTTCCCGATGAGACGGACTCGCGCACCTGGAACCTGCTCGAGCTCTCCGCCTATCTCGAGCGCACGTTCGGCATCGTCTGGAGCCCGGCGCCCGAGGAAGTGAGCGGGATCATCAGGGATAATCTCAAGCGCGACCTCCTGAAGTCCGCGATGGACGTTTACGCCCGCCGCCCAGCCGACTTCACCGGCTACGACTTCAAGGAAGTCGAGAAGATGGTCATGCTGCAGATGATCGACAAGGCGTGGAAGAACCACCTCTACGACCTCGATCACCTCAAGAAGGCGATCTTCCTGCGCTCCTACGCCCAGAAAGACCCGAAGATCGAGTACAAGAAGGAGTCCTTCCGCTACTTCGAGGCCCTGCTCAGCCGCGTGCGCGAGCAGACCGTCGAGTACGTCTTCCGCGTCGAGGCGCCCAAGGCCCCGGTGGCGCCGCCTCCGATCGTCGCCGTCCATCCCGAGGCGAGCGAGACGTCCGGTGCCGACGCCCCCGCCGAACCGCCGCGCCCCTCTCGGCCCGCCGCTCCGCGCAGCATCCTGTCGGGCGGAAGCGGCGGCGCGGTGCCCAGCGCCATACAGAGCATCGGCCGCAACGACCCCTGCTTCTGCGGTTCGGGCAAGAAGTACAAGAAATGCCACGGGGCGGACGCGCCCAACTGAGCGCCGCGGCGCTCGGCGGGGGTCTCGCGGCCCTCGGCCTCCCGTCGTGGGGGCTGTGGGCCTTCGCCTGGCTTGGCCTTGTTCCCCTGATCCTCGCCGCCAACGGCGCCCCCACCGCGCGCCGCGCCGCGCTGAGCGGCTTCGCCGCGGGCTTCGCCTATCACGTCGTCGCGCTGCACTGGATCTACGCGACGTGCCGCTTCGCGCAGGTGCCGGCCGTCGTGTCCGCCTTCGCCGTCGTCGGCCTCTCCGCCTTGCTCGCGGCGAGCTGGGCGGTCTCCGCGGCGTTGGCGCGCTCGCTCGCCCCGTCCTTGCCGCGTCTTCTGCGGCCGCTCATCTGGGCGCTGTGCTGGACCGCCGTCGCCGCGGCGGCCTCGCGCTGGACCGTGCGCTTCGGCGTGGACCTGCTCGGCTACACGCAGTGGAGCAACCTCGGGCTTCTGCAGGCGGGCTCCTGGGGCGGGCCGCACCTGCTCGACTTCGTCGTGATGCTCTTCAACGCGGCGCTGGCCGAGGCCTGGGTCGATTCCACGCGGCCCAAGGCGACTCTCCTTGAGGATAGTCGCGCCTCTGTAACGGCGCTGTCCGCTGCGCTGGCGCTCGCGGCCGGGGTGTGGGGCCACGGCGCCTTCGTCCTCGCCTCGCGCCCCGGCGACCGCGGCCCGTCGGCGCGCGTCGAGATCCTCCAGCCGGTGGTGGATCAGTATCACAAATGGAACGAGGAGTGGATCGCCGAGATCCTCGCCGGCTACGACGAGCTTCTCTCCCGGCCGCGGCCCGCGCCGCCCGCGCTGGTCGTCTGGCCGGAGACCGCGATCCCGCGCTGGTCGCGCCGCGCCGAGCCCGTGCCCGAGGCGGCTGGATGGGCCGTCAAGCTCGGCGCCCCGCATCTCGTCGGCATCATCGCCGCCGCCGACCGCGACGGCGGCCCGGCCAATGCCGTGCAGCTGATCGCGCCCGACGGCCGCCTCGACGGGAGCTACGCCAAGCGCCAGCTCGTGCCGTTCGGCGAGTTCGTGCCGCTGCGCCGCTTCGTGCCGCGCTTCGTCGTCGATCGCTGGCTGATGATCCTAGACAACCTGGGAGACATGGAAGCCGGCGTCGCGCGTCAGCCGCTGCTGCTCACCGCCTGGGGCCCGACGGCCGTCACGATCTGCTACGAGGCGATCTTTCCGCGCTGGCCGCGGCTCGACGCCGCCCGCGGCGCGCGCCTGATGATCAACATCACCAACGACGCCTGGTACCTCGACACCTGGGGCCCGCGCCAGCATTACCGCGTCAACCGCTTCCGCGCCATCGAGAACCGCCTGACCGTGATCCGCTCGGGCAACAACGGGGTGTCGGCGGTGATCGATCCGTGGGGCGTGACCACGGCGGAGCTCGCCCTCAACGAGCGCGGGCGGCTCGACGCCGACGTGCCGCTTCAGGACCCCTTTCCGGCGCGCTCCTTTTACGCGAGGCGCGGAGACTGGCTGGGAGCTTCGTGCATCCTTCTCGTGCTGCTCGCGTGCATGCGGATTTTCTGGTCGAAGAAGGACTGCTCATGAAACCTCGCGTCGTTTATTCTTCGCGCTACGAAGTCGACTACGGGGAGCACTCGTTCTCGACAAGAAAGTTTCGTTTGGCCGCGGACGCCTGCCGGTCTTTCGCCGAGATCGTCGAGCCGCCGGAGCCGTCCCGCCAAGCCCTCCTTCTCGTTCACGGCTCGGACTGGGTCGAGAAGCTCATGACCGGCGTTTTGAGCCCGGCCGACATCGCCCGCCTGGAGCTCCCGTTTTCACCGGAGATCGCGCGGGCGCACCGTTTGGCGGCGGGGGGAACCTTGCTGGCGGCACGGCACGCGCTCGAGACCGGCGTCGGACTCCACGCGGGCGGAGGGGCCCACCACGCTTTCAAGGATCACGGCGAGGGCTATTGCGCGGTGAACGACATCGCGTTCGCGATCTTATCTTTGCGCTCCGAAGGCATGATCGAAACCGCGGCCGTCATCGACCTCGACGTCCATCAAGGCAACGGCACCGCGTCCATCTTCGAGATGGATCCCGACACGTTCACCTTCTCGATGCACCAGTATGGGCTCTACCCGGAGGTCCGCCGGCGCAGCTCGCTCGACGTCGAGCTCGCGGCCGGCACCGGCGATTCCGCGTACTGTGATAAGCTGAAGCACGGGCTGCGGGCGGTGATGGAGTCCAAGCCCGACCTCGTGATCTACCAGGCCGGCGTGGACGTCTGGGAGCACGATCGTCTGGGCGGCCTCAAGCTTACCGAGGCCGGCATCAAGGACCGCGACATGGCGGTCTACGACATCTGTCGTGTCTACCAAGTCCCCGTCGCCGTCACCCTCGGCGGCGGCTACGGCCCCACCCCCGAGGATACCGCCCGCCTCCACGCCGCCACGCTCAAGCTCTTCGCCCGTTGATGGTGCCAGGCCTCCCATTATCCCATTACCCATCCGTGCTGAATTGGCGGTAATGGGATAATGGGAGGCCTGGCACCAAGATTTTCTAGAATACCCTGATGTTCACCGAGACTTCCAACAAGATCGACGAGATGCGGGCTTTGCTCGCCAAGATCGGCCGGAACCTCGATCTCGATAAACTGCGCAAGGAAGTGTCGTCGCGCGAGGCCGAGGCGGGGGAGCCGTCGTTCTGGGCGGACTCGGTCAAGGCCAAGAAGAAGTCGAAGGAGCTCAACGACCTCAAGAAGACCTTGGCCGAGTACGACAAGGCCCAGGTCACCCTCGACGACCTCAAGGCGCACTGCGACCTCGCCACCGAGATGCAGGACGAAGAGGAGATCAAGGAGGCCTCGACGGGGATCAAGGAGGCCGAGAAGTTGTTGCGCGCGATGGACATGCGGCTGAAGCTCTCCGGCGAATTCGACAAGGACGACGCCATCGTCAGCGTGCACTCCGGCGCGGGCGGCCTCGAGGCGTGCGACTGGGCCGAGATGCTGTGGCGCATGTACTCGCGCTGGTGCGAGAAGAACGGGTATGAAGTCGTCATCACCGAATTGGCCAAGGGCGACGGCGCCGGCCTCAAGAGCCTCTCCGCCTTCATCCGCGGCCCCAACGCCTACGGCCTTCTTAAAGGAGAGATGGGCGTGCATCGCCTCGTTCGCATCAGCCCTTTCGACGCGAACAAGCGCCGCCACACCTCCTTCGCCTCGCTCGACGTGGTCCCCGACATCGAGGACGAGATCGACATCCAGGTGAAGGACGAGGACATCACCCTCGAGACGTTCCGCTCCGGCGGCGCCGGCGGCCAGAACGTCAACAAGGTCGAGACCGCGGTGCGCATACGCCACAAGCCCAGCGGCCTCGTCATCGCCTGCCAGACCGAGCGCTCCCAGCTGCAAAACCGCCTGAACGCGATGCGCATGCTCAAGGCCAAGCTGTACCAGATCGAATTGGACAAAAAGCGTTCGGCCGTGGAGAAGCATTACGGCGAGATGGGCGACATCGCCTGGGGCCATCAGATCCGCTCGTACGTGTTCATGCCCTATCAGATGGTCAAGGACCTGCGCACCGGCGAGCAGACCTCCCAGATCGCCAACGTCATGGACGGCGACCTGGATCCCTTCCTCGAGGCCTATCTGTCCTGGCTCGCCGCCGGCAAGCCGCCCCGCATCAAGGCGGGGTCTGACGAGGAGTAAGAAGCGGGATTCTTCGTAAGCTCGCGAGCTCCCAGTTCATGGGGTTTTGAACAACGGCGCTTGAACGGCATGGCGCCTTCGGCGCCAGGGTTTTCGCTTCGCGAAAACCTGAATGTTAAGCGGTAGAATCTTCGGCCGAGAACCGGCCTGGGATTCCGAGCGGAAGGGGCGGAAACGAACAGGCCCGCCGAGGGCCAATC
>JAUYSH010000101.1 GCA_030696455.1 Elusimicrobiota bacterium
CGCGGGACCGTCAACGGAATGAGGAGTCCCAAGGAAAAAGCTCCGGGAATATCGGCCAGCTGATTCTCTCGGGCGGAAAAGTCCGACCTCGTGGACGCGGACGACAACAAGATCTTGGGCGGGGCCTTGCGCAAGAAAGGCGTTAACGGGTTATATCAAGGTTCCTTGAGGGCCCGCGCGTCCGAAGCGGTCATCATCGACGGGATCGCCCGGGAATTCGGGCGTCCGTCGCTCGACATTCTACCCTCGTGGCTCGAGGCCGCGAAGCGCCTCGAGGCGCGCTATAGTTCGGCCGAGTGGAACAACAGGAGATGAGCATGAAGACCTTCGTCTTGTGCAAGCTGACGCCGGGCAAGGAGCAGACGGCCGTGCGGACGATCCGCGCGATCGAAGGCGTCACCGAGGTGTACATGGTGTTCGGCGGCTGGGACATGATCCTCGCAGCCGAGTCCGACACCGTCGACAAGCTGTCGAACCTCATCGTCAGTCGCATCCGGGCGGTGGACGGCGTCGCCGCCACCGAGACCTTGGTCACGACGAGCCTGTGACCCGGGCCGGGCGCCTCTCGCCGACGGCGGAAGGCGCCGCCCTCGCCTTGGCGGCGGTCGCGTCGCGGATCGTCTTTGTCGCCGCCGCGGCGAGCGCGCTCGGAGTGGATTGGCGCGATCTCGCGCTGCGCTACGACGGCCACGTCTACCTCCGCATCGCCAAGACCTTGCCCGCGCTGTACGTCTCGGAGCAAGGTCCGCTTCTGACGGGCTGGTTCCCGCTCTATCCCGTGTTGATCCGCGCCGGGGGCGCGCTGACCGGAGACCTGCGGGTAGCGGCCATAATGGTCTCGCTCGCCGCCTCCGCCGCGGCGGTCCTGCTCTTCCACCGGCTCGCGGCCCGCTTTTCCTCGCGCCCAGGACTCGCGGCCGCGGTCCTCGCCGTGTTCCCGCCGATGTGGCTCGTCTGCGGCGGGCTCGCCTTCGCGGAGCCTGTTCTCGTCTGCGCGGCGGTCGCGGCCGTTCTGGCGGCCGTCGAGGATCGGCCTTGGACCTGCGGGGCGGCGGCCGCGGCCGCGGCGCTGTCCCAGAAATCGGGCGCGCTGGTCGTGGTGATCGCGGCGCTCGTCGTCTGGAGCCGCCGAAGCCGCCTCGACGGTCGCTGGCTCGCCGCCCTGGCTCTCGCGCCCCTGGCCGCCGCCGCCCTGCAGGGCTATCTGTGGCTGACCTTCGGCGACCCGCTGATCAACCTCCGCGTTCAACGCGAGATCTTCGGAGGCTCCTTGTTCAGCCTTCCCTTCGCGGGCTTCGTGAAAGGCCTGCTCGAGCCGTCGGCCTTCGGCGGACCCTGGCGCCGCGCCGCGATCGCCGCGAGCGGCCTCTTCTATCTCGGGGTCGCCGCGGCCGCCTGGCGCGGCCGGACGGAGGAGCGGCGGCCTCTGCTGCTCTGGCTCGGGGTCGTTCTGGCTTTCTTCTTCTGCCTCGGCGGATTCTGGGCGTTCCATTCCCTTCCCCGCTTCCTTCTCCTCGGGGCGCCGGCGGTCATCCTGCTCGCCGAGCCTTATCTGCCCCGCGGACGCGGGCTGCTCGCGGCGGCGCCGCTCGCCCTGCTCCCGTTCTTCGTCGGCCTCGTGGAGGTCGCGCAGGCGGACGCCTTCATGCGGCGCGCCTGGGGCGAGAGCTACTTTTCGCGAGCCTCGAGCGAACTCCGTTGAAGCCGCGGGACCGTGAGCTGGCGATCGTCGTTTCGGCGGCGCTGCTGCTCGCGCTGCCTTTCCTCGGCAAGGGCTTCCAGGTCGACGAGCCTTTCTTCCTCGATCGCGCCCGCGAACTGGTATCCGGCGCGAGCTGGACCCCCCGCGCCTGGTCGGACTACAACAACAATCCGCCGATGATCCTCTGGCTCCTGGCCGCCGCCACGCGGCTGGCGGGCGAGAGCGAGGCGGCCTTGCGCGCGCTGTTCCTGCCGCTCGACGCGCTCGCGGCCGCTTCCCTGTATCTTCTGTTCGCTCGATTCCTCAAGAAGCCGCTGGCGTGGGCGCTGCTCGCGGTGCTCTCGCCCGCCTACGCGCTGAACATGGGGCACCTCATGGCGGAGAAGCCGGCGATGGCCTTCGGGGCCGCCGCGGTGTACGCCTTGGTCCGGGGCGCCGACGAGCGGCGCAGGGGCTGGCTCGCCGCCTCGGCCGCGCTGCTGTCGGCCGCGGTCATGTCGAAGTACGCCGCGGTCGCGCTCGTCCCGGCCGCGGCGTGGTACCTGCGGCGGCGCGGCTTCGGCGCCGGCTCGCTCTCGGGCTATCTCGCGTTGGCGGGCCTCGCGCCGGGCGCCTATCTTCTGGCGAACACCTTGCAGGGCGGCGTCGTGTTGAGCGGGGCCGCGGCGACCATGGCGGGCGCCTCATCGGGGGCGTGGGCGAGCGGCCCTCATCGTGTGCGCTCGCTGCTGGCTTTTTTCGGAGGGCTCGCGGTCCTGCCGATGTTCTGGCCGCTGACGGCGAGGCGCGGAGCCCTGATCGCGTCGGCGGCCGGGGCCGCGCTCGTCTTCTCGCCGTGGCTTGATTCAGCCTCCGTGCGCCCGCTCGACCGCGCGTTCGGGGCCTGGCTCGCGGCGGGGTCGCTGGCCGCCGTCTTCGCGCTCGCCTCGTCGCCGCGCGGGCGCGGGCGGGACCTATGGCTGCCCTGGCTGGTCGCCTCGACGGCCGTCGCCGCGGCGTACTGGTCGGTGATGGCGCGCGTCGTGCTGTTCGCGATTCCGCCTCTGATCCTCGCGCTCGGCGAAACCTTCGAGGCCCGCGCGGAGCGGGGGGCCGCCCGCCTGCCGTGGGCCGGGGCGGCCGCCGCGGCGTGCCTGTCGCTGTCCCTGGGCTGGGTCGACTTCCGCTACGCCGGCGCGCAGAAGGATCTCGCCTCGGAGCTTGCGTCGCGGGGCCGCCCGGTCTGGTGCGCGGCCAAGCTCGGCCTACGCCATTACCTGCTCCGCGCGGGCGCGCGGCCGCTCGATACCGAGGCCGACTGGGAGAGCGTCCGTCCGGGCGAGCTCGTCGTGTTCGCGAAGACCACCACGAACTTCTCGCCGGCTCGCCCGCGCCGCGTGAACGCCGAGCGGCGTCTGGTCGTCAGCGTCGTGCCGCTGCGCCTGATCAGCGGTTTCGGCGGCGAGGGCGGCTTCTACTCCAATATCAGCGGATTCCTGCCGTTCTCGCCGAGCACTGAGCCGGTCGAGGAATTCACGGTCGTCGAGCCGCTGTAGACCTCGGGCGCGAATTCCCCGTCGTCGTCCTCGAGCTCTTCCGCGAGGGGAGGCGTCATCCGCCCGATGATCCTGCGCGAGTTGCGCTCGACGTAAGGCCCGCGCTTGGCCGGGCTCCAACGGCGGGGGTTGGGCAGCACGACGGCCATCGCGACCGCCTCTTCGTAGGTCAGCTCGGCGCAGGATTTCGCGAAATAGGCCTGCGCCGCCGCCTCGCAGCCGAAGATTCCCTTGCCCCACTCGACGACGTTGAGGTACAGCTCCAGCACGCGCCGCTTGCCGAGCTCCCGCTCGAGCCGCCGCGCGATGAGGATCTCCTTGGCCTTGCGCAGGGGGTTCTTGCTCGGCGACAGGTAGAGGTTGCGGGCAAGCTGCATCGTGATCGTGCTGCCGCCGGCGGCGAAGCGCCCGGCCGCGCGGTTGCGCTCGTAGGCGACGCGGATCGCGGCCCAGTCGACGCCGTCATGCCGCCAGAATTCGTCGTCCTCGGCGGTGACGACGGCTTTTTTCAGATGCTCCGAGATCGCCCCGGAGGGGACCCAGGTCCAGCGCAGGCCGAGCTTGCGTCCCGCGGACGCGGCTTGACGCTTCCTCAGCTCGATGTAGGCGGTCGTCGCGGGCGGGTTCTTCTTGAGCGCGGAGACGTCCGGAAGCCACGCCACCCAGAGGGCGGCGAGGGCGGCGGCCGCGGCGGCGAGGAGCAGTCCCGCGGCCAGCCAACGGAGGACGAGGGGACTGGCGCGTTTCATTTTCAGGGGGTATGCTAGCAAGTCGAACGCCGCATCCATGGAGATAACGATATGAAGATCATGCTGTCCGCCGCCTTGCTGGCCGCCTTAGCCGCCCCCGTCCTCGCCGATGACAAGCCCGCCGCCGGCGGCCCGAAGGCCGAGGCCGTCGCCGAGCGCCGGGAGTTTAAAGAAGGAATGAAGTCGGAGCGCAAGGAGTTCAGGGCGAAGCAGCATGAGAAG
Organism: Elusimicrobiota bacterium; assembly: GCA_030696455.1. Lineage (GTDB taxonomy): Bacteria > Elusimicrobiota > Elusimicrobia > UBA1565 > UBA9628 > GWA2-66-18. The sequence goes on from JAUYSH010000101.1 coordinate 4,209, forward strand.
CGCAAGGCTCACCGGAGCAAGATGAAGGAAATGCGCAAGAAGAACAAGAAGGAGCGCAAGGAGGCGAAGACCGAGGCCGCGGCGGATGCCCCGCCCGCTCCCGTCGCCCCTTAAACGCGTCCATGCCGTACTACCTCTACGAGGGGGGAAAGGCCGTGGGGCCTTTCGAGCCTTCCGAGCTCGTGCTTCGATCGGGATTTCACAGGGACACCTTGGTCTTCCCGGCGGGCGCGACGACGCAGGACGCTTGGAGGCCGGCGGCGAGCTTTCCCGATGTGGCGCGGGCGTTGGACCCCGACTCGAGCGGGATATTCCTGACCGCGGCGCCGGCGCGCGTCGCGGCCCCGGCGCCGCCCTCGCCCTCGGCGGCGGCGCCGCCGGCGGCTTCCCCCGAGGAGGCGGGCCCGGCCCTGGCCGCTCCGGGCGACAAGCTGATCCTCGTCGTCGACGATGACGAGACCGTGCGCAGCTTCCTCGAGATGAGCGCGAGCCTGCAGGGGTTCCGCGTGCTGACGGCGGTCGACGGCCTCGACGCGGGCGTCCAGCTGGAGGCGCAGACGCCGGATCTGATCATCACCGACCTCATGATGCCGGGGCAAGGCGGCTACGAGTTCCTTCGTTCGCTGCAGGGCTCGTCGAACGGGCGTATACCCGTCTTCATCGTCACGGGCAGCGCGCTCGACGACTCGACGATCAAGATGATCCGGGCGGAGGCGAACGTCGTCGAGTTCGTTTCTAAGCCGATCAAGATGGCCAAGTTCGTCTCGGCCCTCCACAAGACGCTGAAGACGGCTCCGCGCTGAACGCCGCGACGGCCCGGCGAAGGACTTATGACGGCCCGGGGGGCGGTATCATGTCCTTCGGGGCCGCTCGGCATTGAGCCTCGCTTGGGGTCGACCGCGATCGACGGAGCAAACATCGCGGCGACCCCACACCCCTCAGGACATGATACCGCCCGCCGGCCCTTATGAAGCTCATCAAGGAATCGCCCATCCCGCTTCCTCGCCGTTGCGCGCCCGCGAAGAAGCCCATCGCCGAAGGCGATAAGCCGTTGCCTACGCCGTGCGCCCGCGAGCCTGACCCGACGGTTCATCGGGGAGGAGGATCGACCCTCGCCGGGGCGTAGGGTCCGCCGCGACAAGGGTTCTTCATACGTCGCGGACGGACCCGAGAGTGAGGTCAATCCGAACGCCCCCGGCGAGGGTCGATCCTCCTCCCCGGCCCGCATCGACGTTCCTGGTTTTAGGCGACGCGGCGGAGGAGCTTGAGGCGGGCCTCGAAGGAGTGGCGCTCGGAGAGGGTGGCCTCCGGCCGCTCGAGGAGGGCTTTGAGGATATCCCGGCTCTCGTCCTTGCGGCCCAGGCGCATCAGGTAGTCGGACTTGCGGAAGGCCGCCTGAAACCGCCGGTGCGGCGTCTCCAGGGCGGCGGCGCGGTCGTACGCGGCGAGCGCCCGGTCGGTCTCGCCGAGGCGTTCATGCGCCGCTGCGGCCTGGCTCAGCAGGCGCGCGCGGTCCAGATCGGGGAGGTCGGAGCCGGCGAGCGCCAGGAGCTCCTCCAGGAGGGCGCGATCGTCGCCGGCGGAGCCGAGCTTGTCGATCGCCTCGACGCGGCCGCGGAATTCATCGAAATCCATGCGCGGCCATTATAGAACAACGGGCGCTTATTGCGCGCCCGGAGGATCGACGATGCCGGCCTGGGCCTCATCGAGATGCACCTTCTCGCCGCCGGAGGGATCCTGGCCGAGGACGCGAAGATGCGTCTGCTCGAAGTTCACGGCCTCGCGGCCTTCCGCGGACAGCTTGATGCGCCAACGCAGGATCACGGTCTGTCCCGGGGCCAGGCTCGCGACGCTCCTGAAGACGGGCGACGACAGCGGCGCGCCCGGCGCCCCCGACGCGGTATGATCCTCCTGCACGGACGCGAGTCGCAGGTCCGTCAGCGTCGCCGGGCCGTCGTTGCGCAGGCGGACCTCGAGGTCGACGGAGTCCCCGGCGAAGTAAAGGGGAAGCTCCTGCTTCAGCGACTCCGGGATCTCCCCGCGGTTGGGGAGGAGGCGCTCATAGCCGTCGGACAGGGTCACCCGGAAGCCTTTTGCCTCGCCGCGCGTGACCCCCAGCGGCTTCAGGTAGTCGACCCGGGCGCGAACGGCGCCATCGCCGACCCACCGGCCAATGAAGGCCGGGCGGATGGGCTTGAGGTCCGAGCGGTACTGGAGGATCGACGAGAGCTGGGCCGCGAGGCCGGAGGCGAGGATGCGCCGGCCCTCCATCGCGATCAGCATCCGGTCGGCCGGCGGCTCCGGGGCCGGAAGCGACGCGACGACGAGCGCCTGATTGCGCGCGACGGCGGCGAGGGCGGCGAGGGCCTGCTCCGAAGGCGCCTCCTCGACGGCGGCGGGAGCGGCGAGGGCCGCCGACAGGCGCTCCCTCGTCCATCGAGCCACGACGCGCGCGGAGGCGAGCCACGGTTCGCCCTTGGGGGGCGTCGCCGTCGCCGCGGCGCCGGCGGGCGGCATCGCAGCCATGCGGCCGGGGGGCGGAAGCATCATGCCGCGCGCGAGCGCCGGGGCGAGGTCGGCGGCGCCGGTCGATTGAACGAAGAACGCGGCGCTCAGCACGGCGGCGAAGGCTCGGCGCATGTCGTTACCTCTCGGCGGGAGTATAGCCCCGGCGGCCCGCGCGCGCCATATCCGGACGGCAAAAATACGGTAAAATGGGGGCATGGTCGAACCCGGCGAAGACGCGAAGCTTGTCCTGATCATCGATGACGACGACGGAGTGCGCGACCTCCTGACCTTCCTGGTCAAGAAGGAGGGCTTCCGGGCCGACGTCGCCGTGGACGGCGAGGACGGCTTCCAGAAGGCGGAGCGCCTCAAGCCCGATCTGATCCTGCTGGACCTGATGATGCCGCGTTACGGGGGCTTCGAGGTCCTGCGCCAGCTTCAGGGCAGCGAGCTGTCCCGGATCCCGATCGTGATCGTGACCGGGCGCTACACCGACCGGTCGACGGCCGAGATGATCCGTCAGGAGTCCAACGTGGTTGATTTCCTCGAGAAGCCGCTGAAGCCTCACGTGCTCGCCTCGACTCTCGAGCGCCTGCTCAAGCCCCGGACGCCGGAGGCCGCGTGACCGATGCCTCCGGCGCTCCCGCCCCCAAGCTCGTCCTTCTCGTCGACGACGACGAGTCGCTCCTCGACCTGATGGATCACGTCGTGAAGAAGGAAGGCTTCCGCACCGAGCGCGCCGAGGACGGCATCGAGGCCCTGGCCAAGGTCGCCGCGCTCGAGCCCGACGCCATCGTCCTCGACTTCATGCTTCCCAGCATGGGCGGCTACGAGGCCCTGCGCGAGCTCCAGTCCCGCGGTTTCGGACATATCCCGATCGTCGTCGTGACCGGGCGCGCGATGGACGCCAAGAGCATCGAGATGGTGCGGCAGGAGCCGAACGTCAAGGATTTCCTCCAAAAGCCCGTTCGTCCGGCGATGCTCGCCGCGGCGCTGCAGCGCCTGCTCAATCCCCCGACGGAGCCCGGGCCGGACGGGTCCGCGGGATGACCCGGACCGCGGGGCGCACGGCCCTCGTCGCGGCCGCGCTCGTCGCCGCCGTCTACGGGATGGCGCGCATCGACCTGGTCTTGCGTTCGCGGTCCGCCTATCTCGAGGGCGAGAAGTGGTCGCAATGGAGCCTCAAGCCGGAGCTCAAGAAAGCCCATTTCGACGCCGAGCTCGCGGAGCGCGAGGCGCAGCTGTCCGCCGCGCTGGCGAAAGGCCGCATCGACCGCGCGGCGTACGAGCGCCAGGCCGGCCTGGCGCGCTTCGAGCGCGATCAGGCGGTGGATGAAAGCTCCCTGAAGTACGCCTATGTCTGGTATCAGACGGCGGCCGAGCTGTTCAGCCCTCCCGAGAACCGTTGGAGCCTCCTGGCGCGCGCGAAGATGGCGGAGACCCGCGCGCTCTGGAAGAAAGAGCTCGACGCGCGGAAGATCCCCTACGAAGACTACATGCTGGAGTAGCGGGTGCCGCGCCTGCTGATCGGCGTCCTGCTCCTGCCGCTGTCGGGCTCCCTGCTTTGGGTGTCGGCGAGGACCCTCGCCGGCGTCGCGGTCCGCTCGTCGACGGCGGCGCCGTTCGGCGCGGGGCTCGCCATCGCGTTCGCGCTGTGGGCGGTCCATCGCTGGCTGCTCGTCTCTCCCATGGGCCCCGCGGCCTGGGCGGCGCGCGGCGCGCGCTGGAGCTACGTGCTGGGACACGAGCTCACCCATGCGATGGCGGCCTGGGCCACGGGCGGCAGCGTCTACGCGATCTCCGTCGGCGAGAAGGAAGGCCACGTCGACCTGTCGCATTCGAGCGTCCTCGTCGCGCTCGCGCCTTACTGCGTGCCTTTCTACGCGCTCGCCGTGGCGCTCGGCTACCGGATATTGCTCTGGGCCCGGCCCGAGGCGGGAGGCGAGGCGCTGTTCCTCTTCCTGCTCGGCGGAGCGCTCGGGGCGCATCTTCTGTTCACGTGGGATTCCCTGACGCGGGCGCGTCAGCCGGACCTCGACGCGGCGGGCGGCGTGGTGTTCTCGCTCGCGCTGATCGCGATCGCGAACGCGCTGATGGTGATGCTCCTGCTGAAGGCGCTGTTCCCGGACGCGGTACCGCTGCTGGCGAACCTGCGCGAGGCCGGCGGGCTCACGAAGAGCTTTTGGAGCCTGGCCTGGCTCTGGAGCCGGCCGGCGTTCGAGGCGGCGCGGAAGGCGGCGCTGGCCTCATGAGCGATCTTCGCCGCGAATTCGGCCGCAAGGCCTTCCACATGCTGTCCTTGGTCTATCTTGCCGGGTTCCACCTTCTCGGCTGGCCGCGCATGGCCTGGGCGATGGCCGCGTGGCTTCCGGCCGTCCTTCTCATCGAGACCCTGCGCCTGAAGGTCCCCGCGGTCGAGCGCGCGTTGCATGCGTTCTTCCACGGCATGATCCGTGACACGGAGCGCAAGCATTTCAGCGGCATTTTCCACACCACGGCCGGCTGCCTGGCGGCCATGCTGATCGCCCGGGGCGAGCCGATGATCGTCGGCGCGGCCATCCTTCAGCTGGCGCTCGGCGACGCGGCGAGCGCGCTCGTCGGCAAGGCGTTCGGCCGCACGAGGCTGTTCGGCGGGGAGAAATCCCTCGAAGGAAGCCTCGCGGGCCTCTCGGTCGGCTTCGCGGCGGCGCTCGCCTACGGCCTGCCTCCGGGCGTCGCCTTCGCGGCGGCGTGCGCAGGCGCGCTCGCCGAGCTCCCGCCGACGACGCCCTGGTACAACGACAACCTTTGGATCCCGGTCGCCTCGGCGACGGTCCTGGTCCTGATGGGGGTCCGTTGAAGCGGCGCCTTGCCGTCGCGGCCCGCCGGGTCCAGGGATTCTCCGGCGCGGCGCGCATGATCGTCGAGCACGCGCGCCGCCTCTCCCGCGGCGACTGGGAGGTGCACGTCTTCGCGGAGAAGCTCGACCGCAAGGCTCTGCTCGAGGCGGGCGCGGTACCTCACTGGGTCCCGGGCTGGCCCTGGGGCTCGTGGATGAAGCGGCGCGCGTTCGCCGCCGCGGCCGAGGGTATGACGAAAAAGTTCGACCTCGTTCACGGCCACGGGGATCTGCTCGATCAGGATGTGCTGAGCCTGCACAACTGCGTTCATGCTGCGCATGAATCCCTTTATAAACGTCCTCTGCCCGAGGATGACGCGGTGGGGCGCATGCACGCGCTTCAGCTCGAGGGCGGGCGGTTCCGCGCGCTCGTCGCGAACTCGAGGCTGATGAAGGACGACGTGACGCGCCGCTTCGGGGTGCCCGCGGAGGCCGTCTCCGTGATCTACCCCGGCTACGACGCCTGCCGCTTCAACACCGGCGGCCGAGGGGATTTTTCCGCGCCGATGCGCGCGGAGCTCGGCGTCAAGCCCGGCGAGATCCTTTACGGCCTCGTCACCTCCGGCGATTTCGAAAAGCGCGGCCTGAAGCCGTTCCTGAGGGCCTTCGCGGCAGTCGCGCGGAAACATCCGCAGGCCCGCGCGCTGGTCGTCGGAAAGGAAGCTCGTCCGGGACCGTACCTCGCCCTCGCGCGCGAACTCGGGATCGTGGACCGAGTCATCTTCCGCGACCCGATCCCCGAGGTCTGGCGCTTCTACCACGCCCTCGATGTCTATGTCCACCCCGCGAAGTGGGAGGAATTCGGCATGAGTGTTCTCGAGGCCCTTGCCTGCGGCCTGCCCGTGATCACCGGCGCCTCGGTCGGCGCGGCCGAACTGCTGAAGGGCGAGCAGCGCGAATACGTGTTGGCCGACCCATCGGGTCAGGCGCTCGAAAACAGAATGCTTGCTTTGGCGAACCACTCGCTTCGCGATCAGGTCGGCGCGCTGGGGCCGTCGGCGGCCCTGCCGTGCGCATGGGACCGGAGCGCCTCCGCCCTCCTCGGCCTGTACGAAAGCCTAATAAGGTAAAATCATTCCTTATGAGGATCCATGGAAGGCCCTAGGGGAGCGTTGCGCCTCCTCGCCTCCGCCTTCCGGACCGTGCTTCGCGGCTTCGGGCTCTCCTTCATCGTCCTCGTCCTGCTCGTCGCCGCGATCGCGATCTACGCCCAGCACCGGTTCGGCCCGGAGGAGGCTCGCGCCATCGCGATCGCCCAACTCCAGGGACTGCTGAACCGCGAGGTCACCATCGAAAAGCTGGTGCTCAGCCCTCGCGGCCTGAAGCTCAAGGGCCTGCGCGTGCGCCGGGCCGCCGGCACCGAGGGGGATCAACTCGTCTGCGATACCGCGCTCGTCACCGTGAAGCTGGCTCCTTTGCTCGATCGCAGGCTCGTGTTCGACACCGTGCGCCTGGAGTCGCCGCAGATCTTCCTCGCGCGCGAGCAGGACGGGACCTGGGACATCGCGGACCTGTTCGCCTCCACGAAGGCCGCCCCGAGCGGAGCCCTGCCGCTCGCGCTCGCCGCGGCCGAGACCATCGTCAGCGACGGCGTCCTTCGGTTCGACGACCGCATGCGCGGGCGGAAGATCTCATTCGAGAAGCTGGCCCTGCGGGCCGAAGGCTTCGACCTGGCCGAGCCTTTCCCGATGGCTCTCTCCTTCGTGAACGCCGTCACCTTCGGCACTCACACCCTGACGACGAGCGTCGCCGCGGAGGGCGCCATGGACCTCGCCGGCTTGCGGTGGTCGAGCGCCACGGTGCGCGTCGACCGCTTCTCGGCCGAGGCCGACGGGGTGCTCGTCGAAGGCAGCGGCTCCATCGAGGGATTCCTTCGTCCCGTCTTCGAGGTGTCCGCCTCCGTGCCCGCCCTCGGCTCCGGGCGCTGGCCCCGGTGGACGGGACGGGACCTCAAGCTCTCTCTGCCCGCCACGAAATGGGCCGGCCGCGTGAGCTGGTCCGCGCCGGCGATCTGGGACATCGAGCGCCTGGCCGTCGAAACCCCCGCGGGGACGCTCACGGCGAGCGCGGTCTTCGACCTCAGCGAGGCCACCGCCTCGTTGCGCGCCGTTCTGGGGACGAAGGACGCGGTCCTCGACGACCTGGCGGGCTGGCATCCTTCCTGGGCCGTCCGCGAGCCGCACGGCAAGGCCGCTCTGAGCGGCACCCTCGAGGGCAAGCTCGGCGCCTTGCAGCTCAAGGAGGCGGTGATCAGCCTGCGCGGCTTCGGGGCGGACTGGGGCGACCGCCGCGTCGAGCTGCTCGACCTCGACGCCTTCGTCACCGACGAGTTCGCCTCCGTCAAGGCGAGCGTCACCAAGGGACGCGTCGTCGCGTACGGCAACGCCTTCGACGATCTGGCGGTCACCCTGTCGGTCGCCAAGCAGACCTTGACCGTCGAGAACCTCGCGCTGCGGTGGGGCGAATCCCGGCTGCGCCTGCGCGGGAAGGTGGATCGTCTTTCCGCTCCGAAGGAGGTTCTGATCTCGGGCAACCTCGATAAGGTCGTGTGGGAGGACGCCCAGCGCCTCGTGACCGGCATCGCGGCCGCGGTCTCGACGCGCACCGTTGGTACGGCCACGGAATCCGCCGAGGAGCGCGAGAGCCGGCCGTGGGTCCGCACCTTCAAGTACGTCATCCCCCGCAGCTTCCCGGACACCGTCGGGCACCTGCGCGTGGGAGAGGTCAAGCAGGCCAACTTCTGGTGCAATGACCTCGACCTGCTCTGGTCCATCCGCGGCGTGACCCCCGCGCTCGACAAGGTCGGCGGGGAGGCCCGCGTGCGCTTCGGGCCCGGGCGCGTGGCGGACATCCCGGCCGTGCAGGAATCCCATAAGATGCTGCGCGTCATCTTCCTCCCGTTCATCTACATGCACAAGATGAACAAATTCTCCATCTTCAGCACGGCGACCGCCTATCCGAAGACGCTCGACTTCACGAGGATCGAGAGCGAATACGGGCTGAGCAAGGGCGTCGCCACGACGCGCTACTTCCACGTGAACTCCCCGCAGCTCGCGGCCTTCGCCGACGGCACCGCCGACTTCGGCAAGGAGCAGGTGGACATGAACATCCTGACCCGCCTGGCGAAATACGACGGCGTTCTCCCCGAATGGTGGGTGGACGAGGCCGGGCGCCCGTCGATCGGCTTCCGGGTGAAGGGCGACCTCAACCGTCCCGAGCTTGAGCCCCGATTCAAGAAGATCCCCGTCGACGAGATCGAGCGGAAGCTCAACGAAGGCCGCGCCTCCGGCAAGAAGCGCTTCGAGGCGATCGAGAAGCTTCAGACTTTGTAACCAGGAGAACGATGAATATGAGCCGAATGAACAAGATGGATGTGCTGGGCCTTCTTCAGGAGCACGGCGCGGTGGCGAGCGGGCATTTTCGCCTCGCTTCGGGCCTGCACACCCCGGTCTACCTGCAGCCTGCGCTGGTCCTCCAGTATCCGCACGTCGCGCAGAAGGTGGCCAAGGCCATCGCGGCCAAGTTCGCGTCGCCGGTCGACGTCGTGATCTCCACGGGCATGAGCTCGGTGGTGCTCGGCCAGGAGGTCGCGCGCGCCAAGAAGAGCCGGGCGATCTTCACCGAGCGCGTCGGCGGCTCGATGGCGTTCCGGCGTGACTTCCGCCTGGAGCGGGGGGAGCGCGCGCTGGTCGTCGTGGACGTGCTCACCACGGGGCGCTCGAACGGCGAGGTGGTGGCGCTCGCCCAGGCCTACGGGGCGCGCATCGTCGGCGTGGCCGCGATGGTGGACCGCTCGAAGGCGCCGCTGTGCCTCGGCGTGCCCGTGCGCAGCCTCATCGGCTACCCCCTCGAGGCCGCCTCGCCGGAGACCTGCCCTCAGTGCGCCGCCGGCGTGCCGCTGTCGACGGCCAAGCGCGAGATCGAACTCGGCAGCGACGGCGAATGACCAAGCCGAAGACCGCGCTCCATGCCCTTCTGCTCTGCCAGGGCGTCCTGGTGGCGGGGCTGGCGCTGTCTTTTCCGTTCCTCACGCTGTATTTTTTCGATAAGCGCGGCCTGCCGATGGGCCTCGTCGGCCTCGCGGTCAGCGGAGCCGTCGCGGCCTCCGCGGTCGGGCAGGCCCTGGGCGGGGAGCTCTCTGACGTGTGGGGCTGCAAGCGCGTGATGGCGCTGGCGCTCGTCTGCCGGGCCGTCTTCACGGCCCTGCTGGCGGCCGCCGTCTGGGGCGTCTGGCCCGTCTCCGTGATCGTCGGGCTTCACGTCGCCGCTTCGTTCGCGGGCAACCTCTACGGCCCCGCCGTGCGCGCGTGGATCGCGCACGAGCACCCGCCCGCCGAGCGCGTGCACGCGTACGGCTCCCTGCGGGTGGCCACGAACGCGGCCTGGGCCGTCGGCCCGGCGATCGGCGGCTTCATGGCGGGCTTTTCCTACGGCCTCATGTTCGCGGCGACCTCCGCTCTTTCCTTGGTCTGCCTCGGCCTGCTCCTCGGCCTTGTCCCCGCCGCGCCGGCCGCCCGCTCCGGCGAGGTTTTCGCCTGGAGCGGGAGCCTGACCGCGGCCCGCGACCCGCGCTTCCTGGAGCTCGGGCTGCTGAGCCTGGTCATCGCGTGCTCGATGTCCCAGCTCGTGGCTCCCCTGTCGGTGCACGCGACCGCCCACGGCGGCCTCACCGAGACCCAAGTGGGATTCCTGTTCGCCGTCAACGGCGCTCTCGTCGTCCTGTTCCAGCAGGCGGCCACGCGCGTCGTCGCGCGCGCGGCGCTCACCCGCGCCGCCGCCGCGGGCTGCCTGTTCTACCTCGCCGGCTGGTCATGGATCGGCTTCGCGAGCGGCTGGTGGCCGCTGGCGCTGGGCATGACCATCGTGACGGTCGGGGAGATCGTGCTCTCGCCGAGCCTCGAGGCGCTCTCCGCCAATCTCGCGCCGGCCGGCCTCAAGGGGCGCTACCTCGGCTTTCAAGGCCTGCTGCAGTCGCTCGGCCAGGCGCTGGGCCCGCTGCTCGGCGGCCTCGGCCACGAGCATCTCAGCGGGCGTCTGGCGCCCGCGCCGTGGCTGGCCGCGGGGGCGCTCGCCGGGGCCGCGGGCTGGGGCTTCTACCGCCTCGGGCGCCGGCTCGACGACGCGCAGGAAGGTCTCGTTCTCCAGGAGGTCGCATCATGATCCCACGCTACACCCGCCCCGCGATGGGGGAGATCTGGTCGGACGACAACCGCCTGCGCGCGATGCTGCGCGTCGAGGAGGAGCTGCTCAAGGCGATCGCCTCCGAAAAGGGCGTGCCCGCCTCCGAGCTCAAAGCCCTGCGGCGCCTCCTCGAGAAGTCCATGCTCGACGCCTCCCGGCGCAAGGAGTCGAGCGCCGGCCACGAGGTCATCGGCATGCTCTCGGCCGTCGCCGGCGAGCTCAAGTCGAAGGCCCCCAAGGTCGACCGCTACCTGCACTTCGGGATGACCTCCTCGGACGTGCTCGACACCTCGATGGCTCTCCAGCTGCGCGACTCCGCCGACCTGCTCGTCGCCGGCGTCGAGGCCGTGCTCAAGCGCCTGAAGGCCCTGGCCAAGAAGCACGAGCGCACCTGGATGGTCGGCCGCACGCACGGCGTCCACGCCGAGCCCATCACCTTCGGCATCAAGGTCGCCGGCTGGCACGCCGAGGGCCTGCGCTGTCTGCGCCGTCTGCGCGCGGCGCGCGAGCTCATCGCCTACGGCAAGGTCTCCGGAGCGGTCGGCGCGTTCTCCCAGCTTTCGCCGGAGGTGGAGGCCACGGTCCTGGACGCCCTCGGCCTGCGTCCGGAGCCGGTCTCGACGCAGGTCGTTCCCCGCGACCGCTACGCGGAGTACTTCCACGCGCTCGTGCTGGCGGCGTGCTTCGTCGAGCGCATCGCGCTTGAGATCCGGCATCTGCAGAAGACCGAGATCCTCGAACTGGAAGAGCCTTTCTCGGACGGCCAGAAGGGCTCCTCGGCCATGCCCCACAAGCGCAACCCCGTCCTGTGCGAGAACCTCTGCGGCCTCGCGCGCCTGATCCGCACCTACGAGTCGGCGGTGACGGAGAACTGCGCGCTGTGGCACGAGCGGGATATCTCGCACTCGTCGAATGAGCGCATGATTCTTCCAGACACGCATATCGCGTTGGATTTCATGCTGGCCCGGCTTGAGAACGTGCTCGACGGCCTTCAGGTGTATCCGGAGAACATGAAGCGCAACCTCGATAAGATGAACGGCCTCGTCTTCTCGCAGAAAGTCCTGCTGCGCCTCATCGACGCCGGCCTGGGCCGCCTCGAGGCCTACGACCTCGTCCAGCGCAATGCGATGAAGACCTGGAAGGACAACCGTCCGCTGCGCGAGCACCTCAACGCGGATTCCGAAGTCACCAAGCGCCTGTCGCCTAAGGAGCTCGACGCCTGCTTTTCTTTAGAGCCCTATGGAGCCTCCGCCCGCGAGATCCTCAAGCGCGGAGGCTGCCTCTAGATTTGTGTATGGTGTCAGGCCTAACGTTAGTGACAGTGTTGAAGAAATACCGTCATTACCGTTAGGCCTGACACCAATAAGTATGGAATGAGAGGGGCGGCTGCCTCGAGCCGAACCCTGACGCAAGGAGAATCGCCATGACCGAAGCCGCCAAAGCCGCGCCCGCAGCCGCCGCCGAGAAGCCCCTGCGCATCATCCTGAACCCGGACCGCGACAAGCGCGTCAAGGCGGGGCATCTCTGGATCTTCTCCAACGAGATCAAGGAGGTCTTATCAGATCACCCGCCGTTGGCGGGTGACCTCGGCATCATCGTGACCGCGGCGGGCGTTTCGCTCGGCCTGGCCTTCTACAACCCGAACAGCTTGATCGGCGGCCGCGTGCTCACCCGCGACCCGAAGGAAGTCATCGACGAAGGCTTCTTTCGACGGCGCCTGGCCGACGCCATCGCCTACCGGGAGAAGGCGCTGCCCGGGGAGACCTCCTACCGCCTCTGCTACGGCGAGTCGGACGGGCTTCCCGGCTTGGTCGTGGACCGTTACGGCTCGTATCTGGTGCTTCAGGTGATGTCCGCCGGCATCGAGCGCCGCATGCCGTGGATCCAGGCGGCTCTCGAGGAGCTCGTCAAGCCGAAGGGCATCTATCTCAAAAATGACCACAAGGTTCGGTCGCTGGAGGGCCTGCCTCTGGAATGCCGGACCTTGATGGGCACGGTCCCGGAGCGCGTTCCGATCACCGAGAACGGCCTGCGCTTCGCCGCTCCCCTGGGCGAGGGCCAGAAGACCGGCCATTATTTCGACCAGCGCGAGAACCGCGCGTACCTGCGGCCGTACTTCGAGGGCCGCAGCGTGCTCGACCTCTACTGCTATACCGGAGGATTCGCGATCGCGGCGGCCAAGGGGGGAGCCAAGTCGGTGCTCGCGCTCGACAGCTCCGGCCCCGCGGTGCAGCTCGCGCGCGAGAACGCGAAGTTCAACGGCGTCGACGGGATCGTGTCGGCCGACGAGGGCGACGCCGAAGTGGTGCTCGAGTCGTTCGCGCGCGGCCAGCAGCCGTTCAAGCCCGACATGATCGTTCTGGATCCGCCGAGCCTGGTGCCCGCGAAGAAGCATCTGCCCCAGGCCCTGCGCCTGTACACGAAGCTCAACGCCCAGGCGATGCGCGCCCTGCCCAAGGGGGGGCTGCTCGCGACGGCGACGTGCTCGCACCACGTCTCGCGCGAGGACTTCGTGCTGATGCTGCGCAACGCGCAGGCGAAGGCGGAGCGGCCCATGCGCTTCGTGACGTTGCGCGGACAGGCCGTCGACCATCCGATCCTGCTCTCGATGCCCGAGACCGAGTACCTTCACTTCGCGCTGCTGGAGATGATCTAGGGCGATGGACCAGCCTCATCTGGAGGAGGACCGCTCCTCCAAGTTCTCGCCGTCGAAGCTCTCGGTCTATCAGAACTGCCCGAGGCGCTACCAATACCGCTACGTCGACAAGATCTCGCGCCGGCGCAAGACGCCGGAGACCGTGGTCGGCACGGCGGTGCACTCGACGTTCGAGGAATTGTACGCGTTGGTGACGGGGGGGAAGGCCCCCTCGCTCGCGGACCTTCACGAGATCTACGAGCGGGAGTTCGCGGCGGAATGGGACGAGACGGTCGTGGAGAAGGACGCGCGCTTCGTCAAGGACGACTGGCGGAAGGTCGGGCGCGACTGCGTCGCGCTCTATCACGAGGCGCACCACCCTTTCAGCGCGGACCGCACGGTCGCCATCGAGAAGCGCGTCGGCTTTCCGATCATGGTCGATGGGCATGAGTACCGCATCGAGGGCTTCGTGGACCGCCTGGCGCTGGCGCCGGACGGGGCCTTCGAGATCGTCGACTACAAGACCGCCAAGACGCTGCCGAATCAAGAGCATGCCGACGAGGATTGGCAGCTTGCTCTCTATGAGCTCGCGGTGCGCCGGGAGTGGCCCGACACCAAGGAGGTCCGCCTCAAGTGGCATTACGTGCGCCATGGCAAGACGCTCGTCTCGATCCGCGACGACGCCGCGCGCGCGAAGCTGCTTGCCGACGCGGGCGCGCTGATCTCGGCGATCAAGCACGATCACGTCTTCGAGCCGCGCCAGAGCCCGCTGTGCGACTGGTGCGAGTACCGGGACCTGTGCCCGCTGTTCGCGGACGCGGTCCGGGTCGCGGCCCTGCCGCCCGCGGAGCGTGCGAAGGACGGCGGCGTGAAGCTCGTGGCGAGCTACGCCGACATCGAGGACCGGCGCAAGCGGCTCAAGGACGAGCTCAAGACGGTGGAGGCGGAGCGCGAGAAGGTCGAGAAGGATATCGCCGACTGGGCCGAGGCCGCCGGGGTGACGACCGTGGCCGGCGAGCGCGCCCAGGCGACGGTGACCGTGAAGGACGAGACGCACCTTCCCACGAAGACGGGGGAGGCGGATAAGCACGCGGAGCTCGAGGCCGAGGCGCGAAAGACGCCGTTATGGACGGAGGTGGCGCGCCTGGACGGACACGCGCTGCTCGACGGGCTCAAGGCCCGCAGATGGACGGGAGAGCTTCTCGCCCTCGCGGAGGCTCTCGTCGCGCGCTTCGGGCACCGGATCCACAAGCGTACCGTGCGCCTTAAGCGCCGCGCCGACTCCGAAGAGGACTAGATGTTTTAGGAGTTTCCTCCGAACATCTGTGCCGGGCGCTTGCGCCCGGCCTAGTCGCAGTCCTAGTCGTAAGCCGCTTTATCGGACCCGCCGATCCCGAGCTGTACCGCCAGGCTCATCCAGTCGGTCTTCAGGCGGTCATGCTGAGCCTCGAGCTCGTTCCAACCCTGCTCGAACTCGAGCGCCTTGCCGCCCTTCGCCTTCCGCGAACCCTTGTGGTGCCGGGCCGACTTCGCCAAAGTTTTCTTCATTCTAGTCGTCCTCGTTCGCAGTATAGCCCCGGCGTCCGTTTTCGTCAACGGCTTTTTTCCCGGGCGCTACTTGAACAGATCCGCGGCGGCGGGATGTCCGCGCTTGAGCGCGAGCTCCCGGGCCGTCAAGCCGTCTCCGCTGCGCAGGCCGGCGTCCGCCTTCGCCGCGAGCAGGGCCGACACCGTGTCGGACCGGCCGCCGTGCGCGGCCCACATCAGCGCGGTGTAGCCGAGCTGGTCCTTCGCGTCGACCTTGGCGCCGGCCGTCAGCAGGCGGCGGACCGCGGCGGTGCGCCCGAGCTGGGCGGCGCGGATCAAGGGGGTCAGGCCGTTCGCGTCGCGGGCGTCGACCGGGGCCTTGCACGCCAGCAGCGCCGAGATCGTCCTCGTGGAGCCCGTCGCCGCGTAGGCGAGCGCGGACACGCCGGCTGCGTCCTTGGCCGCGCAGTCGAGGCCTTTCGCGGCGAGCAGCGGGATGTTCTCCGCCCGCCCGCCCTTGGCGGCCTCGACGATCGCCGACCAGCCCGGCTCGTCCTTCGGCGCGGGATCGGCGCCCGCGTCGAGCAAGGCCTTCAGCGTCGCCCCGTCGGCCCGCCCCGCGGCCCACATGACGGCGGTCCAGCCGTGCCGGTCCTTCGCGGCGAGGTCCGCGCCTCCGGCCAGGAGGGCCTTCAGGGTCGCCGTGTCTCCCGCCTTGACGGCGTCCACGAGCGGCGGATCCGGAACGGGCTGGGCGGAGGCGCCGCGCGCGAGGAAGGGGAGGAGAGCCAGGAGGGCGAGTTGTTTGATCATCGGAATCAGTATAGACCGCGCCGCCCGGGGCGTCAATATGGGGGTGCCGGAGGGCCCAAAAAAATAGACCTATAAGGCCTAAATTCGACTAGGCCTTTCGGACCGGAGCATGCTAGAATCCGAATAGTTCACAGAGACGTTTCAGAGGAGCATTCATGAAGAATCTGATCACGCTGACGATGATCGCCTTGCTGATGCCGGTGTGCGCGTCCGCCGCGGGAGCCAAGCGCTACCTGATCGCCTTCAAGGACGGCACGTCGTCCGCCCAGCGCGAAGCCGCTCTGCGCTCGCTCGGCGCGACCAAGGCGGACGACCTCTCCGAGATCGGAGCGCTCGTCGCCGAGCTGCCCGACGCCAAGATGTTCTCCGCGTTCGCGGAGAAGGCCGCCCTGATGCCCGAGGTGCTCGAGGTCCAGGAGGACATATATAGGAACTGGCTGCTCGACACCCCCGTGTTCCGGGCGCCGTTCCCCTCTTTTGAAGCCGTGCGGGCCGCTTTGCCCGCCGTGACGGCGCCGCCGAAGCGTCCCGAATTCCCGCTTCCCGCGGGTGTCGACGCCGCCGAGGTTCCCTGGGGCATCAGCCGCGTCAACGCCGCCTCCGCCTGGGCCGTGACGAAGGGCGAGGGCGTCAAGGTCGCCGTCATCGACACCGGCATCGACTGCAACCATCCCGACCTCAAGGCCAACTGCGCGGGCGGCTACAACGCGCTCGACTCCAAGCAGCCCCCGATGGATGACAACGAGCACGGCACGCATGTCGCGGGCACGATCGCCGGCGTCCTGGACGGCAAGGGCGTGGTCGGCGTGGCCCCGAAGGCGCGCTTGTACGCGGTCAAGGTCCTGGACAAGGACGGCGCGGGCGGCCTCTCCTCCATCATCAAAGGCCTGATCTGGTGCGGCAACAACAAGATGGACGTCGCCAACATGAGCCTCGGCGCCCCGATGGGCACGATCTTCATGCGCGCCGCCCTCAAATACGCGACCGTGCGCGGCGTGGCCGTGTTCGCCGCCGCCGGCAACGACGGCGGCTCGGTCAACTATCCCGGAGCGTATCCCGAGGCGATCACGATCTCCGCGCTCGCGCCGAACGAGACGATCGCCAAGTTTTCCAGCCGCGGCAACCAGGTCGCCTTCATCGCCCCGGGCGTGGACGTGAGGTCCTCGGTCCCGGGCGGCGGCTACGACAGTTACGCGGGGACGTCGATGGCGACGCCCCACATGGCGGGCTTGGGTGCCCTCGCGGTCGCTCGCGGCGCCCGCGGCGAGGCGGCGGTGCGCGCGGCGCTGCGCCGCGCGGCCGTCAAGGTTCCCGGACTTTCCGTCTCCGAGCAGGGCGCCGGCGTCGTGGACGCGGCGAAGCTGGTCCGTTAGGACCTACGTTGAGGGCCCAGGCGTTCGAGGCGCAGGGCCTAGGGCATAGGACTTTGGGCCTAGACGGTGCTAGGTCTTATGCCTCAGGGCGGAAGTGGGCCTTCCGCCCATAATACGTGCAGACTTAAGACCTGCTCCGGTCCCCGCCTTCGGCGGCGAATAAACGGGAGCGCAAGGGGAGAACAAAGTGAAGAAACTGATGACCGGACTCATGATCGCGGCGCTCACGGCCGCTACCGCGTCGGCGACACCCGCGCCGAAGGGCACCAAGCGCTACATCGTGACCTTCGACGCGAAGGCCAAGAAGGCCGACCGCGACGCCGCGCTCGGCGCCTTGAGCCTCACCGCGGCCAAGCACATCGCGACGAACGGCGACACCGACAAGGAAGTCTCCGTGGCGCTCGTGGACGTGCCCGCCGGTCAGGCGCTGTGCGACGCGCAGACCTGCTCGGAGCGCATCGTCTCCATCGAGGCCGACGTGCGCGTCAAGTGGATCGAGTCCGCGGCGGTGTCCTTCCAGGCCGCCCCGCTGCCTTCCTTTAATGGCGCGATGGCCGGCTTCAACTTCGGCAAGGTCCGCTCGATGGCGCAGAACCCGATGGCCTCCGCGATCGCCGCGCAGCGCAAGGAGGAGACGTGGGGCATCAACCGCGTCCACGCTCCCGCCGCCTGGCCTCTCACCGAGGGCAAGGGCGTCAAGGTCGCGGTCATCGACACCGGCATCGACAGCTCCCACCCCGACCTCTCCGGCGGCGTGGACGGCGGCTACTCGGCGATCACCAAGACCGAGAACCCGGCCGACTATCAGGACGACAACGGCCACGGCACGCATGTCGCCGGCACCGTCGCCGGCAAGCGCGACGGCAAGGGCGTCGTCGGCGTGGCGCCCAAGGCCCGCCTGTACGCCGTGAAGGTCCTCGACGCCGACGGCTCGGGCAACCTGTCCGACGTCATCGACGGCATCGTCTGGGCCGCGAAGAACAAGATGGACGTCGCCAACATGTCGCTCGGCGCGCCGGTCGACAGCGAGGCCATGAAGCGCGCTGTGCGCTTCGCTCGCGGCTCCGGCGTCGTCATCGTGGCGGCGGCCGGCAACTCCGGCGCCTCGGTCGGCTTTCCCGGCGCTTACGAGGACACCATCGCGGTGGCGGCGTCCGACTTCAACGACAAGCTCGCGGGCTTCTCCAGCCGCGGGCCCGAGGTCGACTTCATCGCCCCCGGCGTGGACGTGCTCTCCGCCAAGATGGGCGGCGGCTTCGCCTCCTACTCCGGCACCTCGATGGCGGCCCCGCACGTGGCCGGCCTCGCGGCGTTGGCGGTCTCCCAGGGCTACGTCGGCCTGAACGGACCGGACGGCGTGTTCGCCCAGCTCAAGAAGGCCGCCTCCACGCTTCCCGGCGAGCTCACCGCCGAGATGCAGGGCATGGGCATGATCGACGCCGGCAAGCTGGCCCGCTAAGCTTCGTCCGTACCGTCCCGCCCCGACCGGCACCCCTCCCGGTCGGGGCGGTTCTTTTTTTGCGGTGTCAGGCATATCGTTCTTTGCATAACTTCGATGCGGGGAGGGGCGGCGGGTTGATATCCGTCGGGGCCGCTCGGCATTGAGCCTCGCTTGGGGTCGACCGCGATCGACGGAGCAAACATCGCGGCGACCCCACACCCCTCCGGACATCATCCCGCCACCCCTTCTCATCCAAACAATCGTAAAATGGCCGACAACGCATGAGAACGCTGTTCATAGTGAATC
The DNA here is from genome assembly GCA_030696455.1 of Elusimicrobiota bacterium. Classification (GTDB taxonomy): domain Bacteria; phylum Elusimicrobiota; class Elusimicrobia; order UBA1565; family UBA9628; genus GWA2-66-18. The sequence continues at coordinate 22,868 of JAUYSH010000101.1, forward strand.
CGGCGGCGGGGCATGGACGAGCGGGGGGGCGCTGGGAGAAGGCCCGGGCGCTCGCGAAAAACCTGTATCCCGACATGGAGCTGGTCCGCACGGAGAAGCCGGGGCACGGGCGGGAGCTCGCGCGCGAAGCGGTGAGCGACGGAGTCGACCTCGTGGTGGCGGTCGGCGGGGACGGCACGCTCGGGGAGGTCGTCGACGGCTACTTGGCGGTGCCCGAGGCGGCGCGCCGGGGCACCACGCTCTCCACTTATCCCGCCGGCTCGGGCTGCGATTTCTCCGGCCACATGGGCGTGCCGCGCGAGCCCGAGGCTTGGGCTGAGTTCCTCGCCGCGGGGACGCGGCGGAGGCTCGACGCGGGGCGAGCCACCTTCCGGGCCGCGGACGGCGCTCCGCGCTCCAGGCACTTCCTCAACGTCGCGGCGCTGGGGCTGCCCGGCGAGGTCGCGCTCGCCGTGGACCGTCACGGCAAGTTCCTCGGCGGCACCATGACCTATCTCGTCGAGGGCGTGCTGGCCGTGCTGGCGGCGAAGGCCCGGCCCATGCGCCTCACGGTCGACGGCGCGACGGAGCCCGAGGCGCGCTATCACCTGGTCGCGGCGGCGAACACGAGCACGTTCGGCGGGGGCATGAGGCTCGCGCCGGGGGCGGACGCCGAGGACGGCCTGCTCGATCTCCTGACGATCGCGGACATGACGCGCCCGGAGCTTCTGTCGTTGCTGCCTCGCGCCTACGCGGGGGCCCACGCGGGCCGTCCCGGCGTCGTGCTGCGCCGCGCGCGCCGCATCGAGATCCACTCCGAGGAGTCCCTGCCGCTCAACATCGACGGGGACGCGGACGGGCTCGCGCCGGTCGTGTTCGAGGCGCTGCCGAAGGCGATCGCCTTCCGGCTCTAGGGCTTGGGGGCGGAGGCGGCGTCCTTCATGTCGAAGGGGCCGTTGAACGCGGCGACGAAGTCCGTGCCGCCGAAGCCGGCGGTCTTCAGGGAGAAGACCGTGCCGCCGGGGATCACCGCGTAGCCGCCGGCGGCGAGCGTCTCGCTCTTGCCGGCGATCTCGATGACGAGCTTGCCCTTGAGCACGACGATGGTCTCGTCGGCGGTGTGGTAATGCGGGGTCAGCCCGTAGCCCTTGGGGAAGCGCACCAAGGTCTGCACCGCGTGCGTCGCGGGGTCCTCGTAGAGCAGGTGGTACTCGGCGCCGGGGGGAAGGCTGCCGGACGCCTTCCATTCGATCTGCGAGGCCGTCTTCACGACGGGGGCCGCGGCGCTCTGAGCGAGAGCCCAGGACGCGAGGACCGCGACGACGGCGAGAGGGAGCGCGCGCTTCAAAAAAATGGTGGCGGGGGACAGGATCGAACTGTCGACACCCGGTTTTTCAGACCGGTGCTCTACCACTGAGCTACCCCGCCAAATCTGCAAAAAATTTCGGCAGAATCCCGACCCGTTACGACCCGAATGGGGCCACTTATGCCGGATTCTTGTCGAGATCCGCGTGGAGATGAAACGAAAATCGGATGCCGACGGGCGATTATGCCAGTTTTAGCGTGTTGTTCGCAATATCGGCGTGTCGCATCGCTCAGGGGGCCACGGCCGTCGAGCAATCGGCGACCGTCACTTCGGCGGAGCCGTCGCTGTAGAGGCCGCGGCCGGCCTCGGCCTCGATCGCGCAACGCTTGAGCGTGGCGCTCCGGCTGGCGCGGATCTCGAAGGGGTTGGCGCCCCGGGCCGACAGAGCCACGCCGTCCAGAACGAAGCCTTCGGCCCCGTGCACGCTCACCGCGGGACGGCCGTACGGGGCGGCCACGGTCGCGCCCGCGCCGCGCAGCACGACGCGGCCACCACGCACCGCCACGGCCTCGTCGTAGCGCCCGGGCGCGAGCAGGAGGACGCCGCGCCCGCCGTAAGGCTCGAGCATAGCGAGACCCTCGGCGATCGTCGCCGCGTCGCCGCCGCCGGACGCGGACACGCGCACCAGGCCGCACGCGGGGCGGCCGCGGGCGGCCTTGGCCGCGGCCGCGGCGGCCGTGAGGTGCGCCTTCAGGTAGTCGCGCAGAGCGGAGAAGTCGGCGTCCCCGGGCTTGAGGCCGACCGCCCGGACGAGCGCGTCCCACTCCTCCGCCGTCGGGTTCCCGTAGGAGTGAGAGAACTTCCAGTCGCCGCTGCGCGACTGCTCCGCGCGACACAGCATCTCCCACGACAGCTCTCGCCGGGCTCCCTTCGGATCGCGGGCCTTCAAGGCCTCGTAGAAGCGGTCCCACTCGTCCCACGGCAGCTTCATGTCCCCCGCCGCCATGCGCAGGGCGGCGCGCGCCAGCACCAGCTCGGGCGAGAAGTCCGCGTCGGCGCCGACGGACTCGAGCCGCGTCAGGGCTTCCGGGCGGCGCCCGGCCGCCGCCAGATCGCGCGCCTCGCGCAGGATGCGGGACGCCTCCGGCGCGGGCGCCGACGCCAGCAGCCAGTCGCGGTAGCGCTCGCGGCGCGGCAAGGTCGCGTGATCGGCGAGGACGGAGTCGAGAGTCCGCCGTTCCCGCTCCAACTGCTCGCCGAACAGCTTCCGTCTCCCGTGATCCTCGAGGCGCCACCACGGATCGCCGGCGCCGTGGCGCGCGTTCTCGCGCGAACGCCAGTCGAAGTACATGCGCTCTTCGCGGTCGTAGGAGAGGTACGGCCGGGGCTCACCGGCCCGGACGGCGCGCATCGTGTCGGCGACGTGCAGGCCCCAGAACGCGCTGAAGTCCCGCGCCTCCCGCTCGTACTCGTAGGGCCGCAGCGAGATCGACTTGATCTCGGAGCGAACGGCCTTCAGCGAGTCCGACGCCGGCGAGGCCGGGGCGAAGGACGCCAGGACGAGCAGGAGCGCCGCGAGGTTCACGGAGCCGGGGCCTCCAGCTTCCATATCTCGCCGCGCGAGCGCGTCTCGCGGCCGGTCACGTTCGCCTCATCGTCCTCGGGGAGGACCTCCGAGAGCGAGGTGCCGTACAGCAGGCGGCCGCCTCCCCGCTCCTCGACGTATCGCAGGGCCACGGCTTCGGGAAGGACGGCGGATGGGGGGGCCGGCCTGGAAGTCCAGGTCTTGCCGCCGTCGGCCGTCTCCCAGAACGCGCCGGGAGCCGCCGCCCAGCCGCGGTTCTTGTCGGCGAAGGCCAGCGAGACGGAACCGGCGGTCGACAGCGAGATCGTCCCGCGGGTCTCCCACTCGTCGCCGCCGTCGTCGGTGGCGTGGATCGTCCGCGCCGCGCCGGAGCCGATCGAGGCCCAGCCGCGCTTCTTATCGAGGAAGAACAGCTCATCGCACTCGCCGAACAAGGGCGTTGAAGCAGAAGAGCGTTCCCAGTCCCGCCCGCCGTTGACGGTTCTCCAGATAACGGCTATTCCATCGCCGGAACATATCCATGCGCGCTTCTCATCCAGCACGTACGGCCGGACGCGCCAATCGAGCGGCCCGCTCAACGCCGTCGTCCAGGAGGCGCCGTCGTCGCGTGAGATCAGAACGCCGACCTTGTCGTCCTTTGAGTCCCGCGAGAAGCCGATCACCATCGCCGTACGGCCCAAGAAGCGAGCCGAGATCGCGGCAAGGGCCTGGACGCCATCATTCAGAGTCTCTTCTTCGTCGTCCAGCTTCTGGAGATGCAGGTAATTTTTGGGGAGGACGGATATCTCGCGCCGATCGTCCGAAACGTCGGAATCGAGGAGTCCGACCGCGTCGAGCCCTTCCACCCACGACTTGCCGCGGTCCGTCGAGCTCGACAGGCCGGGCAACGCCCACAACTTGCCGCCTCTTTCGGTGAAGCGTTCTATACCGGCTCCTTCGTGGGCCTTCTCCCAACCCCAGGCGGGACCGGCAGCGGCCAACGCGGCGGCGACGATGACGGCTCTCATGGCTTGCTCTCCTTCGGCGGTTTGGGCTTGGCGGCCTCGATCCAGTCCGCCACGTTCTTGAGGTACTCCCGGGCCTCCTTCTGAAACTTCTCCGGCTGATCGCCCTTGTTCAGGATTTCCTCCAACAGCGGCGGCTTGCCCGTACGCGGCTTCATCAGATCGGCGAGCCGGAGGCTCGACAACGGCTTTTTATAATCGCGCGGCCCTTCGCGGAGAGCTCTCCTTAAAGCGGTGTAGCCGACGTTGTGTCCGAGCATGATGAACTCCCGCAGAGCCTCGTCATCGGGTGCCGTATGAGCCTCTTGATATATGTCCGTGAGCTTCTCTTCGACAAGGCGAAGAGAACGCAGGCCGCCACGAATCGCTTTTGCGGAATCAAGACGCTCGTCGACCTTGCTTGTGACGCGCAGAGCGGCGCCCTTGGGGTCGGTCGCGTTTCCGTGCACCATCGAGAGCAGCCCGACCCCTATGAGCTTTGCTCCGGATTTGCCGCCGCACTTCTTTCTAGCGAATCCGCAGTTTTTCTCATTGTCGGGGTTGAACGAGCTCTCCCAGGCGATAAGGCCTTTGTAATGCAAGGGAGTGACCAGGCGGAGCGTCGTCCGGAACGACGGATCCGCCCAAATTTCTTTATACGCCGCCAAGATATCAGCATTGAACTCATTTTGTCGCGCGAACTTATTTTTCCCGCTCCTCAGTCTCACGACGCGCTCGGTCTCGAGGGCAAGGCCCTCGTAAGGGTAAGTGTCCCCGCCGAGCTCCGCGGCCTCCGCGCTGTCGACGAGGGCGTCGAGCAAGGCCCCGACGCGGCCCCACTCCGCCTCGCGGCCGGCGTTCTCGCGCCGCTGCAGGCCGGCGATCGCCGCGGCCTCGCGGCGATCCTCCTCCTCGCGCCAGCGTCTGTACTCCGCCGCGTCCCGCTCCGCCCTCTCCCGCGCGAGGCGCCGTTCCTCCAGCCAGTCCTTGAAGGCCTTGCCCGCGAGGTAAAGGGCGCCTCCGACGACGATCACCGGGGCCGCGACGATCACGGCCAGCGTCTCGAGGGCCTCGGCGGGGTCGGCGGACGACGCCGAGGGGCTCGAGTACTCGCGAGGCTCCCGGGGCTCGCGCGGCGAGCCGCCGCCTCCGCCGCTTCCGCGGGTCGGCTTGTCGACGATGATGGTCACCGGGACGTCGGTCGGCATCGTGGTCGAGAAGCCCCAGGCGTGGACCTGGAGGGCCAGGCAGAATAACGCGGCGACGGCGCGCTTCATTCGGCCCATCATACCATGAATGGCCGGCGGCCGATTTCGTGGGACGCCTGTTGACTTCGCCGCGCGGGCGTGATATACTTCGAAAGACGAAGCATTCGAAAACCGAACCATGAATCTCGAAGAACGCGCGCGCCGGCTCACGGACCACCTCCAGACGGTCATGGAGGAGGCGGAGAGCGCCGACAAGAAGAATTCGGCGGTGCGCGAGAAGCTGACCTGGCAGGAGATCCGCGTGCTGCGCGCGGTCGGTCGGCAGGACTGCTGCCCGATGAGCGGGCTGGCCGACATGATCTGCCTTTCCCTCAGTTCGGCAACAGGCTTGATAGACCGGCTCGTCGGCAAGAAGCTCGTCAAGCGCGACCGCTCGAGCGAGGACCGGCGCGTCGTGCAGGTCGAGCTCACCGAGCAGGGGCGCGCGCTCAACGAGGAGGCGATGGCGGGGCCCGTCGAGTTCGCGCGGGGGATCATGAAGGGGCTCAATGCCGAGGAGCAGGAAACCCTGCTCGGGCTGTTCCGCAAGATCTCCGATCGCATCAAGCAGGAGAAGTCGGCGGCCTGATTTTTTTTGCCGTAAACATTTCGAAAGTCGAACTATTGAAAAGGAGAATGAACATGAGCGAAGAGAAGAAGGACGGCCAGGACGGGAAGGCGTGCTGCGATGCGAAGAAGTGCTGCGGCGGCAAGGCGCTCGCGGTGGTGGCCTTGCTCGCGGTCGGCGGCGCGGGCGGCTATCTCGCGGCGAAGTGCGGCCTGGCGAAGTGCGCGGTGCCGGCGGCGGTCGAGGCTCCGGCGAAGTAGAAAAGAGGGCGCGCCCCCGGCGGGATTTGATCAGTATTTGAATGGCGTCCCGCCGGGGGCGGGGCTATACTGTGAGTGCCGATACGATCGCACTCGAGAATCAACACCTCGAGCCGCTCCAGAGAGAACGGAGATCTACCGGCCCTGGCCGAACGTTTCGAAAGGTCAACTCGCAAGAGAACCTAGGGGACCCCGCCGAGGGGGCGGAGGACCCAGGAGAACCACACGGAACTCCATCGAACGATCGGCCTCGCTATTGGCGGGGATGCCCTCGCCGGGCTACAGCCCGGCGAGGGCTTTCTTGTAGTCGGCTTCGCTCGACCGGAGGTCGTCGGGGTCGATGCCGAGGACGCGGCAGGCGTCGATCGTGAAGCGCTGGCCCCACAGGATCTGCGCCAGCCAGTCGGCGTTGGCGACGTCGAGGAAGGGCACGCCGATCGCGTCGAGGTAGCGGTGCGCCGCGTCCCAGCGCGTCTCGCCGACGGTGGAGAAGCCGATCACGAGCGAGCCTTTCCCGACCGAGATGTGCGGGCCGTGCAGGAACTCCTCGAGGCCGTAGGCGCGCACGCGCAGGTGAGCGGTCTCAAGCAGCTTCAGCGCCGTCTCGCAGGCGACCCACTCGCGCAGGCCGTCGCCGAGCAGGACGAGGTCGGTGTCCGCCGCCACCTTCGGGGAGTCCGGGCCCCAGTTCAGGCTCGTGCCCGCGCGGGGGAACGGCGCGAGCAAGGCGGGCTTGCCCGTCCAGCGCAGGAGCCAGACCATGGTGGTGGTGAAGGACTTGGTGAAGGCGCCGGTGTCCTCGAGGTCGCACGTCTCGAGGCGGAGCTTGGGGCCCCTCCACACCGCGCCCGCGCCGCACACCGCGACGGTCGCCGCACCCGCGCGGCGGGCCATCGCCTCGGCCTTCACGGTGTAGGACTTGGTCCCGCCGCGATGGGACAGGAAGATCCCGAGGTCGCCTTTCGACAGCTTGTACGGACGCGAGACGAAGTCGTAGGCGTGGACCGCGCGGGCGTCGAAGCCGGCGCCGCTCCACAGCCACGCGGCGATGCGCGCGGCGTGATGATTCGTGCCGACGCCGACGAAGAATATCTTTTTGCCCTTCGGCGGCTTCATCCAGGCGGGCAGCGGCGCGCGCAGGGCGTTCGCGATCAGCGCCGGCTGGGCGAAGACGTTGGCCTCGAAACGGCTCATCGTCCGGGCTTGTGGCCGCGGGCCATCATGAACTCATATGGAATTTCGACGCCGGATCGGGTCTTGTTCTTCAGTGCGCGGCGAAGAACGGTCTTCTTGACCCAGGCCTGGCCTTTCTCGTCGAGGCTGCGCAGCATGGCGCCGGTGCGGCCTGCGCCCTCGGTCATCGTCGTCCAGTACTCCTCGGGGGAGGCGAAGCGGAAGACGCCGGTCAGGCGCTTGGTCGAGAGCTCCTGCAGGCCGGCGCGCGCGAACGCGGCGTCGATGGCGCCGTCGGGGCCGAAGGAGTAGATCGTGGGCGCGCCGTAAGGGGCGCGCAGGTCGGGGTCGCACTCGGTGATCGCGTGCAGGACGAGGGAGGTGAACAGCATCTTCTCGCGGCGCCCCTGGACGAGGCAGGAGACGACGCCTCCGGGCTTGACCACGCGCGTCATCTCCGCGAGCGCCTTGTCGGGCTGGGCGAACAGCATCAGCCCGAGCTGGGAGATCGCGGCGTCGAAGGAGGCGGTCTCGAGCTTGAGGTCGTGGACGTCCATCTCGGCGTACTCGATCGGGGCGCAGCGCTTGGCCGCGGGGACGGCCCTCGCGCGGGCCAGCATGCCGGGGGCCAGGTCCACGCCGAGCACCGAGCCCTTCTCGTCGATGCGCGCGGCGGCGGCGCGGGTCGCGATGCCGGGGCCGCAGGCGACGTCGAGGACCCGCCACTTCTTGCGCAGGCCGGCGAACACGACGAACTCCTCGGCCGTCTTCGCGAACAGGGAGTTGGAGAGCTTCTCGTAGCGCTCCGCGGACTCGCTCCAGACCTCGCGGGCTTCGGCGGTGTGGGCGGCGGGATCGAACGCGGTTTCTTTCACGCGCTGATTATACGATTTGCGGGCCATAGGCCAACGGGCCCGGCCGGGCGGGGGCCCCCGGACCCTCGCCGCCCCCCCGGGGCGCCGCTATCCTTAAAACATGAACGCCACTCTTTCTCTGCTCGTGCTCGCCCTCGCCTTGCCCGCGTCCGCCCAGATCTTCGTCTCCGCCGGCCAGGCCGACGATCTCGCCGCCGCCGCGCGGTCGACGCGGAGCCTGCGCGAGAAGCTCACGCCCGCCGCCGTCGACCCGGAGCCCGTCAAGGCCTTGACCGACAGGCTCTTCAAGGACGGCGAGCAGGTGGAGATGGAGCAGGGCATCGGCAACATCTACACGCGCATCGGCCGACCCGACGTGAACGGACGGTTCAAAAACCTCCAGGCCAATCTCGTCGAGATCCCCGCCGAGCTTGCCGAGGCCCCGAGCGACTCGATGTTCCGCCAGGCCGTGATGCGGCGTTATTTCTCGCACCTGGAGGCCACCAGCGAAAGCTGGGAGGTCGACCCTCGGACGGGCAAGGGGAAGGTGCACGTGTGGCTTTATCGCGTCGGCCTCGAAGGGACCTTGATGAGCGTCGAGCATCAGATCGCGCCGGTCGAGCCGGACGCCGACGGCCAGGTCTCGCCCATCGAGGAAAAGGCCCGCTCCTACCGCATGTCCCCGTCGGACCCGAGCGTGCAGCGCCGCTGGAAGAGGCTCGCTAAGGAGCTGCTGACCTTGGGCCGCGTCGTCGAGGCTTAGAAGCCCGACAGAAGCAAGTACGCCTCGGCGACCAGTTCCTCGTCGCGCAGGCCGCGCTCGTCCTCGTCCCAGGTCCGGCTTTGCTTGACCATCGCGGCGAAGCGCTCGAGGGACTCCTCGTCGGCGTCGCCGGAGACCCGTGCCAGGAAGTTTTCCAGCACGCGGGGACGGCGCAGGGCCTTCGCGGCATGGCCCGCGAGGATGGGATGGGTGCCCTCCCAGATCTCGTTGACGATCGCGTCGTCGGCGAGACGGTTGAGCGGGGAGAAGTCATCGAGTATGCCGTGGCCGCCGATGAGCAACTGCGCCTCGCGCACGATCTCGCTGCCGCGCATCGAGACCTCCACCTTGAGCATCGGCACCAAAGCCTCGGCGTCGGCCTCGCCCGCCTCGAGCGCGGCCAGGCCGCGATAGAAGGCGGTGAGCATGCCCGCGTGCAGGGCCTCCATCGTCGCGAGCTTAGTGCGGACCGAGGGGATGGCCGTCAGAGGCTTGCCGTAGGCCAGGCGCCAGTCGGCGAAGGTGCGCGCCTCGAGCACCGCGCGCCCCGCGAAGCCGAGCGCCGCGGCGGCGACATGCAGTCGCGACACGGACAGGATCTCGTTGACGAGCAGGACCATCCCTTCGCGCGGCCGGCCGATCATCTCGGCCCGCGCTCCCGTGTACTCGACCTCGACGGTGGCTTTGCCGCGCGTGCCGCCGATGGGCTTGAGGCGCAGTATTTTGTGTCCGTTGAGAGAGCCGCCCGGGTTCTTGCGTTTGACCAGGAACAGGGCCACGACGCCCTGCGGCGTCTTCGCCGTCGTCACCCACAGCTCGCCGGGGTTCGAGCAGAACCACTTGGTTCCTGTCAGGGACCAGGTCCCGTCGGGGTTGAGCGCCGCCGTCGTCTCGTTGGCCGCGACGTTCGAGCCGCTTTGCTTCTCGGTGATGTACTGCCCGCCGGTGAGCGCCCAGTCGGGGTCGTCGGATTTCAGGCGGGGAAGGAACTCCCGCATCTGCGCCGCGCTCCCTCGCTTTTCCAAGAGGCCGATGAGTCCGTCTGTCATCGCGAGGGGGCAGGTGATGCCGCCCTCGCCGCAGTAGTTGGCGATGATCGCGCGCGTCATGCGCTCGACCAAGGTCAGCGGGCCCGGCCCGCCGTAGATCGCGCGGGCGAGATGGCGGCGCGCCTCGATCTGCTCGGGGCAGTACTTCACCTCGCCGCCCTCGAGGCGGGGGAGGTTCTCGGCCCTGTGCGCCGTGTCGATCAGCGCGTCGAGCGTGCGCCCGGCGAAAGCCCCGAACTCCGAGGAGCGCGTCCGGCCCTGCGGCGTGAGCATCGGCGACGCGACGTCGCGCAGCGAGGCGTCCGCCTCCCAGAAGTTCATGCCGCGCGTTCCGGGATAGCCGGGCAGCGCTTCGTTGTCCATGCAGCGAGGATAGGAAATTTGCTTCAATTGCGGCCATGAACCTGATCCCCCAAGTCATCGAGCGCGCCACGCAGGGCTCCGTCATCGGCTACGACATCTACTCGCGGCTGCTGAAAGACCGCATCATCTTCGTCGGAGGCTACGAGGGCGAGTTCACCACCGACTCCGCCAACACCCTCATCGCCCAGCTGCTCTACTTGGACAGCGACGACAACACGAAGGACATCAACCTTTACATCAACAGCCCCGGCGGCATGGTCACGGCCGGCCTCGCCGTCTACGACACCATGCAGTTCATCAAGGCCCCGATCACCACGATCTGCATGGGGATGGCGATGAGCTTCGGCGCGGTCATCCTTGCCGCAGGGTCGAAAGGAAAGCGCTACGCGCTGCCGAACTCCCGCATCATGATCCACCAGCCCCTCGTGGGCGGCATCTCCGGCCAGGCCACCGACATCCTGGTCGAGGCGAAGGAGATGTCCCACACGCGCCGGATCCTTGAGGAGATCATGGCCAAGCACACCGGCCAGACCTTCGAGAAGATCAACCGCGACATGGAGCGCAACAACTACATGTCCGCCGAAGAGGCCCTGAAATACGGCATCATCGACGAGGTCATCATGGGCGCCAAGGCCATCGCGCTCAAGGCGATCCCCAACAAGTAAGCCTTTCCTTTGAAAGGAGCGGCCCGGCTCGAATGAGCCGGGCCGTCTTTTTTGGCAGTCGGAGGGGGGGATTGACAACTTTGACGGCTTGGGGTAAAATATTAGCAGTCGATTCGGCGGACTGCCAGTATCCGTCATATCCATGAGACAATTGAAACCCGAGGTCGTCCAGGAGCGTAAACGCCACCTTCTGCAGTGGATCGTCCACTATTTCATCAAGACCTCGAAGCCGGTCTCGTCCGCCCTGATCGCCGAGGAGGCCGGCCTCGACCTGTCGAGCGCCAGCATCCGCAGCATACTCCAGGAGCTCGAGAACGAGGGCTTCCTCCACCAGGCCCACACCTCCGCCGGCCGCGAGCCGACCGACAAGGGCTACCGCTTCTTCGTGGACTATCTGTCCGGCGTGCAGCGCCTGGCCGCCTCCGAAAAGGAGAGCATCGAGACGCAGTACAAGAGCCGCATCGAGGAGCTCGACACCTTGCTCTCGGAGACCTCGCGCCTGCTCTCGCGCGTCTCGCACGGGGCGGGCATCGTGCTCTCCCCGCACATGGGCCGGCAGTCCATCAAGCGCCTGGAACTGCTGCCTCTCGGAGGCCGCAACGTCCTCGGCGTGCTGATCACCGACTCGGGCATGGTCCGCCATTGGCCGATCCAGCTCGGCTACGCGCCGAGCGCCACGCAGGTCAACCGCATCAACCGCTTCCTGAACGAGAACATCCGCGGCGTCGGCGTGGACAAGGCCGAGGCCCTGGTCATGGCCAAGCTCTCGCAGATGGAGCGGGAGTTCTCGGAGCTGGCGAGCCTGGCCCACGAGCTGCTCACCGAGGTCGGCCGCGTCGCGTCGCCCGAGTCGATCTACGTCGAGGGCGCCGACAACATCCTGAGCCAGGCCGAGCAGTTCGGCGATCTGAAGACGGTCCAGTCGCTGATGCGCGTCATCGGGGAGAAGGACCGCCTCGCCGTCATGCTGGAGAAGGAGCTCGAGGAGGATGACAGCCTGTCCCCCAAGCGCGTGCGCGTGCGCATCGGCGCCGAGAGCGGCCTGCCCGAGCTGGCCAACGCCAGCGTCATCACGCACGTCTACCGCCACGGCGACCGCGTCCTGGGCGTCCTGGGCGTCATCGGCTCCAAGCGCATGGAGTATTCGCGCATGATGGGGCTCGTGGATTTCGTGGGCCGCCTCGTCGAGTCGCGGCTCAACGAGTGGGACCTGGAAACGAAGGGCCTGGAGGGGCGCAAGTGAGCGACGACGTGAGCGATCAGGCGGAGGCTGAGCCGATGGAGAAGCCCGCTGAGGCTCCCGTCGTCGAAAAGGCGCCCGAGCCGGACTACTACTCTCAGCTCCTGCGCCTGAAGGCCGAGTTCGAGAACTACCGCAAGCGCGTGGACCGCGAGAAGCCGGACTGGTACAAGCTCGGGGCCGCGGGCGTGCTGTCGAAGCTGCTGCCGCTGTACGATCTGCTGCGTCACGCGCACGAGGACGTCAAGGCCGGCCACGGGGACACGCCGCTGGCCAAGGGCATGGAAGCGATTTTCCGCGAATACGACAAGCTTTTTAAGGAAGAAGGCGTGACGAAGATGGATCCGCTCGGCAAGCCGTTCGACCCGCACTACCACGAGGCGTTCGGCTTCGTGAACAAGCCGGGTTTTGAGGAGGGAGCCGTGGCCGACGTATTGCAGGCCGGCTTCTTGTTGGGAGACAAAGTGCTGCGCACCGCGAAGGTGCGGCTGCAAAAAGACGCGCCAAAATCTACGGAGGAGTGAACATATGAGCAAGATCATCGGAATCGACCTGGGCACCTCGAACACCGCGGCGTCGGCGATGGAAGGCGGCAAGGCCACCATCATCCCCTCGGCCGAGGGCACCAGCATCGGCGGCAAGGCATTCCCGTCCTACGTGGCGTTCGCCAAGGACGGCCAGCTGCTCGTCGGCGAGCCGGCGCGCCGCCAGGCCGTCGCAAACCCCGAGGGCACCTTCATGGCCTTCAAGCGGAAGATGGGCACCGATCACAAATACAAGGCCCCCGACGGCAAGGAATACACGCCGCAGCAGCTCTCCGCCTTCCTGCTCCAGAAGGTGAAGCGCGACGCGGAGGCCTTCCTCGGCACCACGATCGACAAGGCGGTCATCACCGTCCCCGCCTACTTCAACGACAACCAGCGCCAGGCGACGAAGGACGCGGGCACCATCGCGGGCCTCGAGGTCGTGCGCATCGTCAACGAGCCCACGGCCGCCTGCCTCGCCTACGGCATCGACAAGAAGGGCAAGGACGAGAAGATCATGGTCTTCGACCTCGGCGGCGGCACGCTCGACGTCACCATCATGGACTTCGGCGGCGGCGTGTTCGAGGTCATCTCGACCTCCGGCGACACCCAGCTCGGCGGCACGGACATGGACAAGGCGCTCGTGGACTTCATCGTCGCCGAATTCAAGAAGGAGACCGGCGCGGACGTGAGCAAGGACCCGATGGCCTACCAGCGCGTGCGCGAGGCGGCCGAGAAGGCCAAGATCGAGCTCTCGACGACCTTCGAGACCGACCTCAACCTCCCGTACCTGACGGCGATCGACAACGCCCCGAAGCATCTCGCGCTCAAGATCAGCCGCGCGAAGCTCGAGACCCTCGTCGAGCCCATCGTCAAGCGCTGCAAGACCAGCATCGAACAAGCGCTGACGGACTCCAAGCTCAAGGCCTCCGACATCACCAAGGTCATCCTCGTCGGCGGTCCGACGCGCATGCCCATCGTGCAGAAGTTCGTCGAGGACTACGTCGGCAAGAAGCTCGAGCGCGGCATCGACCCCATGGAATGCGTGGCCGCCGGCGCGGCCGTTCAGGCCGCGGTGCTCACCGGTGAAGTCAAAGACGTTCTGCTCCTCGACGTCACTCCGTTGACCTTGGGCATCGAGACCCTCGGCGGCGTGATGACGCCCGTCATCGAGCGCAACACCACGGTCCCCGTCGAGAAGTCCCAGACGTTCTCGACCGCCGCGGACAACCAGCCGGCCGTCACCGTCAACGTCCTCCAGGGCGAGCGCCCGAAGGCGTCGGACAACGTGCCGCTCGGCAAGTTCGACCTCGACGGCATCCCGCCCGCCCCGCGCGGCACGCCGCAGATCAAGGTGACCTTCTCCATCGACGCGAACGGCATCTTGTCGGTCAAAGCGGAAGACCTCGGTACCAAGAAAGCCCAACATATCACCATCTCGGCGTCGAACAAGCTCGACAAGGCCGAGATCGAGAAGTTCGTCAAGCAGGCCGAGCAGTTCGCCGAGGAAGACAAGGCGTTCAAGGAGAAGGTCGCCGCCAAGAACGAGTCCGACACCTTGCTCTTCTCCGCCGAGAAGGCGCTGAAGGAGCACGGCGACAAGGTCTCCGCCGAGGACCGTCAGAACATCGACCGCGGCATCTCCGAGCTCAAGGAGGCGCTGAAGGGCGACGACCTCGCGGCCATCAACAAGGCCAAGGAGGCTTTGCTCAAGGCGTCGCATAAGCTCGCCGAGGAGATGTACAAGGCTGAGTCCGCGAAAGCGGGCGCGGCGGGCGGTTCCGCCGAAGGCGACGCCGCCGGCGCGGCCTCGAACAAGGGCGGAGACAACGTCGTCGACGCCGAAGTCGTCGACGAGAAGAAGGACAAGGAATAAGGCGGCCGGGGCGGTCCGGGTGACAAATGGCTGAAGACTACTACTCGCTTCTGGGAGTCGCGCGCAACGCGACCGACGCGGAGATCAAGGCCGCGTACCGGAAGCTCGCCATGAAGCATCACCCGGACCGCAACCCCGGCGACAAGGCCTCCGAGGCCAAGTTCCGCACGATCAACGACGCCTACCAGGCGCTGTCGGACCCGAAGAAGCGCAAGCTCTACGACCAGTACGGCGAAGCCGGCGTCAACCAGGGCGCGGGCGGCTTCGGCGGCCAGGGCGGCCCCGGCTTCGAGGGCTTCGGCCAGGGCGTCGACGTCAACGAGGTGTTCGGCGACCTGTTCGAGAACCTCTTCGGGGGCCAGGGCGGGCAACGCGGCGGCGGCGGGCGCCGTCAGGCGCGCGGCAACGACCTCAAGTACGAGACCACGATCTCCCTCGAGGACGCCTTCAAGGGCGTCCAGCTCCCGCTGCATTTCCAGCGCGTCGAGTCCTGCGGCACCTGCCACGGCACCGGCGGCAAGCCGGGCTCGGGCGTCAAGCGCTGCACCCAGTGCCGCGGCGCCGGCCGCGTCCAGGTCTCCCAGGGCTTCTTCGCGATGTCCCAGACCTGCCCGCGCTGCGGCGGCGAGGGGCAGATCGTCGAGGACCCGTGCAAGGACTGCAAGGGCCAGGGCCGCACGCGCAAGGACGCCGAGCTCAAGGTCAAGATCCCGCCCGGCATCTATCACGGCGCCACCCTGCGTATCTCGGGTGAGGGCGAGGGCGGCCCGCGCGGCGCTCAGCCCGGTGACCTGTACCTCGAGATCCACATCAAGCCCGATCCCCGCTTCGAGCGCAAGGAGGACGATCTCTCCGTCGGCGCGACCGTCGACATCGCGACCGCCGCGCTCGGCGGCCAGACCACGGTCCCGACCATCGACGGCGAGCCCGTGACGGTCAAGATCGCCCATGGGACCCAGCACGGCGCGACCCTGCGCGTGCGCGAGAAGGGGATGCCCAAGCTCCACGGCCGCGGCCGCGGCGACCTGCTCGTCCACGTCCGCGTCGACGTGCCGCGCGATCTCACGTCGAAGCAGAAGGAGCTCCTCGAGGCCTTCCAGAAGACCCTTCACGAGGAGCATAAGAGCGACGGCGTCTTCGGCCGCCTCTTCGGCAAAGATTAGCGGGCCGGTGCCAGGCCTGCAAATTCGTTAAATTCGTTGAGGTCAAATTTAACGAATTTGCAGGCCTGACACTTCGATGAGTTGCTAGAATCGGCGCATGCCCCAATTCCTCGTCGCCCCCGAAGACGTCAGCCATAACACCTTCCGCCTCGCCGGGCCGGAGGCGTTCCATGTGTCCAAGGTCATGCGCCTGGCCGCCGGGGCCGAGCTCGACCTGTTCGACGGCAAGGGAGGCCGCTTCAAGGGCGTCATCGAGGCCGTGCACGCCGACGGCACGGTGACCGGCAAGGTCACGGAGACCCTCAAGGCCGACGACCGCCGCGCGCCCGTCGCGCTCAATCTTTACCTGGGCCTGCTCAAGGCCAGCCACTGGGACTACGCCCTCGAGAAGGGCACGGAGCTCGGCGTGTCGGCCTTCATCCCGCTGCTGACGCCGCGCACCGTCGTGCTGCTGCATGAGATCGAGCGCACGAAGGCCAAGGCCGAGCGCTGGTCGCGCCTGATCATGGCCGCCTCGAAGCAGTGCGGCCGCGCGGACCTGCCGCCGGTGCGCGACGCGGTGCAGTTCCGCGACGCGATCCGCGCGGTCAAGGACAAGGGCGTGGTCCTCGTCGCCTGGGAAGGCATGAAGGGCTCGGTGGCGTCGCAGACGCTCGGGCCCGCCCTGCGCGCGGCCGACGCCAAGCGCGGCACGGAGCTCCTCGAGGTCAGCCTGTTCATCGGCCCCGAGGGCGGCTTCTCCGATGAGGAGATCGAGCTCGCCGAGGCCGAGGGGGCGGTCCTGTTCGGCCTGGGCCCGCGCGTGCTGAGGGCGGAAACCGCGGCCGTCGCGGCGGCGGCGCTCGTGCAGTACGAGCTCGCGGGCGTATGAGCCTCGTCGAGCCCGAGGACGGCGTCCCGCCGGCGGTCGCGCGCCAGCTTCAGGTCATCGCCTTCGCGATGGGCGCCGGCCTCGCGTTGATGGCGGGGCTCGTCTTCTGGGCGCATCACCACGCGGCCGCGGCGGTCCCCTCGCCGGCGCAGGTCAAGTCGATCAACGCCTTGACCGCGGTGATGATGGGCGTCGCGCTGGCCTTGATCGTCGCCTCCGAGCTCGCCTGGCGCTTCCTGCTGCGCGGCTCCGCGCGCCCGCTGAGCGGCCGGCTCCAAGCCGCCTTCATCGCGCGCCTGGCCTGCCGCGAGGGCGCCGGCCTTCTGGGCCTGACGGTCGCCTACATCGCCGCGATCAGCGGAGTCCTGCGGGTGTACCCCGCCTACTGGGTCAACCTCGCGCCGTTCGCGCTGTTCCTCGTCTTTCTGGCGTCGCATTGGCCGACCGAGGACAGGCTGGCGGCCGAGGCTCGAGACGCCCTCGGCGAAAATCCTTCGTTCTTGAAAAAATAACTCAAAGAATAGAACGATAATCCACCGTCGGCGCCGGTGGTGAAATCTGCTTTTAAAATATGGGTTATTTTTTTAAAAACGAGGGGTGAGTCCGGTGCCGCCATTGGACCCATGACCATGGGGGAGCCGAGGACCCTTGCCCGTGGGGGCCCAGAAGGCTATAATTGACGCGTTGCAGGAGTGCCTGTTCTGCCGTATCGTCCGACGCGAGATACCCGCCCAGATCGTCCATGAGGACGAGCAAGCGCTCGTCTTCAAGGACATCACGCCCCAGGCGCCGACGCATTTATTGGTGATCCCGAAGAAGCATTTGGGGTCGCTGAGCGCGTCGACGGACGGGGATGCTCTTTTATTGGGTCATTTGCAGAGGGTCGCCTGCTGGATCGCGGAGAGCGTCAAGCTGTCCTCGTTCCGGCTCGTGACCAACAACGGAAAGGGCGCCGGGCAGTCCGTCGATCATCTTCATTATCATTTGCTTGCCGGCCGGCCGATGTCTTGGCCTCCGGGTTGATGTCTTGCGTTCTCGTCGGTAACTTGCGTTCCATTCGTGGAAAGGTGGTGAATCTCTAACTATGGTTTTCATTAAACTGCGTGAAGGCGAGGGTCTCGAGGAGGCCCTGCGCCGCTTCAAGCGGGAGTGCGAACGCAACGGCGTGCTGAAGGAAGTCAAGCGCCGCGAGCGTTACATGAACCCCGCCATGAAGCGCAAGCTGAAGGCCGCCGAAGCGCGTCGCAAGCTGCGCCGCTCCAAGCGCCGCCGCACGCCTTAGAATCCGCTCGACGGGCCGGCGCCGCGGCGTCCCGCGGCGTCGGTCCGTCCGATTTTTTCGAGAATATCATTTGGCCCTGATACCACCCGAAACGCTGGAACTGATCCGCTCCCGGCTCGACATCGTCGAGCTGGTGGGGGAGTACGTCCCGCTGACGCGCGCCGGCCGCAACCTCAAGGCGCGCTGCCCGTTCCATCAGGAGCGCAGCCCGTCGTTCATCGTGACGCCCGAGCGCCAGACCTTCCACTGCTTCGGCTGCGGCGAGGGCGGCGACGCGTTCTCATTCGTGATGAAGTCCGAGAGCCTCTCGTTCATGGAGGCGGCCGAGAAGCTCGCGCTGCGCGCGGGCGTCAAGCTCGAGGCCGCCCGCGAGCTCGGCCCGGCCGACAAGGAGCGCATCAAGATCCGCGAGGCCAACGAGTTCGCGGCGCACCATTACCACGACCTGCTCAAGAAGGATCCAGCCGCCGAGGCCGCCCGCGCCTACGCCGCGAAGCGGCGCCTGAAAAAGGAATCTGTCGAGGGATTTCTCCTTGGTTTTGCGCCCAGGAACGGAACCTTGGTTTCGGCGGCAGAAAGGAAGGGGTTTTCGGCGGATCTCCTGATCAAAGCAGGTCTCGCGGCAAAGCGAGCCGATGGATCCCTGCGCGACTATTTCTTCGACCGCTTTATGTTCCCGATTCGCGATGTGAAGGGCGCGTTTGTGGGATTCGGCGGCCGCACCATGGGCGATGGTGAACCGAAATATTTGAACACGTCGGAAACTCCGGTTTTTTCCAAGAGCAAGGTTCTTTATGGGCTCTACGAAGGTCTCGCCGAGACGCGTAAAGCTCGAATGACTCACCTGATGGAAGGGTATATGGATGTCATCTCCGCCCATCAGCACGGACTTAAAAATGCATGCGCCCCGCTCGGCACGGCTCTCACTTCGGACCATGCCCTCTTGATCAAGCGCTATGTCGACAAGCTTTTTGTCGTCTTTGATGCCGACAATGCCGGGCAGGCGGCCGCGGTCCGAGGCGCCGAGGCTGCGATATCCGCCGGGATAAAGGTTCTTGTCGCCAGCGTCCCCGAGGGTAAAGATCCCGATGAACTCCTCAACTCGAAGGGCCTGGACGTTCTGAAGAGCGCTCTCGGAAAAGGGCTTGATCTCAATATTCACGATTACGATGCCTCTTGGCAAAAGAGATTCGCGACCATCAGCGACGGATCGACGAGCAAAGACCTTGTGGAATTCAAGACGGAGTATTTGATCAGGAAGGCGGGAGAACTTACTCCGGAAGCCAAGTCGGCCATCGCGAAAGAAATATTGCTGACGATCGCGCAGTCTCCCGATGATGTCGTAAAAGACGTTTGGGTTAGACGGCTAGCTGCTCGGCTTGAGGTCTCTGAAGATTCTCTTCGCAGAGCTGGCGGCAAGGCAATCCCGCAAGGCTCGCGTCGCGCCGCCTCCCCTGCTTTCGTCTCCACCATGCAGGTGGCGCCGGTAAATCCCGCGGTTTTGACGACGAACGACCTGCAGCTGCTCGGGCTGCTGTTCAAGACGCCCGCGACCGCCGCGGAGCTCCAGTCCTCCGACCTCGAGTCCGCCTCGGCGCGCGAGATCGTGGCCGCGCTGCGCGGGATCGCGCTCGACGGCAAATGGGCCCCGCGCCTGCTCGACGCGCTGCAGCCGGCGGAGCGCGCGGTCGCCTCGCGTCTTCTCAACGACGACCTCGGCTACGACGACCCCGCGGCGACCCTGCTCGCGATGACGGCCAAGCGCCGGTCGCAGCGCCGCATGAAGGAGCTCGAGCCGCTCGTTTTTTCGGGACAGGTGGATCCGGGGCTACGCGATGAGTACCATCGCCTCGCCGCGGAATTGAAGGGCACGAAGCGTTCGATTTAGACGCAAGGAGCAAGAGAGAACATGGCGATTCAGACGAGTCAGGCGATGAAGAACTTGATCGGTCTAGGTAAGGAGCATGGTTACCTAACGCTTGAGGAGATCAGCCGCACCGTGTCCGCGGCCAACATGAAGTCCGAGGAGATGGACGAGCTGATGACGGCGCTCGAGGACCTCGGCATCGAGGTCGTCGACCGCAAGAAGCCCGCCGCCGCCGCGCCCGAGCGCGGCCGCGAGCGCTTCTCCGAGGACTGGGGCGGCAGCTCCGACATCTCGAACTCGATCCGCATGTACCTCTCCGAGATGGGCCGCGTGCCCCTGCTCAACCGCGAGGAAGAAGTCACCTTGGCCCGCAACGTCCGGGAGCGCGAGAAGGAACTGCGCATGCTCGTGCTCGAGTCGCCCGTCACGATGCGCGAGATCCGCTCCTGGGAAACGCTCATCGAGGCGCAGGAGATGACGCCCAAGGAGCTGATGCCCCGCGGCCGCAAGACGAACGCCGAGCTGTCCGGCATGCGCCGCAAGATGAAGTCCGTCGCGCAGTTCATCACGAAGGCCGAGAAGCAGATGGCCGCGCTGCGCACGAAGCTCCTGCCGCAGAACCTCAAGCCCCAGCGCCGCATCAAGCTGCAGAAGAAGATCGAGCAGATCAACAAGCTCGTGATCGCGCGCATCCTGAACCTGAACCTCAACCAGGACAAGATCAAGCGCCTGACCAACAAGATCAAGAACCTCGCCGGCAAGATCGAGGAATGCCGCGACGAGATGGAGCGCTACCAGCGGCGCTACGGCTGCTCGCACGACGAGCTCAAGTCGTACTTCGCCGCGCTCAAGAAGGGCAAGATGCGCCCCGAGGCGTTCCGCGCCAAGACCGGCTACGCCCCGACGGCCGTCGAGGCCGCGATGGAGAACATGGAGGTGGTCGTCGACCGCATCGACCGCATCCAGAACACGCTGCCGATCCCGATCGACCGCTTCCTCGAGCTCAACGACAAGATCATCCGCCTCGAGGACACCATCCTCGAGGACAAGCTCAAGCTGATCAAGGCCAATCTGCGCCTCGTCGTCTCGATCGCCAAGAAGCACGTGAACAGCAACCTCGAGCTGTCGGACCTGATCCAGGAAGGCGGCCTCGGCCTGATGAAGGCCGTCGAGAAGTTCGAGTACAAGCGGGGCTTCAAGTTCTCGACCTACGCGACCTGGTGGATCCGCCAGTCGATCAACCGCGCCATCGCCGACCAGGCGCGCACGATCCGCATCCCCGTGCACATGAAGGAGCTGATCTCCAAGCTCACGAAGGTCACGCGCCGCTACCGCCAGGAGTTCGGCCGGGAGCCCAGCCTCGAGGAGTACACGCGCTCCCTGCACATCTCGATGGACAAGGTGAAGAACGTCCTGAAGATCATGCAGGAGCCGGTCTCGCTCGCCACGCCGATCGGCGAAGATGAAGACAGCTATCTCGAGGATTTCATCGAGGACAAGACCACCGCGGCGCCGTCCAATACGGCTTCGAGCTTTCTCCGCAAGACCGAGATCGAGAAGGTGTTGTCGTCTTTGACCGACCGCGAGGCGAAGATCATCAAGCTGCGCTTCGGCATCGACTCCGGCTACCCGCGCACGCTCGAGGAAGTGGGCCGCATCTTCCGCGTCACGCGCGAGCGCGTCCGGCAGATCGAGGCGAAGGCCATCAGGAAGCTGCGTCATCCTTCTCGCAGCAAGGGCTTGCGGGACTACCTCGATTAACTGATATGCGACGCCGCCGAAATCGCCATCCCGCCCTGGAAGCCGCGGTCTTCGCCGCGGCTCTCCTGCTGGCGGCGTTCGTCGGCCGCGAGCTGTGGCTTCGGCGCGCCGCGGCCCCCGGGACGGCCGCGCCGGAGGCGTCCGTGCTGGAGCCGGCGACGCTGAACCCCTCCTACCCGGCTTTGCCCGGCAGCGAGACCGGGGGGCGCACGGAGACCGCGGTCACCGGCGTGCCGCCTCTGAAGCTCACGCGCGTCCAGCGGCGCAAGCCGAAGGCCGCCGTCGTCCCTCCGCCGAAGTAGGCGGCGCTAAGCGCCGGGCGTGACCGCGCGCGCGACGGCTTCGCGCAGGCCGGCGGGCGTGAAAGGCTTCTGGAAGAACCCCGCGACCTGGGGCATCGCCTCGAACAGCGGACGCAGGTCGCCCTTGGCCGTGACGATGAGGATGGGGATCTTGCCCGCGCGCGGGTGCTCGCGCAGCGCGGCCGCCGTGCCGATGCCGTCGAGGACGGGCATCATCACGTCGAGCAGGATCAGATCCGGCAGCGGCGCGGCGGGGTCCTCCGGCGCGACCCCGAGCTTGGCCAGGGCGTCGGCCCCGTTGGCGGCGTCGGCGACCTGGTGCCCGGCCTTCTCGAGGACGGCGCGCATCAGCATGACGAGCGAGGGCTCGTCGTCGACGATCAGGAGGCTGGCCATCTACTTCTGCGGCCGCAGGAATTCGCGCAGGTGCTCGGCGGCGAGGTCCTTCGCCCCCAGGCCGAGCGCGATCGCCACGGCGAGCCCGATCGAGCCGATGAAGATCTGCACGGTCGGGAACAGGATCTGGGGGCGCACGCCGATCTGCTCGAGAGCGAAGACGCTCGCGGCCCCGATGGCGACGGCCTGCGCGGCGATCGCGACGGCGCCTCCGCCCCGGATCGAGTTGGCCGCGGCGGCGTTGCGCAGGATGTGCGCGAGCAGGCGGCCGAACAGCAGCCCTCCGAAGAGGATCAGCACGGCCGCGATCAGGGAGGGAAGGAAGCCCACGAAGCGCTCGAGCATCTCGGAGACGACGGTCATGTTCACGGCGTTGGCCGCGGACACGATGAACAGCACGAGGATGAACCAGTGCGCGACCCAGGCGAGGACGAAGGTGGGGGACTTGCCGAGGCCGAGCCGGGAGAGGACCTCGTTGATGCCGACGCGCGCGGTGTGGTCGTCCAGGCGCAGCTTGCCGCCGGCGGCCTCGATCAAGGTCCGCACGCCCCGCGCGAGGAACATCCCGACCAGCAATAAGAGGAGGGCGGCCGCGAGGGTGGGGATGGCGCCGGCGAAGCGGTGGAAGGCGCCCAGGAACGGCTCGACGAACAGGCGGACGAGGTTCTGCCCCATGCGTCGAGTCTAGCATTTCGCCATGTTGGGTTCTTGTGACCGAAACAGCGTTGACAGGTGACGGGGGGACCGCTATACTCCGGACAGAATATGGGCGCTGGATTCCGCCGGGCCGAGCCGAGGAATTCGCGGACCAGGACCGGCGCGGCCGTTTCCGCGCTGATCCTGTCCGCGGTTTTGCATGCGGCCGCCGCGAACGCGACCGCGATCACCGAGACCGACGGCAAGGTCCTCTTCCTCAAGTCGGGCTCTTATACCTGGGCACAGGTCTCGCGCGGCCAGGTCCTCTCCGCCGGCGACCAGCTCAAGACGGCCTCCGGCGCGCGCGCGACCGTGACCTTCGACGACGCCTCCCGCGTCCAGCTGAACCCCGGCTCCTCCTTCACCCTGAAGGAAGCCACGCCCCAGGCGAGCGGGATGGAGCTCAAGCTCGGGTCGCTGAAGGCGTGGATCTCCAAGAGCCTCAACCGCCGCTTCCAGGTCCGCACGCCGACGGCGGTGTGCTCCGTGCGCGGCACGGAGTTCGGCGTGGACGTCGACCCGGGCGGCGACACGCGCGTGCAGATGTTCGGGGGCCTGCTCGCGGTGGCCGACACGACCGGCAACGAGGTGCTTCTCAAGGACCAGGAAAGCATCCGCGTGACGAGCGAAGGGCTCGGCCGCGTGACGGACGCCGGGACGCGCGAGGAGCGGGGAGGCGACGGCGAGGCGAGCCGGGTCGCCAAGCGCGAGGTGGACCTGCGCATGAGCAAGGAGGAGGTCCAGGCCGCCGCCGCCGAGGAGAGCAAGCTCTCGGAGTACCAGGAAGGCAAGGCGCTCATCGACGTCAACGGCAACCGCGTGCGCGTCGAGGAGTACATCGTGCGGCCCGCGGCCGACCAGTTCAAGCTCGTGGTGCTCAACGAGCGCGCGGACCGCTTCGACTACTTCTTCTATCACGGGACCTTCAACCAGGCCCTGCCGACGGATATGTCGGTCGCCCTTCGGCAGATCACGGGCTGCCTCGACGCCGCATGTTCTTATTTCATGACCTCGTATCGGACCGGGCGCTCGAACACGCAGGACAACATGCTCGAGGTGGCGAGCGGGGGGCACCTGGTCGACATCAACAACAACGCCGTCGGGGCGCAGGACGACGTGACCGCCGCCTTCGATCCCGTGACCGCGACCTACATCCCCGTCGCGACGAACCGTCCTTTCTTCACGACGCTGTATAACGACTACAACCTGACCTTCAACGGCGTGAGCCACCAAAGTTGGACAAGCGGAGTCGACATCCAGAACATGGTCTCGGGCCAGGCCCTCGCGCCGACCTTCACGAACGTGACCACGGTGCGGAACATGCCGGGCTGCGCGCCGCCGGACTGCACGTACAACGAGATCTCCGAGGGCATCTTCCACGACGTCGTGTACGCGTCCAACGGCGACGGGAGCATCTGGGAGAAGTACGACAGCTACGTGATCAGCGACGAGGGAAAGATCGCCCGGACCAGCGACTTCGCCGCGACCGGCTTCACCGGCCAGTCCTTCAAGCAGACCTTGCTCGGCTGGAACTTCCAGACCATCGTGACCGCCTCCGAGTTCCAGGGCCGCAAGATCGACCTCGTCGTGGAGCCCAAGATCTTCATCCAATCAGGCCTCATCCCGTGATAGCCTCTTCGTGCTGAAACCCCTCTCCTTGACCGCCGTCCTGCTCGCCGCCGCCCTTCCCGCTCGCGCGGTCGAATGGACGCCCGTGCTCAACGGCTCCATCGCCGGGGGCCAGTACTTCTTCCAGGGCCAGCGCGGCAGCCTGGGCGGCAACGCCGCGCTCACCGCGGCCGGCATGGCCAAATTCAGCGAGCGCTGGAGCGTGCTGCCGATGCTCAGCAGTTCCTACCGCGGCACCAAAGGCGTCGACGACGGCGTCGCCGCCGGGACCTTGTTCCAGCAGCAGATGGACCATACGGCCTCGGTGACCGGGATCCGCAAGCTCGAGGGCTCGACCTGGCGGGTCAAGCCCTCGGCCGGCTACAAGCGCCAGTTCCTGAAGGAGACGCGCAACGAGGCCTGGGGCCACGGCCTCTTCGACTACGAGAAGATCTCCGCCGGCCTCGAGTTCGAGAACGTTTACAAGGAGCCGTTCTCTTTGAGGGCGGGGCTCGACGTGTACCGGGTGCGCTTCCCGAGCTACGAGTCGCTCGAGTCGCGCTCGGGCGTGGACCCCTTCGGCAACCCTCTCGGCCGGGAGCTCGCCTCCAAGCGCGTCCTCGACACCTACAATTGGCAGGCCACGGTGTCCGGCAGCCGCCCCTGGCCCTTCGAGGACCCCAAGCTGGTGCTCTCCGGCACCTACGCCCTCCTTTATAAGGACTTCCTGGATCAGAGGCTCGTGCAGGCGACGGGACAGTTCGAGGACGCGGGCCGCAAGGATTTCATGCAGTCCCTCGGCGGCTCGGTCATGCGCCCGATCCCTCTGCGCGTCTTCGGCGGCGACGGGCGCCTCGATCTGAGCGTGGGGATGAACCTGTCCTACAACCGCTCCAACCAGAACACCTTCGACGCGACCTTCGCCCGCTACCTCGACGACTCCTACAGCTACTGGACCGTCGGCGGCGGGCCCGCGGCGACCTTGTCCTGGGGGGATCAGAAGGCCCCGGCCTGGACCTCGGCCTCCCTTCGTTGGACGCGGCAGAGCTACCTCGGGCGCCTGGTGCAGGACGAGGTGGGCGCTTACGGCTCGGCGAAGCAGCGGCACGACCGTTACTCTTTCTCGTTGGGCTACGGCTATCCGCTGGCGCCCAAGCTCACGATGACCTTCCGCACGAACATCCTGTGGGCGGCGTCGAATCATAAATATCAGAAGAACTACGCTTACGCGTACCGCGCGATGAACTACCTGATCGGCGTCGCGTACGAATACTGACGGCGCAACGGAGGCGGAATGGACGGGATCGTTCTGGACGGGATGGGGGAGAAGGAGTACCTTTGGCTCGAGAGGGGACTCAAGAAGATGGGCTTCTTCTCGAAGCTCTCGCTCAAGAACCTCGCCGGCGTGCTGCCCTACATGGCGCTCGTGCGCTTCGACAAGGGCGCGACGGTGTGCGCCGAGGGCGAACCGGGCGACGGCTTCTACCTGATCTACGAGGGCGGCGTGTCGGTGACGAAGGAGGGCTGGGACAAGCCCGTCGCGTCGCTCAAGCCCGGGGAGTTTTTTGGAGAAATGTCTTTGCTGTTCCGCCAGCCCCGGACCGCGACCGTGCGCACCACGAAGCCGTCCCGCCTCTTCGCGCTGCACGCCAAGGATTTCGCCCGCATGCTCAAGAAGAACCCGACCGTCGCGCGCACGCTGCGAGGCGTGGCCGAGTCGCGCCGCAAGGAGCTGGCCCAGTCATAGAATTTCAATGTGACGGATATCACCTAGCAACATTCCTCATAAGCGTATATACTCAGCGATAGTCGACGTGCCGCATCACGGAACACCGAGACCGTGACCACCGAGAAACGCCGTATTCCGTTCGAGCCGCGCGTCTTCCTCGCAGCCCTAGGGCTGGCGTTGGCGCTGTCCCCCACGGCGGCGAGCGCGGCGGGCTTCTTCTCCGTCTCGCCCGGCTCCACCGCTCCCGCCTCCGTGGACGCGACGAGCCAGAACGTCCCGGTGCTGTTCGTCGATCTGACCCCCAATCCCGGCCCCGCCTCGCTGGGCTCCAACGTCAACCTCAACATGTTCGGCGACGTTCCCGCGAACCTTCTCACCGCGACGCTGTGGCGCGACGAGGGCGCGGACGGCTTCTCGGTCGCGTTCGACACGCCGGTCGCGAGCGCCGCGTTCAACCCGCCGAACGCCGGCTTCCCGGCGCGCGCGACGCTGGGCACCATCTCCGAGCCGGCGCTCACCGGCGGCACCACGCGCTATTACTTCACGGTCAGCTTCAACGGCGTGCCGCCCGCCCGCAAGATGTCCTTCGGGTTCCAGATGTTCACCGACTTCTCGTCGACGATGAACGATCTTCCGCTCCCCTTCATCTCGAGCCCGACGGTGGCGCGCACGGTGGTCTTCGCCAAGCCCTCCGACGGCGGCTTCGCGATCCCGACCGGCGGGGCGACGCGCACCGGAGGCCTCGACACCGGCCTTTTCGTGCGGTCCGGCCAGCGGGTCAGGACGGAGACCGTCCCCGGCGATCAATGGAACGTCTCCGCCCTCACCGATGCCGACGGCATCCCGGCGACGCTCGAGGGCCTCGGCTCGTTCGACCGGGGCGCCTTGGTCGGACGCATCGGCGCCGGACCCTGGCAGCTGCTGGGGCGGAGCTCGACGATCACCGCGACCTCCAACGGGACCTTGTTCGTCGCCGCCAACGACGCGGACTACTCGAACAACTCAGGCTTCGTGCGGTCGGTGTTCTCCGTCCTGCCCTCCACGACGCCCAAGCGCTGGCTCGGCGGCACCCTCGGCTTCGAGACCAGCGCCGACATCAATCAGAACTGGGCCGGCGGACGGCCTTTCGACGGCGAGCACGTGGTCTTCGATTCCTCCGCGTACGACTGCGATTGGAATCTTCCCAATATGTCCCTGGCCTCGCTGTCCGTCTCGACGGCCTTCGCGGGCTCTTTCCGGCTGACCCAGCCGCCTTACCATTGGAGCAACCGGCTCCTCGTGGAGGGCGACGCGACCATCCGGGGCGGCCTGTTCTCCGTCGGCGCGGCGTCGGCGACGAATTCCAACACCTTCGGAGTGAAGGGCCGCCTCGTGGTGCGCGACACCGCGACCTTCGACATGAGCGACGGGTCCCTCGAGCTCGGTCTCGGCGCGGAGATCCGGGCCGGAGCGGTGCTCCGGGCCTCCGGGGACTTCAACGTGCGGCGCGCGATCCCTTCGCTTCCCTGGTACCTGCGGATCCACCAGGCGACGGCCAACGTGACCTCGTCCTACGCCAACCTCGACGGCCTGGACTACCTCGATTTCATCGACGCGACCTTCGTCGCGCTCGACAACCTGAGCTTCAACTCGTACGAGAGCTCGACCTCCCCTTATGCGCGGTTCGCGGCCGGCGCGCCTCGCGCCTACATCTTCAATAATTGGAACGGCAACCCCTCGAGCCGCTCCCCGAGCGTCAATGCCGTCGCGATGCCCGCCGGCTCCACCGTGACCTTCCACGGCTCGACGGGCGTCGGCGGGACCAGCTTCGGCTCTCCGAACACCGCCGACCCGAACGGCGTCGTGCTTTGGATCCCCGACGGCGGCGGCACGCCCGGCTCGATCTCCGGGGCCCTGAGCGGCCCCGGGGGCACCTACAAGATTTACGCTTCGACGTCCCCGAACGGGCCGTCCAGCACCGGCCTGGGCGGCGGCGGCAGTTACACCGGACCGGCCGGCGGTTACTCGATCACGAGCCTGCGCACCCCGAGCACCTACTACCTGTTCGCCCTTCAGGAAGGCGGCGGCGTCCAGACGCCGTTCACGCCCGCCGGCGGCCTCGGCTACCCGGGCCTGCTTAAATCCGAGCCCATGTTCGTTCCGCCCGGCGGCAACCCCGCGGGCGTCAACCTGGCGGCCCTCGATTGGGGCCAGATCACCGGCTCCTTCGTGAACTCGTCGAATCAGGCCGGGCCCGTGATCGTCGAGACCTGGCGGGGCGACCCGAACCTGTCGACCAGCACCCGCCACTCGCGCGGCACGGCCGGCCCCGGCTTTTCGATCCTGACTTTGTCGAGCAGCCCCGTCCAGGTCTTCGCCTTCGTCGACGCCAACAACAGCGGCGCGTGGGACGTTTTCGAGGCCTCGAAGACGGTCACGGGCGTCAACGTCGGTCCGTCCGTCCCGACCCCCGTGGGCGACTTCGCCATCGTCGGCGGCGACGCGGCGCCAGGCGGCGAGGTGGCGCTGTCCACGCAGGCCGTTCACCCCGGGGCGGTCGGCCGGGTAGGGTCCAACGCGCTGATCAAGGCCCGGATGACGGCCTCCGGCGGCGCCGCCCAGTTCTCCGCACTGCGGGCGACCTTCCAAGGCGGGCTCCCGTCCGCCGGCGGGATCAGCGTGTATGCGGATAACGGCGACGGCATCTTCGACATGATGTACGACATGCCCCGGGGCTACGCGTCGATCTTCCCGTCCGGCCCGAGCACGGTCACCGTCAGCTTCTACCAGCCCGCCTTCCTCCCGCCCGGGGTGCCCAAGGACTTCTTCATCACGCTCGATCTGGGCGGCGGACAGCTCGGCCCGGGCGCGACCGCCGGCATCCTGATCGAGGCGGCCACGAGCTTCACCCTCTCGATGGGGACCTTCTCGGTCACCCCCGGCTTCCCGGTCCAGACCGGGGCGCTGCCGGTCCGGGAGGCCGTGCGCGCCAACGACCACGCGACGCCCGAGCTTCAGGGCGGTTCGCCGACGGGAGCGTACTTCTTCCCCGGCCAGATGATCTCGGTCATCTCGACCGGCTCCTGGCGCGTCGGGCCGGCCGACGCGGCGACCGGCCCCGGCGGCGCGCCCGGCACGACGGGCCTCAACACCGTCCTGCCCTCGGCCAACCTCGGCGAGCTGATCGGCCGCGTCGAGCAGGGCGCGAACTCCTCCTCGCCGTGGGTCCGCATCGGCGCCTCGAGCGCGCCCTTCGCGTCGCCCGGCGACGGCGAGCTGCGCCTGGCGATGAACGACTTCGTCGGCGCGTATTACGACAACTCGGGCACGGTCCTGGCGGGCTTCGCCGCCTCGGGCTCCAGCGTCGGCGCGATCTCGGGCCAGGTGTTCTACTCGACGCCGGTCGCCGGCACCCTGACCGTGACGGCCCGGATGAACGGCACGACGCCGATGAAGTCGACGAGCTTCGGCGTCGCGTCCTCTTCGTCCTATCCGTTCTGGATCAACGACCTTATCCCCGGCGAGTACGATCTGTCGGTCACGAACAGCGCGAACTCCGACTTCGGCGTGAGCGTCCAGCGGGCGTACATCCAGGCCGGCTCGACCTCCGTCCTGAACGCCGTCATGTATCAAAGCCTCGGCAGCATCTCCGGCGCGATCGCCTACGGCGGCGTGATGGGGCAGGGCGATTTCCATGTCGGAGTGGCCACGGTCACCGACTTCACCGGCGAGGTCCAGTTCTTCGGCGGTTGGGACTCGCCGGCGGCGGGCGGCTTCTCGATCGCGTCCTTGCCCGCTCCGGCGACCTATTACCTGGTGGCCTACCGCGACGGGGACTGGAACGGGAAGCCCAGCGGACCCGAGCCCCTCGGCTATTACGGAAGCGCCGGCGGCGGCCTCAGCACCTTGCCCTCGCACCTGACGAAGATCGTCGTGTCCGACGCGACTCCCGTCACGGGCATCAACGTGACCCTCCAGGACATGGGCGCCATCGAGGGCATGGTGGCTCTTCAGCCCGGCGCGACCGGCACCATCGTCGTCGAGACGGGGCGCGGCGTTCCCGGCTCGGCCGGCTACGCGCCCGAGAACCGCCTCATCGTCCCGATCCCCGTCGCCGCCGCGGCCGCGGGCGTGCCTTACACGCTCCACCTGCTTCGGCCCGCCACGGGCTACAGCGTGTTCGCGTTCCTCGACAAGAACTTCGATGGTCAGCCGTCCGCCGGCGAGGAGCAGATGACCGCCCTGTCCGCCGTTTCCGTCCCTTCCGGCGGGCGAGCCCGGTTCGACTTCGCGCTGAACGTCCTGGCCGCCCCGTCGGCGCCCGCCTCGTTCTCCGCGACCCCCGCCGCCGGCGACGTCACCTTCGACTGGAACCTCGTGCCGGGCGCGACCGGCTATCAGCTGCGCCGCGCCGACGGCGCCGTGCTCTTCTCCCTGGGCTCCTCCGTCAGCACCTACCTCGACGCCCTGCCCGGCAACACGTCATCCCAGATCCGCTCCATCTCGGCGTCCAACGGCAACGGCGTCTCGGCGGCGACGGCCCTGACCCAGGCCGTCTATACCTTGGCCGCGGTGCCGGGCAATCCCGTGCCGGACCCGGTGGGGGCGACCAGCGCGCTGGTCTCGTGGTCGGGCGCCAACCCGCCGGGCACGGTCTATGAGGTGCAGCGCTCCACCGCGTTCTCCGGCGCGCAGGCGCGCGTCTACCTCGGCACCGCGACCGCCATCAATGAGTCGCTGGCGCCGGACTCGACCTATTTCTGGAAGGTCCGGGCGCGCAACGGCAGCGGCCTTTTCTCCGGCTTCAGCGGGGAGGCCTCGACCATGACCTTGCCGGCGGCGGGCCCGGCGCTGTCCGGCCTGCTGAACTACGCCGGAGCGCAGACGGCGGGCGGGCGCGGCTTCGTCATCGAGGCCTCGACGAGCTCGACGACCTTCTACCCGCGCGCGTCCTCGGCGGCCTTGCCGGGCGCCCTCCAGCAGCCCTGGTTCCTCCCGGTCCCGGCCGGCGCCTACTTCGTGCGCGCCTTCGTCGACGTCGCCGGCAACGGGGTCCTCCAGCCGGGCGCGGACCGCGGCGTCGTCGGCTCGAGCGTCGTCGCGGGAACCCCGGTCACGGGCGTGAACTTCACCGTGGCCGTCGACACCGTGCCGCCGGGCCCGCCCGCCGGCGTGGTCGCCGCGCCCGGCTTCAACAAGGTGACCCTCTCCTGGGTGCCTCCGACCCGCAACGCCAACGGCACCACCCTCATCGACCTGGCCGGCTACGCCGTGTTCCGGGCCACCTCGCCGAACCTTCCCGTCGAATCGTTCGTCTCGCTGACGCCGGTCCTCCTGTCCACGGCGACGGCGTCCTTCACCGACAACGCCCCGCTCCCCGGCGTCCCCAACATCTACGTGGTCCGGGCCAGGGACATCGGGGGCAACCAGTCCGCTCCCTCGGGCGCGGTCTCGGGCTCGGCCTCGTCGGGCGGGTCCATCTCCGGCCAGATCCGCAGCTTCAGCGCGGCGTCGGCCGGCCAGTACCGGGTGCGCCTGAGCACCATGCCGGGTCCGTCGGCTCCGAGCGTGGCCGAGGCGGCGCTGACGAGCTACACCTTCACGGGCCTGCCGGACCGGGTCTATTATCTGCGCGCCTTCCGCGACACCAACAACAACGGCTTCCAGGACTCCCTGACCGAGCCCGCCGGCACCTTCGGCGGCCTCAACCAGCCCTTCCCGATCGCCATCATCAACGGCAACGCCGTCTCCGGCGCCGACGCGACGATCTGCGACCGCTCCCCGCTGCAGCCCCCGGCGGTCTTCGGCAGCCTGGCCGCGGCCGGCTGCCCCGCGCTCGACAAGGGCCCGGGCTTCGTGACGAGCCTGTACGCCCTCTCGGTGGGCGGCGGCGCTCAGGGCTCGCTCGGCGTCGGCACGCAGGTCAACCTGGCCGTGTCCACCGCCACGGCCTTCGCCACCGACCTCATCCTCCTCGGTCCCGACGGGAACGTCGCGGCGCGGGACAACCGCGTGGGCGGCGCCAACCTCACGGCGACGCTGAGCGCTCCCGGCATCTACCTGGCCGAGCTCACGAGCTTCCAGTCCGGCGTCGTCGGCCCCTTCCAGCTCAACATGCGCCTCGAGGGCGGCTTCGCGGGCGTCATCTCCGGCTCGGTGACCTACACGGGCGCGTCCGCCGGCTTGTTCTACACGCAGGTGTACAACTCGCCGAGCGCTCAGTCGGTTCCGATCCTGACCTCGACCTCCAACGCCGCCCCGCCGCTGTCCTTCGGCTTCCCCGGCCTGCCCGACGGCGCGTATTTCCTGCGAGGCTTCCGCGACTCCAACGGCAACGGCGTGCGCGACCGCGGCGAGCCCTCCGGCCAGTACGGCTTCTCGGCGTCCTCCCCGACCCCGGTCGTCGTGCTCGGCGGCCAGGCGTCCGGCGCCCCGTTCAGCGTGGCCCTCGCCGACCCGGCGGTCGGCACGGCCCGCGGCGCCGTGCTCTATGAAGGAACGGTCGTCGGCGATCTGCGCGTCGAGGCCGGCGTTCCGAATTGCACCGGCTGCAGCTCCATCGGGGAGGTCATCGCCTTCACGACCGTCGCCGCCGGCGGCGAGTACACCTTGGCGTTCCTCCCGTCGGCGACGGATTACGTCATCCGGGCCTTCGTCGACGCCAACGGCAACGGCCGCTCCGACGCGCTCGAGTCGTCGGTCTCGACCTTCCCGATCACGGTGTTCGTCAACGCGACCTCGACGGTCAGCCTCATCGTCCAGGACGGCGGCTTCGGCGCGCAGGGCACCGCGGTCGTGGCGGGCTCGGTGACCTACTCCGGCTCGGCCGCGGGACCCGTCGTCCTCGGCATCTCCCGCGATCCGTACTTCCGCAGCGTCGATTACCTGCTGACCTTGTCGGCCACCGGCTACTTCCAGCGCGCCGGCCTGCAGGGCGACACGACCTACTACATGGCCGGGTTCATCGACACCAACCTCAACAACAGCCCGGACGAGGCGCTCGGCGAGCCGATCGCCCCCGGCGTCCCCGCGGGCTTCGGCGGCACGCCGGACCTGAACAACCCGCCGCAGATATTCGTCGCGGCGACGGGCACGACGGAGATCGAGCTCTCCCTGGCCGACCCGCCGAACGGGTCCCTGCGGGGCGTCGTGAGCTACGCCGGCTCCGCGGCGTCGCAAAAGCTGATCGTCCGGGCCTTCCCCGAGAACGGGACCGGCTACGATCAGCAGACGGAGCAGGCGATCACTCGGGTCGTCGGAGTGAGCACCTATCCCTTCCGCCTCGACTTCCTCGCGGCCGGCTCCTATCATGTCAGCGCCTTCGTCGACGCCAACGGCAACGGCTGGCACGACTTCGGCGAGCCGTTCGGCAGCCGGCCGCCCGTCTCGGTCTCCAGCGGCGCCGGCTCCTACCCGAGCTACGGCAGCGATCTCCAGATCAACGACCCGGGCAGCTTCGGCGCGGGGCAGACCTCCGGGCGCATCCGCGGGCACATGACCTATCTCGGCACGCAGGCCGGCCCGCTGTACGTCCGCTTCTTCAACAACCCCGAATTCCTCGGCTCGCCGCTGTACACCTTGCGCGTCCCGGCGACGGGCACGCCGGCTCCGGGCTCCGGCGATTTCGAGTTCGACCGCCAGGGCCTGCCGTTCGGCACGTATTACCTCGACGCGTTCCGCGACCCGAGCGGCAGCGGCGTCTATAACCCCGCGGCGCACGCCTACGCCGAGCTCAACGAGGGCGGCGCCGTCACCGTCTCCCAGGAACGGCCGGAGCGCAACACGCACGGCGGCTTGATCTCCGACCCCGGGCAGGGCGGGAGCGTCAACGCCTTCACCGGCTCCTTCGCCGCTCCCGGCGGGGCCCGCTTCGACGGCGGCGCGACCGACCTCGGCGTCATCGTCCAGATCGACTCGGCCGCCGTCAACGGCCCGCAGCCCATCCTCATCACCATCACCGCCCAGAACGAGGGCCTCGAGGCCTGGGGCGTGCGCTACAGCTCGACGGGCGTCATGCTGTCCTCGGCCGTCGTTTCGACGGGAGACCTCGCGATCGGCCAGTTCGCGGTCGCCCCCGGCTTCGTTTTCATGGGCGGACGCATCGAGGACGACATGGGCGCCTCGACGGCGACCCTGACGAAATACGACGCCGCTTTCGCCGCCCAGGATTACATGGAGTACCCTGGTTACCAGGGCCTCGACGGCCTGGCTTACGCCGGCGGCAACATCTACGCGGCCTCCCGCCATATCCCGACCAACCAGGTCCGCGTCCTCAAGATCGACCCCGCGGACCTGAGCCTCGACCTGACCGGCTCGTTCACGCCTCCCGGAACCTGCCAGTACTGCAGGTCGCGCGTGCAGGGGGCGGCGCTGAGCCCGGACGGCCAGACCTTCGTCGTCTATGCCGTGACGAACAAGCAGAACGACGGGGACAGCGGCCTCCACTTCCTCCTCAAGTTCAACGCGAGCACCTTGGCTTTGGTCTCCTCGCTGGACATCACCGCGCTCGGCGCGCCCTCGGACAACGAGGCCAGCATGGTCCTCGACGACGCGGGCGGGCTGTATCTCGCGTACGCGACCGACGGGAACACGGCACGCACCGTCCGGTACGACGTTTCCGGCGCGGCGATCTCGCAGACCGCCTCCGCGTCCTTCGGTCCGATCCTGGTCCACATCACCGGCGGCCTGGGCAATCTCGGCGTCGACCCGGCCAGCGGCCACTTGTTCGAAGTCTGGGAGAGCACGACCGGCGCCGGCGACTACCTGCTGCTGCGCTACGACCAGTCCCTGAACCTGGTCGGACAGCGCACGTTCGACGGCCTGAACAACACCTTCGAGGACATGGGCTTCAGCCTCGCGGTCTACAACTCCTCGACCGTGTTCGTGACCGGCTCGGTCCACAACGGCCAGAACCTCGACGCGGCCACCGTGCGCCTCAACGGCAACGTCAGCGGAGCCGCGACCGGCGCCGGCGAGGCGGTCGCGATCACGACCGCGAACGCGGTCAACTTCATCGGCGGGACCGTCGCCTACGCCGGCTCGCTCGTGACCTCGGGCACGGTGCGCATGAGCCTCACCCCGCTGTACTCCGACGTGCCGATCCGTTTCGCGACGGCGCCGTTCAGCGCGTCGTCGCCGTTCCTGTTCAACAACGTCCCGGACGGGCTCTACGACGTCCGCGCCTTCATCGATCCCAACGGCAACTTCAACCCGGACGAGGGGGAGCCCACCGGCGCTTCGACCCTGTACGGCCTCGAGTTCTACCGCGAGACGGGCAGCCAGGTCCTCTCCGACCCCATCCAGCTCTGCGACCGCCGCCAGATCTCCTTCGGCGCGGACGTGGTTCAGTCCTTCGCCGCGTCGGACTGCACCTCCCCGGACCGCCCGGGCGCCCCGCGCCGCCTGTACACCTTCCGCGGCACCCGCGGACAGCCGGTGTCGATCGCGCTCAAGGCCGTCGGCTTCTACGACTCCTACCTCGATCTGTACGGCCCCGACGGGGACTGGCTGGAGTACGACGACGACGGCGGCGGGGACGGCAACGCGCAGATCTCGAACTTCGTGCTGCCCGAGGACGGCGTCTACACGATCGACGCGGGCGCTTACGCCTCGGGCTCCTTCGGCCAGTTCAAGCTCTCTCTGTCGGGCTCCGCCGGCGCGCTCGGCGGCATCACGGGAAGCGTCAACTACGCCGGAAGCCAGGGCGGCGCGGTGATCGTGGGCCTGTTCGATTCGCCCTCGTTCTCGAGCTCCACCTCCGTCGGCGGCCTGACTTTGACGTCCACGCGCGCCTTCGCCTTCTCCAATCTGCCCGTCGGCACGACCTATTACCTGGGCGCCTTCATCGACGCCAACGCCAACCGGGCGCCGGACTTCGGCGAGGATTCAGGGGTGTTCGGCCTCGACGGCGTCCCGAGTCCCGTCCTTCTCGCCCCCGGCCAGGTCGCCTCGGGCGTCGAGATCGGCGTGGTGCCCTCCACGACCGCCGCGGCCTCGGCCGCCTACGTGACCGGCGTCGCTTCCTACGCGGGGACGCGCACGGGCGCCCTCGTGCTCGAGTTCTGGTCCAGCGCCCAGTTCACCGGCCATCCCGTGGCCAGCCGCGTCGTGCCGACGGGTGCGGGCTCCTACGACGTCGCGGTGGCCGGGGGGCTTCCTTACTATATCCGCGCCTTCATCGACGCCAACGGCGACTTCGCCCTCCAGCCGGACGAGCCGCGCGGCGTGTACGGGACGAGCGGCCAGGGCGCGGAGCAGGTCTACGCGCCCGCCGGGCAGACCATGGTCGGCATCGACGTGCTCCTCAAGGACCCCGGCCTGACGGCCAGCGGCGCGATCTCCGGCGAAGGCACGGCGGTCCTGACCTCCACCTTCGCCGTGTCGGGGCAGACGACGACCATCGTCGTGACCTACACCGCGGGCGCCAACGGGATCCTCACCGGCGGCCAGATCGGCTTCACGGCTCCTCCCGGTTTCCCGTTCCCGACCTGGGTGACCGCGACGAGCACGGCGGCCGGCCCGCAGGCCGTGCTCTATTCCGGGCCTTCCGTTTTCGTGAACATGAACTCGGGCCTCTCCTTGGGCCAGACCTTGGTCTTCACCTGGTCCACCGCTCGGGCCTCCTGCCAGGTGGGCGTCGCCACCGTCACCGTGTCCTCCTTGAAGACCACGGCCGCCGCCGGCGACCTGCCCCAGCCCCTGCTCCTCGGCTCTCCCTCGCTCGCGGTCGTGCCCGGCCCCGCCCGCTTCGTGCAGCTCGACGCTCCCTACTTCTCGGTCAAGCAGGGGGAACTCTCCGAGGTGCGGCGCCTGGAGACCCGGGACATGTGCGGCTCCCGCGCCCCGGTCGCCGCGCCTTTGACCGTCGACCTGCGCTCGGCCCGCTTCGACGGGTCCGCCTTCGTGGCCGACGCCGAGGTCGGCGTGACGACGAGCCCCGCGCTCTCCACGGCCTCGGCGGTCGCCGTGAACTTCGAGGTCGGGCGGTCGTCCAAGTCGTTCTACGTGCTCTCCGCGTCCACCGGCTTCAAGAGCCTCGAGCTGTTCTACACGCTGGGCTTTCAGAACACTTTCTACTTCGGCGTCAACGCGATGCCGGCCAACGCGCTGGTCGGCGTCTCCGTGTCGACCGCCTCCAACGGCGTGGCCCTGTCGAGCGCGGCGATCGGCCTCGGCGCCAACGGCCAGCCCAACCAGATCTTCGTCAACTTCACCCTCGGCGACGCGCAGCAGCCGTGGCACGTACTCGTCTCCTCGCTGCCGTTCAAGTCCGGCGAGACGCCCGCGGCCGTCTGGGAGCGGTGGGGCTACGGCCAGCCGGGCAAGGGCGAGATCGCCTGGGACGGCCGCTACAGCCCCTGGATCAGCGGCGGCGTGCGCGTGCCCAACGGCCTCTACTACGTCCGCGTCGAGCTCGGCGGCGGCGGCATCAAGGACGACACGGTCCGCCTGAGCGTCGCCCTGCCCCAGTTCGCCGGGCGCGCCTTCGATCCCGGCACCGTGCCCAACCCGCCGCTGTCGGGCGTGCGCCTGAGCGTCTACGGCCCGGCCGGCTATTACACGGCCGCGACCGGCGCGGACGGCTCCTACGTGCTGCCCGGGCTGGGCGGCGGCGCCTACCGGATGAACGTCGCCCGCGCCGACTACGTCGACGGCACGATCGATCTGACCTTGGACGCCTCGGGCGCGGCGACCTCCTTCGTTTCCCGCACGGCCGGCCTGCTCGTGTCCTCCAACGCCGCGGGCGGGCTCGACCTGTTCATCGGCCGCGCGCCGCGCCTCGTGGTGGTCCCCTCGCTGGATGCGTCCGTGGCCGCGGCCGCCGCCGACCAGTGGGGCAATCTGCAGATCCGCTCGTCCACCGCCGCCAGCCAGCAGTCGTCGACGATCTTCGGACCGATGCGCCTGAAGGGGGGGACCACGACCTTCGACGACGGCGGCCAGTGGGACCCGGCCACCCAGCAGTTCATCGCCAAGACCTTGCTCGGCTTCAACGTCCCGGTGGGGACCTACACCGTCGTCGGCGACCTGCTCGGCTACTCGCGTTCCACCGGCTCGATCTACGTCGGCCCCGACGGCGCCCGCCTAGACCTGACGCCCTTCCTGCCCAAGGCGATCATCAGCGGCACGGTCAGCATACCCGCGCCCGCTCCGGCCAACGGGGTGTCCGTGGGCATCTCCGCAGTGCCGCTGTCGACCTCCGTCGCGTCCGCCGGGCTGTCGGGGGGGACCTTCATCAACGCGGGCCAGACCAGCGCCGCCTACTCGATCTCGGGCTTCGACGCCGGGGCCTACCTGCTTCGCGCCAACACGCAGGGCCTGAGCGCGGTCACCACCGGCCCGATCGTCGTGTCCGGCACCGCGACGGTCGCCGGCGTCCATTTCTCCACCTTCGGCGCCGGCGCCTCGATCAGCGGCACGATCACCGTCGTCGCGCCGAACGGCCGCCGCATCTGGGTCAACGCCTGGTCTCCGGGCTCCTTCAACTTCGGCTCGACCCAGGTCTACGTGAACGCCAACGCCGCGAGCTACGCCCTCAACGGCCTCGACGCGGGCGCGACCTATCAGCTCTACGCGAACATCGACGGTCAGGGCACCGACTACGACCTGACCATCCCGTCCGGCGGCTTCCCGATCTCCGTCGCCGCGCCGGCGACGCAGAACTTCACCCTCGCCCCGGCCTCCGGCGTCATCAGCGGCCTCATCATGCTCCGGCCCGGCACCTCGGACTTCATCAACGTGACCTTGACCGGAGTGACGATCGCCTCCTTGAAGCCCAACGAGGTCGGCCATGCCTTCACCGAGATCGCCACCGATCTGCCGAACTTCCAATGCTGGGGCGGCGTGCCCCTCGTCGGCGGCTCCTGCTCCGGCGGCGTCTCCTCGGCGACGTTCAAGGTCTTCGGCGTGAACACCGAGACGATGGACATCCGTTTCCTGCACTCCACCACCGGCCAGTCCTCCCGCCAGACGCTCTCGGCGGTCAACGGCTCGACGGTGAGCCTGGTCTCGGACCTGCGCGGCTCGACGTTCTCCATCTCGGGCAGCCTGATCAACCAGATCTCCGACACGCTCTTCAACACCAACGCCAAGATCGTCGCCAACGCGCCGTCGATCGCTCCTCAGGGCTATCCCGCCGGCCTCTCCGCGACGATCGCGCGCGTGACCGCGGTCCGCCAGGAGATCGACGCGTACGGCGTGGCGATCTCGACGGTGTTCA
Source organism: Elusimicrobiota bacterium (assembly GCA_030696455.1). Lineage (GTDB taxonomy): Bacteria > Elusimicrobiota > Elusimicrobia > UBA1565 > UBA9628 > GWA2-66-18. The sequence goes on from JAUYSH010000101.1 coordinate 62,176, forward strand.
ACCCCGTCTCGAGCCGCGTGGGCTTCCTCGACGCCTCGGGCGGCTTCACCATCCCGAACTGCCCCGACGGCGTCTACATCGTGCGCACGACCGACCTGCGCTCCTGCTCGACCTGCCCGATCGTGGCACCCTCCGTCGGGCGCACGGTGACCGTCGCCGGCGCGGACGTTTCGAGCGTGACCCTCACCGTGTCCAACGGCTACTCGGTCTCCGGCACGATCTCGCTGCACGGCGGCCTGCTCGACGCCCGCGTCTTCGAGCTCAACGTGCTCAACAAGCGCCAGGAGGTCGTGCGCTCCACCGTCGCCTATCTCGGCGACCTCAGCCTCGGCCAGCAGTCCGGCTCGGTGGACTACGCCTTCACCAACCTCCCGGCCGGCGAGTTCTACACGCTCACCGTGCGCGGCCGGCTCTTCCCGATCAAGTACGTCGGCCGCCCGCTCAAGTTCCCCGACCCGGCGCTCTCCCCGGCCGGCCTCCAGTCCAATCTCACCGGCCAGAACGTCTCGATGCTGCGCGCCGCTTATCTCACGGGACGCCTCAAGGACGGCGGCACCGGGGAGCTCATCAACGCGGCCAACGCGACCTTGCTCGCGCCGAACTTCGGGATCACGGCGACCGCCAATCCCTGGACCGAGGGCGGCTTCGTGACCGCGGCCTCCTCCATCTCCGCCCGCCCGATCGAGGGCGACGGCTACTTCCGCGTCGGCCCGCTCGTGCCCGACGTCTCCTACGACCTGCGCCTGGCCCAGACGACCTGGGACCCCAACTTCCTGGCCTCCGGCAGCCAGAACTACGCCCCCGTGACCATCAGCGGCCTCAAGCCCACCCCCGGCGAGATCCGCGACGTCGGCACCGTCGCCCTCGGCCAGGGCCAGTCCGTCACCGGCATCGTGCGCTCGACGACCACCGGGCTGGCGCTCGGCAACATCAAGGTCACCGCCCGCCCGTCCTTCGGCGGCGACGAGTCCCTCGTCGTGCAGAGCTTCACCAACCCGCAGGGCGCCTACTCCCTGTGGGTGTCGTCGGCCGTCTCCAACCAGTTCAGCCTCGTCGCCGCGCCCCGCGACGGCAACCAGGCCAGCGACGGCCGCTACTACGGCACCGTCGCGCTGAGCAACGTCAACCTGCAGACCCAGACCAGCGCCAACTTCCTCCTCACCCCGCTCTCGGTCGTCGTCACCGGCCAGGTCGTCGTGGCCGACGCGGCGACGGGCGGCGCGCTCAGCTATCCGTTCGGCGACAAGCGCGGCTTCCCCGCCGCCGCGATCAACCTCCATCCCGTCGGGACGGTGCCGTCCAACCCGCTCGGCGACATCGAGGCGACCACGGAGTCGGGCGGCCTGTTCAGCATCCCGGGCCTGTCCACCGGCCTCTACAGCCTGCACGCGACGAGCCTCGGCTACGGGGTGTACAACGCGACCGTCTCCGTCATCGGCTCCTCCTTCTCCATCTTCACCGGCTCCAACACCCCGGTCGCTCCGCTCACGCTGACGCGCGGCGCCACCGCCACCGGCCGCATCCTCAAGTCCGACGGCACCTCGCCCAACTCCAACGAGGTCGTCGGCATCGCCGCCGCCAACTTCGGCGCCGGCGAGTTCGTCGTCGGCTCCGTCGAGTCCGACCCCGTCGCCAAGACCGTCAACGCCTACACGGTCTCCGGCTTCAAGCCCGGCATCTCCTACAACATCGTCCTGCTCTCCGGCTCCAACGGCAAGGAGGTCGTCTTCCCGGCCGAAGGCGCGGGCGTCGTCTTCGGCGCCGCCGAGTCCACCACCACCAAGACCATCAACCTCACCTACCGCCCCGCCCGCCTCGACTGCCTCGGCACCGCCAAGGCCCTCGACGCCGCCCGCACGAGCTTCCTCGTCCAGGTCGACTGCCTCAAGCCCCTGCGCCAGGACACCGCCGCCGACGACGACCTGACCACCATCCTCACCGTCTCCACCTTCACCGCGGCCGGCGCCGCCCTCGTCGCCCCCAACGGCGCCGGCATCCTCAACAACCCCTCCAACTCCTCCAGCCGCCGCGTGCTGACCGCCCGGTACACCCTCGCGACCAACGAGACCCGCTTCTCCATCCGCATCCGCGCCTTCGCCGCCGAGATCGACCCGACCACCGGCGACAACTTCGCCATCGACAAGGTCTTCGACTTCTACGCCGGCCTCGACTCCTCCGCCGACGGCCGCGCCACGAACATCAACGGCGGCTCCGTCGGCATGAACCCCTCCGCCCAGGACGAGCTGCTCGGCCTCGATGAGCGCTCCCGCATCGACCTGCCGCCCGGCGCCTTCGCCGAGGGCTCCGACAGCCTGCCGGACTCCTCCGTCGTCGCCAATCCGACGACCACCGTCAACGTCTCGATGTCCAAGGGCCGCGACCAGCAGCTCGCCAAGGCCCTGAGCATCGCCGCGGTCGGCTACGCCCCCGCCGCCCTCGAGGTCGCCGACGTGCCCTCGGCCTTCCCCGACGAGATGTGGGCCGCGATGTCGACGTACCGCACCCAGGCCTCCACCACCCAGGTCGGCGGCGCCAACCCGATCTCCGCCTTCTACTCCATCTTCCTGCCCGCCGGCATCCGCCACCAGCTCAAGGAGCGCGCGGACCTCACGCTCTCCTACAGCCTCGCGGCCTCGACCTCCACGACCGACGACAAGATCCAGGTCTACTTCTACAACGCCGTCCTCGGCCGCTTCGTCCCCGAGACCGTCAACCGCCGCCTCGACACCGTCAACAAGACCATCACGGTCAGCGTCGATCACTTCTCGACCTTCGTCGTCCTGGACTCGACGCCGGTGGCCACCTCGACCGTCTCCTTCGGCGGCGCCGACATCGCCGTCGCCAACTTCCCCAACCCGGCGGACTGCATCGTCCATTCCAACATCGTGCGCAACGCCACCCTCTTCGGCTCGGGCGGCGTGCACGCCCCGTTCCTGGGCACGATGATCCGCACCTCGATCCCGCTCTCGGGCACGCCCGCCGACCTCAAGTTCAACATCTACAACGTCGCCGGCGAAAAGGTCCGCACCATCGAGCAGGGCCAGGTCCCCGCGGGCCAAACCTATTACACCCCCTGGAACTGCCGCAATGACGCCGGCCAGACCGTCGCCAGCGGCGTCTACATCGGCGAGGCCATCCACGGCGGCCGGCGCAAGTTCTTCAAGATCGCCATCATCAAGGGGAGCGGCCTGTGACCTATAAGAACAGCGCCTTCCTCCTCTCCTTCCTCCTCCTGGCGGGGACGGCCTCGGCCGCCACCTCGCGGGGCACCTCGGGCGCCCAGTTCCTCAAGCTCGGCTCCGGCGCCCGCGCCGGCGCCATGGCCGACGCCTTCACCGCCGTCGCCGACGACGCCTCCGCCGCGTACTACAACCCCGCGGGCCTCGTCCGGCTCGCCCGTCCGCAGCTTTCCGGCGCGCACTCCGCTCTCTTCCAGGGCGTCAGCTACCAGACACTCACCTTCGCCGTCCCGTTCGGCCGATCCGAGGGGCGCGAGCGCATCGAGACCGAGGGCCACAAGCACGCCTTCGCCGTTTCCATCTACTACCTCGGGGTGGGGGAGCTCGAGCGCCGCACCGGGGACTCCACCTTGCCCGTGGGCACCTTCGACGCCGCCGACTCCGCCTACGCGGCTTCCTACGCCTACGCGGCCAGCGACCGGCTGAGCCTGGGCGTCACGGGCAAGTACATCCATCAGTCCATCGACTCCTACAGGGGCAGCGCGATGGCGGCCGATCTGGGCGTGCTGTACCGCGTCAATCCGATCATCTCTGAGCGCCCCGTCACCTTGGGCGGCTCGGTGCGCAACATGGGCAACCGCATCGGCTATGTGGCGAGCGAGACCGATCCTCTGCCGCTGACGGTCGTCGGGGGCGTGGCCGCCGCGCTCAGCAAGGGGTTCACGGTCGACCTGGACCTCGGCAAGGCCCGCGACACGGATCCGTATGTCGCGCTGGGCCTGGAGGGGCGACGGTCGCTCTCCGAGGGCATCGGGGGGGCTCTGCGCGCGGGCTACACCTCCTCGCGGCGCGAGAACGGCACGCTGAGCGGCGTCACGGCGGGCGGGGGGCTGTCCTTCACCAAGGCCGCGTTCGACTTCGCATGGATGCCGTTCGGGGCCTTGGGCGACGCCTTCCGGTTCTCGCTGCTCGTTAAGTTCTAGCGCCTCTCCGGCGCGTGGTAGGCCGACCTCGCCTGCGGTGTTTAGGCCCCTTCTCATTTATGCCGTAGCCTGGCGAAGCGTCGGTTTTACCTATATAATTCGTCATTACGGTAATTAGCCAGCCACGTTGGGTAGACCTGTCTACTCAGCGTTCGGCGGAATGAACGTTATGTTTCAAGAAAAACGACCAACCTGCGTAACTGTAATCGGATGGGCATGGATTATTATTGGGGGATTGATGTGTTTCTCCGCCATCATGGGATTCATTGCCTCCGTCATGATGCGGATGCAGCCCCAGGGTAGCGACGCATTGCCGGATATCGTCCGAATTTTCCCGATACTAGCCGTTCTTCAGGTCGCCATTGGCGCGCTTGGTATATTCTCAGGAATAAGCCTTCTTAAACTTAGGCCATGGTCTCGCCGCACTCTTGAAACTCTAACATGGCTACTAATTCTCTTCACTGCAGGCTGTGGCGTCACAATGTTGGTTCCAATTACAATGGGCCATCTAAATCAATTTGGGATTTTCAGCGCCATCTTGGGCCTGTTCACCATTAGCGTGTATGGCGTGCCATTGGGCATCATGGTGAAATATCTCAGAAGTGATGCGGTTAAAGACGCTCTGACGAGGTCCGCCGAACCAAGCGCTTCTGCCGACGCGCGCCAGTGAGGAATTTATAGCGCGCGCGGCACAGCGTGGCGTTCGACCGCAGCGGCATGTGAAGCGAACCGTTGGTTTGATGGGAGGAAGATAAAGATCGATCAGAGGGAAATTGATGAGGCGGAATGGAAGAACCAGGACAACTGGTCCGGTCTCGGACTAATCACATTTTAATTCAGCAAGCGGGGCACTTCGCGTCTCATTGTTTGATTTCTTGAAAGGATCCGGAGGTATTGCCAAATATCAAGATCCGCGATGCGGATATGACATCCGTATACGACGAGTCGTACAGGTCGCCGCCAACGTAGACCAAACGGCGTCCGGCGCGTTCGGTGACAGTGAGCGTCGAGCCTTGGACAGCCATCTCGGAGACGCCCACAGCGAGAAGCCGCCACACCCCTGACACGCCTGTCAATGGAGCGAAGACCCATACCCGGCCATCCTTTCTAAGCGCAAGCAGTTGGTCCTGGAAGGTCCTGATCGCGACTACGTCGGACGCTCCCTGCAGATACCCCAACCTATTGCCGAATATCTGCCCGTCGTACTTGTCGCGCGTGCGCAGGATGTAGCTGTTGCGAAGCTCGAACCCATCTCCGCTATACGCTTGGGCATGGCTCATGTCGGGCGCGACACCGGCGGTGTCGCTGACTAAGAGGACCGGCCGCGCGGAAGGCGTTCCTGGGTCGCTCGCTGCGGCCGCTTTGAGATGGGCTAACGTGGCTTTCACATCCAGGGTCTGGTCGAAATCGACCGCACTGGCGAACCTGCCCATGAAAGCACCCAACGCGATTCCCAACAATGCGATCCTGGTAGTCTTATTCATTAGCTCCCTCCTTCGCCACCGAGCGTCTTGACGGCAACATCGGCACTAGTATACGTCGCCGCGCCAGGTTGGCTGTGCGTCACGTGGGTAAATGCGCAGCTTGCAATAGGCCCGTGTGAAAATGGGTCCTAGGGCCTAAAGCTGTCCCAACAAACTTTCAGAATGGGCTCAGCCTAACCCCTATTCCCGAGCCAGTTGCCGGCAGGCCCCTGTTCTGTATGTCTTCATCGCCAATGATGTGCGCGCACAGGTCACCGTCGGCACATCGCCTAAGTGCGCTCTGTATGAAGGGGATAAAAAAACAGACAAATGGAAAGAGATCTGGACCGGATTCTTACCCCTTGAGCATCAAATTAAGCATCAACCCTGGACACTGATCGTTTGGCAGGGCGGGTCGCTGGACATCCCATCCAAAGACTGGAAAACCATCAGCAAGACCCACGATGGACGAACGACAATCCAGATGATCAAGCTTGACGGGCAAGTCCAAATCACCATTGGGCATATCGAATCTTCGAATGCCCGGAATCCCGTGCCTTCTGATGCCTCTATCTGGGTATCCGCCGACACGAAAGAATTCGGGATGATCGCCATTCGGAGGAAATTGCAATGCAGTCTGCGCTGACCAACAGCCCCCTCTCTGTTGTCGTGGAATATTGAAAAGCGCAACGCTGGCTGAAGGAGAAATGCATGGCGGCCAGGCACGACATAACGGCGGCGTTGGCGCCTGTCCTCCGTTGAACTATTGGCTTGACCGGACGGCGGCCTCGTTTGGGTGGACCGATCGAGCCGCCGGTTCGCTATAGTCGACTACAAGTCGCGCCCTGCCGCGACTGGGCGCACCGGAGGGGAGAGAATGGTCCTGAGCCCTCTTCGCTCGCCGGCCGGTGATTGCTCGAATGAATAAATGGGGCATCCCAGGCGAGCAGGAACTTGAGGTGCGGCAGCGATGGATCCCGAAAGGCTGTCGCGACGTTGGAGCACATCATTAACGACGCGCGAATCGTCACTCGAGAAAATATCGCAAGATGCTGCGCGCCCTGCAATTCGAGTAAAGGATCGAAGTCGCTCTCCCTCTGGATTAAATCGACTTACTGCCAGCAGAATGGGATCAAACGGGGTTCGGTCGCGCAAATCATAAAACGAGCATTGCGGGCCGGCGACTAGCCCGATCTGGGCTTGGCGTTCTCACCGGCGAAGCCGCAGTACACGGATGCCCGAAAGATCGCCGAGGAGTACTTCATCGCGGCACGGTTGAGGAGAATCCCTATCAGGCAATCGCCCGACAAGCTTCAACTCCCGCTCGCTTGAAGGTTTAGCTCGCGTCGTCGGTCATCTCCATCGCCGCCAGCGCTGCGGTAATGCGGATAACATCGCCGTCTCCGGAACCCCGTGAAAATGGGGAGTATGACTCCCAGTTCATGGGGTTTTGAAACGTCCTGGAACGAGCACTGACACGAACGGAATGGCGCCTGCGGCGCCAGGGTTTTCGCTTCGCGAAAACCTGAGAACGAACTCTCATACGCGAACTCCTGCCAAGCAGG
>JAUYSH010000121.1 GCA_030696455.1 Elusimicrobiota bacterium
CGATCCCCGGATGATCGTCACCTTGTCGCCCGGGAACTCGTACTTGGACAGCAGCTCGCGGACTTCCATTTCAACGAGCTCGACGAGGTCCTTGTCGGCCACGTCGACTTTGTTCAGGAACACGACCATGTGAGGAACGCCGACCTGACGGGCGAGCAGCACGTGCTCGCGCGTCTGCGGCATGGGGCCGTCGGCCGCCGACACCACGAGGATCGCCGCGTCCATCTGCGCCGCGCCCGTGATCATGTTCTTGATGTAGTCCGCGTGTCCGGGGCAGTCCACGTGCGCGTAGTGACGGTTCTCCGTCTCGTACTCGTTGTGGTGGACGTTGATCGTCACGCCGCGCGCGCGCTCCTCGGGAGCGTTGTCGATCTCGTCGTAGCGCTTCGCCTGCGCCAAGCCTTTCTTCGAGAGATAATTGGTGATCGCGGCCGTCAGGGTCGTTTTGCCATGGTCGACGTGACCGATGGTTCCGATGGTGACGTGCGGCTTGGTGCGCTCGAATTTAGCCTTGGCCATGACGTGAGGTCTCCTTGTGTGCTGTTGTCTTTGAGAATCGGTGCGGCGACGAAAAAACTAGCTGGGAATGGGAATTGAACCCACGACCTTCCCCTTACCAAGGGGATGCTCTACCCCTGAGCTATCCCAGCAAAAAACGCGATCTGAGCGGGCGATGGGAATCGAACCCACGTAACGAGTTTGGAAAACTCGTGTTCTACCATTGAACTACGCCCGCGACTATCCCCGCCTTGCCGGGTCTCCGGGCGCGGCAACGCCAACATCGCGTCGCAGCCGAGCCGAGTGAAAGACCAACGGATGGCGGGACCGAAATTATAGCCAAACGCCCGCAACGGTGTCAACCGAAGCCTGGACGAAGGCTTCTTAACGGGGTATCCTTAAGAGCGATGGGTCTGCTGAGGATTTTGAAGCTATTCGCGATCGCTTTGGCGGTCGTGCTGCCGCTGCGGCTCTGGGTGGCCGAGCCGATCTACGTGGCCAGCCCCTCCATGGAGCCCACGCTCAGGACCGGGACTTTGCTCATCCTCGACAAGCTCACCTTGAGGGCCCGGGCCCCGCGTAGAGGGGAGTTTCTCTCCTTTCGCAGCCCGGTGGAGGACATCGACATGGTCAAGCGCGTGATCGCCTTGCCCGGCGAGACCGTCGAAATGCGGGAAAAGGCTGTCTTTATAAACGGAAATAAGATCGATGAGCCCTATGTCTTCCATTCCCGGGCCGACGAGCGCCTGGAGGGGGACAGTCTTGCCCCCATGGTCGTGCCCGAAAAGAGCTACTTCGTGCTCGGCGACAACCGTGACGAATCGAGCGACTCCTCGGTCTGGAAGGACCGGGAAGGCAAGCCCCTGCGCTTCCTGCGCCTGTCCTTGATCCAAGGCCTCGTGCGCCGCCTCCCCTGGGCGTAGGAGGAAAATAGGCCTTTGGGCCTAGGGGGGCCTGGGTCCGCCGCCCCTGACCGGCTGGGCCGGCCGGGGCTATTCTTTAGGCATGAAGACCTGCATCTTCCTCGCGGCGGCCCTCCTGGCTCCTCTCAGCGCATCCGCTCAGGTTGCGATCGATGAGGCCGCCCGCGCCGGGCTGGTTCAGGAGATCGAGGCCGCCCGCTCCACCTTGCTGCCCCAGGCGGAGCCGGTGCCGCAGGTGACCGTCCGCTTCCAGCCGCGCCTCGACGACCTCAAGAAATCCGTCGTCGCCGCGAAGGCCCCCGCCGAGTTCGCCAAGGCCCGCAAAGATTTCGGGGACTGGAAGACCGTCGTGATCCGCCACCTGCACGCCGAAAGCTCCCGCCTGCCCTTCGCCCCGACGACCTTCGAGAAGTTCTCGGCCGACAAGGCCATGGAGATCAATTTCGTGCTTGGGCTGCGCCGCCAGCTCGCCGCCCAGCGCGTCGAGGCCCAGGTGAGCGCGGTCCGCGCCGCCAGCCTTAGGCCCGACTACTCCTGGTCAAACGCCTTCGACAACGCCTCTCCCACGGCCCCCGATTCGTTCGCCGCGCTCTCCGGAGGGAGCGCCGTCGTCGTCCCGCCTCCGCTGCCGCTCAACGATCCCGCCCGCTACAACAAGATCCGCGCCCTGCTGCTCTCGCAGGGCGTGAGCGCCCAGATCGTCGACACCGCGATCGCCGAGGGCCGCCGCCAGAACGTCGACCCGATGATCGTCCTCTCCGTGATCAGTCAGGAGTCCAACTTCCGCCGGAACGCCCGCAACAAGGGCTCCGGCGCCACCGGGCTGATGCAGCTCATGCCCGACACCGCCGCCGAAATGGGCGTGCGCGGAAGCCTCTACGACGTTTCCGCCAACATCAAGGCCGGCACGAAGTACATCGACTGGATCGCGAACTCCTTCTTCAAGATGGGCCAGGACCTGTCCGACATGTCCAAGATTCCCGCCGACAAGCTGAAGATGATCCTGGCCTCCTACAACTGGGGCATCGGCAACGTCCGGCGCGTCGTGCGCAAGTACGGCGCGGCGGGCCTCGACCGCGTGGCTCCCAAGGAGACCCGGGACTACATCTCGGAGATCCCCTCCCGCATCTACGACTGGTTCGCGTCCTTCTAGTCGTGCTATAATGTCCGTCGGTCGGCGCGGATCCCCGACGGGCAGTTAGCTCAGCGGTAGAGCATTGTCCTCACACGACAAGGGTCACAGGTTCAAATCCTGTACTGCCCACCACTCATCGAAGAAGCCCCGGAAGCCAGAAATGGCCTCCGGGGCTTTTGCTTCTCGACTTGAGCCTTTCCCGAAGCGCGCGGCGTTCTACGACGAGCCCAAGTTCGTCCAGCCTACCGTCGGCGCGGTCTTCGAGGGTCCGAAGGTGAGCACCAGCGAGAAATACTGCGTCTGCCCCAGGTCGCCCATCGGCAGCCACGCGTAGTCGAAGCGCTGGCCCCAGACTTTCAGGCCGACGCCCGTCGTCAGGCCTCCCAGCGCGGAGAGCCTGCGCGCGGTGTCGGTGCGGTAGCCCGCCCGGACGGCGAGCGCGTCGAGCGGCCGCCACTCGGCGGCGAAGCGCCCCGACAGAAGCTCGGTCCGGTCATAGACCGTCTCCTGCACAAGGGATAACTGCGCGATCGGAGCGAGATGCACCCCCAGGCGATAGTTTTGGGGCAGTTCGTCTGCCTGCTGGAGGAATTTCAGCTTGCCGCCGAGGTTCGCCGCGACGGCGGCGAAGGTGACCTTGGCGTTGACGCGATACAACGCGCCGGCGTCGCCGGCGCCGGTCCGCGCGGAGGCGTCGGCCAGGCGCGCGTCGATGAGCTTGGCCGCCGCGCCGAGCGAGAGCTTCTCGTTGAAGGCGTAGCCGTAGGCGAGCGAGTAGGCGCCGTAATATGAGGAATGGGTCCCGAGCTGATTCCCGTTGAGGTCGAGCGACGACGCCCGGTCGGCGTGGAAATACTGCGCGGACACCCCCAAGCCGCCGCGGCCGAGGGGATGGACGAAGCTCGCGAACTCGTAGCCGCCGATGTCGTCGTAGTCCGCGTGCATCGCGGCGAGCTGCGCGCCGGGAATGAAGCCCAGCCCGGCGGGGTTCCAGACGGGCGCGTACGCGTCGCTGGCCAGCGCGCTGTAGGCCCCGGCGAGCGCCGCCGGCCGGCCTCCGGCCGGTATGTCGAGGAAGGCCGCGCCTTCCGTGCCCGACGCCGCGGCGCGTGCCGCGAAAACGCAGGCGGTCAGCCATATCCACACGAAGGTCATTTTCCTAGTCACTCGCGCCTCCCCCGAAACGGATCGTTCATGGTTTGAATATAGAAACGAAGCGGTAGCGCCCCAGTAGCGCCGCTGTAACTTCACCGTGAACCCGGCGTTCGCAAAACCTTTGCCCGGCCGTCCTTCGCGCGTCATACCGCGTTGGGTAGCATCGGACTCATGAAGACCTCTCTACGAAGCATCCGAGCCGGAGCCCTCGCTTTGGGCCTGCTGTCAGCCGGGACGGCCGTCGAGGCCGCCACGACCGTCGTGAGCATCACCTTCGGCGGCGGCCGCGCCAATCAGTTGGTCACCTTGCCGCTGCTCAACCAATACGGCTTCAAGGGGACCTACTACATCATCACCGGAGCCATGGGCCAGCCGGGCGGCTACATGACCGCCGCGCAGATGCTCTCCGTCGCGGCCGCCGGCCATGAGATCGGCTCGCTGAGCGTCAATTTCCCCGACCTGACCACCGTGTCCCACAGCACGATGGTCTACGAAGCGTGCGGCAGCCGCCAAGCGCTTCTCGACATGGGCGTCTCGCCGGTCGTCTCCTTCGATTATCCCTACGGCCAATCGAATGAAACCGTCGAGAGCGTGGTCCAGAGCTGCGGCTACACGAGCGGACGCCGCAGCTACGGCCTGGGCTGTCCCTATTCCAGCTGCCTCGTCGCCGAGAGCATCCCGCCCGCTAACCCGTACTTCATCCGCACGGCGCCGGTGGTCAGATCGACGACCACTCTGGCCGAGATCCAGCAATACGTCATAAACGCCGAGAACTCCGGCGGCGGCTGGGTCACGCTCGCGTTCAGGGATGTCTGCGACAGCTGCGATGAATGGTCCATCACCGAGGCGAATTTCGCCGGCCTCTTGAGCTGGCTCGCGGCCCGTTCGAGCCTGGGGACCGTCGTTCAGCCCGTCGGGCAGGTCATCTCCGGCAACTCGGGCGCCGCGCCTCCCGACGCCGGCCTCGGCGCCGCCGACTTCAGCCAAGCCCGCGTCTTCCCCAATCCCTGGCGCCTGGATCGCCACGCCGGCCAAAGCGTCACGATCGACGGCCTGCCGCCCCGCAGCGAGATCCGCTTCTTCACCCTCTCGGGACGCTGGGTCAGGACCGTGGAGGCCTCCGCGGGAGGCCAGGGGACGTGGGGCTTGACCGACGACTCGGGGGCTGGCGTCGCCTCCGGCATCTACCGCTACCTCATCAGCGCGCCGGGTGTGCCGCGCAAACGCGGGTCCTTGACCGTCGTCCGCTGACCTAGGGCTGGGCCGTCGCCGGCGCCTGCGGCGCAGGTTGAGGGGCGACGCCCCACTTGAAGTCCTCCTTGCCCTGCAGGCGGCGGTGCGAGAGATAGGCGGTCATGCCGCCCAGAAAGACCAAGGCGGCGGCCCAGCCGAAGGGGCCTCCGGCCGTGAAGAGAACGGCGTAGGTCATGAGGCCGCCTCCGGCGACGGCGGTGCCCGCCCCCGCGACGCGCGCGGTCTTCAGGACGTCCTGCTCCGTGACGCGCGGAGCGGTGACCGTGACCGGGCCGGTGAAAGTCCCGGTGGATAAAAGAATCGCGGCGGAGGAGGTCGAGGTTTCGACTTCCGCGTCCGCCGCGAAAAGAGGCGGGGGCATGGCGACCAGAAGCGCCAGGAACGCCGAGGCGATTCTCATGGTCTGACCCCCTGCACGGCATGCCGCACCATTTCAGCCAGGGGGAAATATCCTATACTGGTCAAAGCCTATGGCCCTGACCAAAGAAGCCTTCCTCGCCCTGGTCGCCCTCCAGCTCAAGGACAACGTCCTCGACGCCATTCAGAAAGAGATCGACGCCGTGCCGCCGCGCATCGCCGCGCTGCGGGCCGACCTCGAAAACGAGAAGCGGCACATGAACGAGGCGAAGGCGCGCATACTCGAGCTCGAGAAGAAGAAGAAGACCAAGGAGCTCGACGTCGCCGCCAAGGAAGAGGCCGCGCGCAAGCACTCCACCCAGCTCAACGATCTGAAGTCCAACGAGGCGTACAAGACGATGCAGGCCGAGATCGAGGCCGAGAAGGCCGCCGCCGGCGACATCGAGACCGAGATCCTCCAGCTCATGGAGGACCTCGACAAGGCCAAGTCTGAAGAAAAAGCGGCCACGGTGGAATTCAAGAAGACGGAAGAATTTTCCAAGACGGACCTGGCCAAGCTCGAGGCGGAGCTGTCGCACGCGAAGGGACGCTTCGAGACCGAGAAGGTCGGCCGGGACGCCGCCGCCGCCGCGGTGGCGCCCTCCGAGATGAAGGTCTACAACCACATCCGCGGCCGCGGCAAGCCCGACGCCGTCGTGCCCGTCGTCGCCGGCCACTGCGGCGCGTGCCAGATCAACCTCACGCCGGGGCTCATCCTCGAGATCTCCAAGCTCAAGAGCCTGGTCACGTGCGAGAGCTGCCAGCGGATCCTCTACAAGCCCGAGCTTCTCGTTCCGACGGCTTCGGTTCAATAGAAATTTCAGGGACGGCCGGAGGGCCGCTGAGCCGCGAGGCTTGGAGGAACTTCCGGACTCCGATGAGCGCGACGCCCGTCGAAAGGCGGGGGGTTGCGGGCCATAACCCGCAGCCACGGAAAGTACCACAGAAAGTTACCGCCCTCAACGTGGGGGTAAGGGTGAAAAGGTGGGGTAAGAGCCCACCGGGGGAGCCGCGAGGCGCCTCGCATAGGTAAACCCCGTCGGGAGCAAGGCAGTTGGGCGGAGGACGCTGCTCGCGTCAGGATGGGAGCTTGCTCCCTTCACGGCCGCCCGGTAGCCGCTAAGAGAAATGGTCCTCGAGCCCGCAAGGGTGGACAGAATCCGGGGTACAGGCCGTCCCTGATTCGATAGATGGAGCGGGCCCGCGACGAGCGGGTCCGCTTCTCATTTAGTCCGGGCGACTGTTTCCGGAAACAGTCGATGTTCAATCACAGTTCGCGACGCAGCAGGCGCGAACGCCGTTGGAGTCGATGAAACACATCGGCTCCGGACTGTAGGAGCGGCCCTCTCTCTCCGGGTCGGATGCGGGCCCGCTCCGTCGCCCCTCCGCAAGACTCTCAGACGGGGCGAAGATCCCGTCGACGAACCTGCCCAGCCGGTCTCCAAGCGTCGGATGTTCGCGGCGATAGGCCCGCGCCAACGGCTGCCAGCCGAACGGCCTCCAATCCGGGACCTCCCCCGAACCCGCCGACGATAAAGGACAGGCGCCCGGCACGCCCGCGTACATGTCGCCCGAGCAGGAGCGGGGCGTGGTGACGCCGTCGGCCGACGCGTTCGCCCTCGGAGCGCGCGCCTACGAGGCCTTGACGGGGGCGCTGCCCTTCCCGACGGGCGGCATGATGCTCAAGGCGCAGAAGATGTACCGCAAGCCCTCCGAGGCGGCCCCCGGCCTCAAGGCCGGCGTGGACGCGGTGATCGCCCGCGCGCTGGAGCCTCGGCCCGAGGACCGCTGGCCTTCGGCGTCGTCGTTCGTGGACGCCCTCTCCCGCGCCCTGTCTTGACGACCTAGGCCTTATGCCGGGCCCCGTCGTCCCATCCTGCCCAGGCCCCTCAGCCGGGGGGGGTGGTATGCTTGGGGCGATGCTGCTCTTAAGGAATATAGCGGCCGTCGCCGTCCTTTTCGGCGCTTCCCGCGAGGCGTCGGCGCAGATCGTCGGCCCGGCCGCCAAGGCCGGCGGCGCCTCCTTGTCGGCGACGCGCATCGTCCCCGTGTTGGGCCTCGCCCCGGGTGGGCCTTCGCTCGTCCCGCTGAGCGCCCCGGCCCTCGGCCTAGCACTCGCGATCAGCGTCGCCCCCGCGCCCGTCGCGGCGGCCTCGCCCGTGACGGCTTTGGCTCAAGCGCTCAAGCCCGCGCCGGCGGCGGAAATGCCCGGCCGCTTGGACGCGCTTTACAGCGGCGGCGCCCGGAAGAAGGAGACGGAGTCGGACGGCGTCGCGGGCATGGCCGCCGGGGCCGCGCCGGCGGGCGTCGTCGGCCTCGTCGCGGATTACCGGGCCGAAGGCCGGTCCGCGGCCGGCCGCAAGCTGAGCTTCACCGGGATCGGGGGCCGGGACGCCTATAACCCGACGGCCCCTTTCAAGGCCCGCTTTCGCGGACGGGCCGTCGAGGTGCTGGCGGCCCGCGTCGAGGCGCGCGACAGCGAGGAGTCCGAGACGATCTTCTTCGAGAAAAGCCGCGGCCGCTGGCGGCCGCTGGCGGGGGCGCCGCGCCTGAAGCTCCAGGACCCTTTCGTCGTCCGGATCGGCGGCGTGCTGGTGCTGGGCGGGGTGGAGACCTTTCCCCAGGACGGCGGCCTCGGCTACCGCACGGTGTTCTATCGCGGGGCCTCGTTGTCGACGCTGAAGCGCTTCGCCGCCGGCCCCGACGGCATGAAGGACATCCGCCTGGCCGAGTTGCCGGGCGGCAAGCTGCTCGTCGTGACGCGACCGCAGGGCGAGTCCGGAGGGAGGGGCAAGATCGCGATGACCGTCCTCGACGGCCTCGGCGCGCTCGAGCCCGGCGCGATCTCGCGCGCGACGATACTCGAGGGCCTGTTCCGCGCCGACGAATGGGGCGGGGCCAACGAACTGCATCTCCTGAACGACGGCCGCGTCGGCATCCTGGGCCATGTCGCCCGCTTCGACGAGAAAGGCGGCCGCCATTATTATCCGATGGCCTTCACGGTCGACCCCGCGACCGGCCGGCGCACGCCGATGAAGATTTTGCTCGAGCGCGGCCGCCTGCCGGCCGGCGCGTCCAAACGTCCCGACCTCGAGGACATCCTCTTCAGCGGCGGCCTGATCCGCGGCAAGAACGGGACCGCGGCGCTCTACGTCGGAGCGGGCGACGCCGAGGCCTATCGCGTCGAGATCGCGGACCCGTTCTCGGCCGCCGCGCCCGCGGGCGCGCCGGCCTTCAGCAAGTCCGATGAGCGATTCCTCGACGAGGTCCAGCGCAAGGCTTTTCTCTATTTCTGGGAGCAGACCGACCCGGTCACCGGCCTCACGAAGGACCGCGCGGGAAATTTCGGCGGGAGCGACCGCGGCGTCGCCTCGATGGCGGCGACCGGCTTCGGCCTGACGGCCTTGACGATCGCGGAAAGCCGCGGTTGGATCGCGCGCGAGCAGGCCTACGCCCGGGCGCTGACGACCTTGCGGCACCTGAAGGACCGCCAGGTCCACGAGCACGGCTGGTTCCATCATTTCGTCTCGGCGGCGGACGGCCGGCCGCTGGCCTCATCGGAGATATCCTCGATCGACACGGCGCTGCTGCTGGCGGGGGCGCTGACGGCCGGGAAGCATTTCGCGGGGACCGAGGCGGAGCGCCTCGCGCGCGAGATCTACGAGCGCGTGGATTTCCCGTGGATGATGACCGACGGCGGGGCCAAGCCGGAGTCGCGCACCTTGTCGATGGGCTGGACGCCGGCGGGGTTCATCCCGGCGCGGTGGGACGCCTACAGCGAACATCAGATCCTGTACATCCTCGGCCTCGGCTCGCCCACTCACCCGTTGCCCGCCGAGTCTTGGCGCGCGTGGAAGCGCCCGGAGAAGGGGCCGCTGACGCAGGCGTCGGGGTCTTTGTTCACGCATCAGTATTCCCAGCTCTGGCTCGATCTGCGCGGCTGGAAGGACGAGGGGCAGGACTACTTCGTCAACTCGGTGGAGGCGACGCTCGCGCATCGCGACGCGGCGCTCGCCGCGCGCGGGGAGTACGCGACCTACGGCCCGAAGTGCTGGGGCCTGACCGCCTGCGACGGCCCCGAGGGCTACCGCCCCTACGGCGTCTATCCCGACGCGCCCGTGCAGGACGGGACCGTCGCCCCGGCGGCGGCGGGCGGGTCGCTGGCGCACACGCCCGCGCTCTCGGTCGCGGCCCTGCGCCACATGAAGGCGAAGTACGGCGACCGCATCTGGGGGCGCTACGGCTTCTCCGACGCCTTCAACAGCGACCCGCGCTGGCGGGAGCGCTTCAACGCGGACGGCCTGTGGCGCTCGCCCGACGCCGTCGGCATCGATCAGGGCGCCATCCTGCTCGCCGCCGAGAACGCCCGCGGCGGTGGGGTGTGGCGCGCGTTCATGGCGACCGAGCACGCGAAGAGGGCTTTCGAAAAGATCGGCCGGTGATGATGTAAAATGCGGCCTATGAGCTTCCCCATCAAGCGCCCGCGCCGCCTGCGCGCCACCCCGTCGCTTCGCGCCTTGGTCCGCGAGACCCAACTGACCCCCAAGGACTTCGTCCTCCCGCTGTTCATCCGTCCCGGAAAGGGGGAGAAGCGCCCTATCTCGTCGATGCCCGGCCACTACCAGTACTCGGTCGACATGGCGGTCAAGGCCGCCGACGCCGCGGTGCGCGAGGGCATCCCGAGCCTGATCCTCTTCGGCATCCCCGACAAGAAGGACGCCAAGGCCTCCGGGGCCTACGCCGACAACGGCATCGTGCAGAACGCGGTGAAGGCGATCAAGGACAAGCACCCGAACCTGCTGATGATCGCCGACCTGTGCTTCTGCGAGTACATGGACCACGGCCACTGCGGCATCGTCAGGGGCGGCAAGGTCCTCAACGACCCGACCTTGGCGCTCGCGGCCAAGACCGCCGCCTCGCAGGCGAAGGCCGGCTTCGACGTGATAGCACCCTCGGGCATGATGGACGGCCAGGTCGCCGCCATCCGCAAATCGCTCGATGCTCACGGCTTCGGCGACACGCCCATACTCGCCTACGCCGCCAAGTACGCGAGCGCCTATTACGGCCCCTTCCGCGAGGCCGCGGAGTCCCCGCCCAGCTTCGGCGACCGCTCCGGCTATCAGATGGACCCGGCCAACTTCGACGAGGCGATGCGCGAGGTGGCGCTCGACGTGGAGGAGGGGGCCGACATGCTGATGGTCAAGCCCGCCTTGCCCTACCTCGACGTGCTCAAGGCGGTCAAGACCCGCTTCGGCCTGCCCACCTCGGCGTATCAGGTATCGGGCGAGTTCGCGATGATCAAGGCCGCGGCCGCCAACGGCTGGATCGACGAGCGCAAGATGGCGCTCGAGTCCCTGACGTGCATCAAGCGCGCCGGCGCCGACTTCATTTTGACCTACTACGCCCTGGAGGCCGCACGATGGCTCGCCTGAAGAAGAATCCCCAGCAGACCGACATGAAGAAGATCTTCGCCCGCGCGCGCCGGTCGCTCGTCGGCGGCGTCAACTCGCCGGTGCGCGCCTTCAAATCGGTCGGCGGCACGCCCCTGTTCGTGCACGGCGGCTCCGGCGCGTACCTTCACGCCGACGACGGACGCTCCTACGTGGACTTCTGCCTGTCCTGGGGGCCGCTGATGTTCGGCCATGCCCGGCGCGAGCTCGTCCGCGCGGCGCAGGACGCGATCTCGCACGGCTCCACGTTCGGCGCGGCGACGCAGGCCGAGGTGAACCTGGCCGAGCGCATTAAAAAGGCCCTGCCGTCGATCGAGCTGCTGCGCATGACCAGCTCGGGGACCGAGGCGGGCATGAGTGCCGCGCGCGCGGCGCGCGCGTTCACCGGGCGCGATCTGATCATCAAGTTCGCGGGATGTTATCACGGTCACTTCGACAGCCTTCTGGTCGCCGCCGGCTCGGGCGCCACGACCTTGGGCGTCCCCGACTCGGCGGGCGTGCCGAAGAGCTTCGCGGCAACCACCATCGTTTTGCCGTTTAATGATTTAACGGCGGTCGAGAACGCGTTTAAGAAAAACAAAGGCAAAATCGCGGCGATCTTCGTCGAGCCCATTCCGGCGAACATGGGAGTCGTTTTCCCGGCCAAAGGCTTTCTGGAAGGACTGCGAAGGATTACGAAGAGAGAAAAGGCATTACTTATTTTCGACGAAGTCATCACGGGATTTCGTGTCTGCTACGGCGGCGCGCAGACCCTCTACAAGATCAAGCCCGACCTCACCATCCTCGGCAAGATCATCGGCGGCGGCATGCCGATGGGCGCCTACGGCGGGCGGCGCGACGTCATGTCGGTGATCTCCCCCGAGGGCCCGGCCTATCAGGCGGGCACGCTCTCGGGCAACCCGGTCGCGGTCGCGGCCGGCAGGGCGATGCTCGACCTGCTGGCGTCCGAGGCGCCGTACAAGCGCATGGCCCAGCTCGCCGACTACATGTGCGAGGGCCTGCGGCGCGTGTCCCTGCGCGCGGGGGTGCCCCTGCGCATACAGTCGGTCGGCTCGATGTTCACGCCCTTCTTCCTCGAGGGCGAGGTCACCGATTACGACTCGGCGATGAAGGCCGACAAGGCCGCCTACGGCCGCTACTTCCACGGCATGCTCAAGCGCGGCGTCTACCTGCCGCCGGCGCAGTGGGAGGCGGCTTTCGTCTCCTACGCGCACACGGATAAAGAGCTCAACATCGCCATCGGCGCCGCCTCCGAAGCGTTTAAGGAGATCTAGCGCCCAAACCGCGAAGGACTATCCTTAAGGATAGTCCTTCGCTATTTATATTCAGGCGTTGACAAGGTTGCGCCCTTCCTCAATACTATGGCGTCCCGGACGCCATTATGAGCGAACAGCCCTCCCCAGAGCCGCAAAAGTCCAAAGCCGAAGCCGCGCCCAAGGCGGCGTCCTCGCCTCACGGGGCCGACCCCTCCCGCGCGCAGGCCTATGTCCCTCTTCCGGGCCAGCCCAAGCCGGGGGGGCGGGGGGTTTTGGTTCTCGCCGCTTTGATCGCGGCCGGAGCGCTGGCCGGCACGGCCCTGCATTTCCGGGAGCCCCCGCCGCCGCCCACGGTTGTCGTCGCCGCCGCCGAGGAGAAGGTCCTCACGGTCACCGACGCCGATCTCAGCCTCGCCGCCACGGAGCGCGTGCGAAATTCCGCCGCCCCCGCGCCGGGAGGCGCCCCGGCCACGATGGGCACCGGCGGCCCGGCCGGATCGATGGGCTCCGGCGACGCGTCGCCCGCGCCGCCGGCTCCCGCCGCGCAGGCCCCGGCCCCCGCCCCGGCCTCTCCCGCGGCGGCGCCTGCGGCGGAGAACCGGGCATCCTCGCCGCTTCCGGTCGCGCCGCCCGAGCTGATCTCGCCGGCGGCCACGGCGCCGCAGTCCGCGCTGACCGCCCGCGGGCAGGAGGCGGTGCGCTCCGATGGGTACTCGATCTTCTCCATGCGGCTCATCGACGACGTCGCCCAGGACGGCGACGTGGTGCAGATCTCCATCGACGGCGTGCCCATGTCGTTTCTGTCCTTGACCCACGCCGGCGCCACGCTCGAGATACCGCTCAAGAAAGGCGAGTCCCACCGGATCACGGTCACGGCCGTGCGCGACGGCACCGGCGGCGTCACTTTGGGCCTGCAGACCTCGGCGGGGATGATCCTCTCGCGCAACATGGCCGTCGGCGAAAGCGACAGCTGGACCATCGACTACAAGTGAAATCAAGCCAGCCGCACCCGTTGTTCATCCTGATGGCGGTGGTGGCCGTCGGAGGCGCGCTGATCGCGGTCAAGCAGCGCGCGCCCGAGGTCCTGCCCTGGATCTTCGCGCTGGCCGGGGTCGGGATGCTCTACCGCTTCTGGGCGATCCAGAAGGAGGACGCGGCCGCGCGCGGCGAGGGGCTCGTCGACCACGAGGTCCTGCGCAAGATGCGCCTGCGCGACTACGGCTCGTGGATCAAGGAGAACGTGCGCGGCCAGGATCCCGCGGTGGACCTGATCGTGCACAGCGTGCAGCGCGGCCTCGAGCTCGCGCGTCCCGGGCGCAGCCTCGGCTCGTTTTTGCTCGTCGGCCCGACCGGCACGGGCAAGACCTTCCTGGCACAGATGACCGCGATGGCGCTGTGGCCCGAGAAGGAGCCGGTCGTCCTGCGCATGAACCAGTTCAAGGACCCCCACGATCTCCAGGGTCTGCTCGGGGCGGCCGGCGGCGCTGAAACGGGCTCGCTGACGGGGGCGCTGCTCGAGGACCCTTACCGCGTCGTGCTTCTCGATGAGATCGACAAGTGCCACCCCGACGTGCTCCACGGCCTCTTCGAGGCGCTCGACGGCGGGCGCGTGCGCGACCGCTCCAGCTCGAAGATGGTGGACTTCAGCGGCTGCGTGTTCTTCGCGACCTGCAACGCGGGTGCGGAGCGCCTGCGCGCGCTCAAGGCCGACGACGCCGCCGCCTTCGCGGCGCGCGCGCGCGACGCCCTGATGAAGGAGGCCGCCTTCGAGAAGGCCTTCCTCGCCCGCTTCAGCGAGATCATCCTGATGGACGCGCTGGCGCCCCTGCACATCGCCGAGATCGCCTGCCTGCAGATCGCCAAGCAGTGGCGCGAGCAGGGCATCGTGGTGAGCTACCTCTCGCCGGAGCTGCTCGCGCGCGCGGTCGCGCTCAACGCCGAGTTCGGGGAGTACGGCGTGCGCCAGCTCACCCGCTGCCTGCGCCGCCTCATGGACCCGCTGCTCGAGGAGGCCCGCAGGGGCGGTCGCAGCGCCGTGTCGCTGGGCCTCGACCCGGCCACCGGCGGCGCGGTCCTGGGGCTCGCCAAGGAGCGGCCGTGAAGAAAAGGCTCCTCAAGGACGGCTGGTTTCAAATGTTCGCCGCCGTCGGGGGCGTCGCCTGCGTCGTTTCGATTCTGGGCGGAGTTTCGACGCGCCACGCCCCGCCGAGCCCGGCCCCCGCCGTCGCCGCGCCGAGCGCGCCCTCGATGGGGGCCAAGGCCACCGCCCTTCCCGAGCCGGCCGCGGCGGTCGCCGCCGCGGAAGGGGAGATCACCCCGCCGGCGCCGTCTTCTTCGGATCTGGCCACTTACAGCGGCGTGAACGCCGCCTCCCGCTCCCCCGGGGCGCTGATCGCGCCTCCGGCCGCGTCTCCTCCTCCTCCTCCGCAACCCGCTCCGCAGATCACCTTGACGGGCACGGGCGTGGGCAACACCGCGGGCATCGTCGGCGCTCCTCCAGGCGGCGGAACGTTGAGCGGGCTGCTCAGCGGCCTGATGGGGTCGTCGGCGCGGGCGCCGCTCGCGGCGGCGCTGCCGGCCCTCCCGCCGCTCTTTCGCGTCGCCCCGTCGCGCCCCGGAATCTTCACGGTCGGCCCGGCCGGGACGCCGGGAGCGGACACCTCGAGCCTGCGCGACGCGGTGTACAGCGC
The DNA here is from genome assembly GCA_030696455.1 of Elusimicrobiota bacterium. Taxonomy (GTDB): domain Bacteria; phylum Elusimicrobiota; class Elusimicrobia; order UBA1565; family UBA9628; genus GWA2-66-18. The sequence goes on from JAUYSH010000121.1 coordinate 14,758, forward strand.
GTCGAACGGCGACCTCATTCTCATCAAGCCGGGAACCTACGAGGGGCCGGTCGAGGTCCTGAACAAATCGGTGCGCATCCGCGGCACGGGGGGCTATTCCGCCGCCGTCGTCGTCCGGTGGACCGGCCCCGGCGCCACGATCAGCGTGCGCAACGGGACGCTCGATCTGGAGAAGATCCGCCTCGAGCGGGGCGCCTACCAGGAATATCAGAAAGCCGAGCCGGGCGGGGCCCTCTACGCCGTCGCCTCGACCTTGTCTTTTCGCGGGGTGGAGCTCGACAGCGGCGATATCGCGGCGCCGCCGCTGATCGTCGAGCAGGGCGACAATCCCGCGCGCGTCGAGGCGGAGGACTCCCGGATCAGCACCATCGGGGCCGGCGTGCTCATCCGCGGGCCGGTGAAGGCGAGCTTCACGCGCATGACCTTTCACGCCACCAGCCGGCCGCTCGCGGCCTGGATCGACGCGGCCGTTTCCCTGCGGGACTGCGTCTTCCTCGATACCGGTTCCCCGTCGGTGATCCACGCCTACGAGGGAGCGCGCGTGGCCGTGACCGGCAAGCAGAAGCCCTATGTCAGCGGGGTCCGCGGCGCCGAGGCGACCGGGTTCGAGGACAGCTTCGGGGGAGCGCGGACCGCGGCCGCGGGCGGCGGCTTCGCGCGCGATATTTTTAGACGCGGGCGCAAGCCGGGAAGCTTTCCATGAGGAGAAAACGGTGAGCGATCTTTCCAAGATGACGGACTGGGACAAGCTTCAGGGCATGCTCAAGGCCTCGGCCTCGGAGAGCCAGCGCTTCACGATCGACGAGGCCAAGCTCGTCGCGCACCTGCGCTCGCGCGTGAAAGGGCAGGACGAGATCATCGACGACGTCGCCCGCCTCATCCGTCTGAGCTGGATGAAGGACAAGCGCACCCGGCCGGTGTGCAACCTGCTCTTTCTCGGTCCCACGGGCACGGGCAAGACCGAGCTCGCCAAGGCGATCTGCGAGCACCTCTTCGGCGACGAGCAGGCCCTCCTGCGCTTCGACTGCTCCGAGCTCGCCAGCCCCGAGATGGGCAAGACCCGCCTGACCGGCTCCTCCTCGGGCTACGTCGGCTCCGAGCAGGGCGGCCAGCTCACGCGACCGATGTTCGCCAACCCCAAGCGCGTCGTGCTCTTCGACGAGATCGAGAAGGCCCATCCGGTCATCTTCGACCTTCTCCTGCAGGTCATGGGGGAAGGGCGCCTGACCGAGCAGGGCAGCGGCAAGACCGCGGACTTCACGCAGGCGGTCATCATCATGACGAGCAACTCGCTCGCCGACTCGATGGGCAAGGCCGTGCAGGGCCTCACCGACTATCCCCGCATCATGAACGCGATCAAGACCTTGCTGGCCGAGAGCGGGACCTTCCGTCCCGAGATTTTGGGCCGCGTGGACAAGGTCTATCTCTTCAAGCCCCTGTCGGGCATGCAGGTCGCGGAGATCTCCCTGCTCAAGATCTCCAAGCTCGGCCAGGAGTACGGCGTCGAGACGCATTTCGTCGCGCCCGAGCTTATCATTCAAGCCCTCGAGGCGAACATCCGCGTCAGCAAGTTCGGCATCCGCGAGCTCGAGCGGATCCTGTTCGACCGCTACGCGTCCTACTTCGTCGAGGCCCGCGCCGCCAACGCCAAGTCCGTCTCCTTCGAGGTCGCCGACGACGGAACCATCGTCTGCAAGCGCGACCCGGCCCCTTAGGCCGTGTTCGGATGCGTATGGACGATGGCGGCCGTCTTCGGCGGGTCTGTCCTTGGCGGGACGGCTCGTGGAGTCGTATAATCATCGCATGAAGATATTTTCGGCGCTCGGACTTGTTTCGCTCGTCCTGCTTGCCGCCGGATGCATGCCCTCTGTTCCCAAACGCACCGACGCCCTGAGCATGCTGACCGGCCCGGGCATGAGCAAGAACCGCGAGGTTAAAAGGCTGAGGCTGGCGATGATGTTTTCAGAGAATTCGCGGAACGCCGCCGCCTATCTCCAAAAGGCGACCGGTTCGGTGACCGGGCAATACGGAGGCGTCAACGACGTCTCTTTTTTCAAGTCCATCATCGACTCGCTTGAGAAGGTTTTCGCGTCCGTGGTCACGGTCGAAAGTCTTGAGCAGGCGAAGTCCGAAGGCGCTCATTTGGCCGCGGTCGTGGATATCTACGCGAAAGTCGGAACGACTTCTTTTGTGATGACGACGGCGGATATCGCCGCCGCCTTCCAGTCTCTGGATGGGGCGCCGATCTCCGTGGTGCGCGGGAGGGGGGCTTTCCGCGTTCCTTACCCTAATTTCACTTTGCGGTGGACCGAGGCGAGCGCGGCGGCGGTGGACAGCTTCACGCTCGCGCTCTCGACCAACGCCGAACTGGCCTCTTTTGCGGCTGCGGCGGCGCCCGTCGCGGCCGGCCCCGCTCCGGCAGCGCCTATTGCTCCGGTTAAAACCTATCAGTCTGACGTGGAGGTTCCCGCCTTCCGCCTGCCCGAGGATACGTCCAAGTTCGCCCTTGTCGTCGGCATAGAGAGGTACGCCTCCCTGCCTTCCGCCGAGCACGCGGTTCGGGACGCCAGGGCGATGAAGACCCACCTGCTCGCGGCGGGATATCCTGAGCGCAATATCGTGTTGTTGACGGATCAACAGGCGGGCAAGTCGGGGCTCGAGAAGTATCTCGACGCCTGGCTTCCCAAGAACACCGATGAAAAGTCCTCGGTGCTTGTCTACTTCTCCGGGCATGGCGCCCCGAACCCCGATGACGATCAGGCCTATCTCGTTCCTTGGGACGGAGACCCGAAGTTCTTGGCGAACACGGGTTATCCCGTCAAGCGCCTATATGAGCGCCTCAACGCTCTCAAGGCCAAGCGCGTACTTGTCGCGATCGACGCCTGCTTCTCGGGTACGGGCGGACGCTCGGTCCTCGCCAAGGGCACGCGACCTTTGATCGCCAAAGTGGACGTAGGCGCGGGCGCCGTCGGCCGCGTGCAGGCCCTCACCGCTTCGGCCTCGGATGAGATTACCGGCACCGATGAGGAGTCCGGTCACGGCCTCTTTACCTATCAGTTGCTGAAAGGCCTCTCCGTGAAAAAAGGGAAGGCGACGTTTAAGGAGCTCTACAACTACCTGACGCCCAAGGTCCGTGACGCGGCCAGGCGCGACAACCGCGACCAGACGCCCCAGTTGATCGGGGATGGAGACGCTTCTCTGTAATGCAATAACGTCGCTTCGCGGGAGTGGCGCCGGTTTAGCGCCGGCGGCCGGTCGCGCGCAGCAGGCTCATGAACAGGTTGATGAAGTCGAGGTACAAGGTCAGCGCGCCGCGGATCGCCTCCTTCGTGTCCTCGTCGGTGCCCGCGTTGCCGATGACGTTCATCTTCTTGATCTTCTGCGTGTCGTAGGCGGTGAGGCCGACGAAGATCAGGATGCCGAGGTAGGAGACCGCCATTTCGACGGCGGAGCTGCGCACCCACCAGTTGACGACGGAGGCGAGGATGATGCCGATCAGGCCCATCATGCAGAAGTTGCCGATCGAGGTGAGGTCGGTCTTCGTCGTGTAGCCGTAGAGGCTCATCGCGCCGAACATGCCGCCGGTGAGGAAGAAGGTCGTCGCGATCGAGGCGTTCGTGTAGATGAGGAAGATCACCGAGATCGTGACGCCGGTCAGGGCCGAGTAGAAGAGGAAGGCGAAGCGCGCGGTGCCGACCTCCATCGTCTTGATCCAGCCGGCCAGGGCGACGACCAGGCCGAGCTGGGCGATCAGCAGGCCGTAGAAGAGCATCTTGTTCTGCACGAGGGCCATGATCATGCGCGGATCGGAGGCCATGTACAGCGCGCAGGAGCCGGTGACCGCGAGGCCGACGCTCATCCAGGCGTAGACCTTCTGGATGAACTCGCGCGACTCGGTCTCGGCGGCGGACATCAGGCCCGGAGGGGAATAGCTCATGGGGACAGTGTAGGACCCCGCGCCCGCTTCGTCAATGGTTCCCCAATCCAAGTTCACGGAGTTTGGGGACTCGCACCGGTGCGAGTCATTCGACTGTTCCCGGAAGCAGCGGCGGCGGGCGCCATGTCCCCGTTCGTTTATCTTGTGATAATCCTGCCTCCCGGCGTCCCCCAGCCCCGTGGACTTGGAGTACGCCTCCCTTGACAGGCCCAGGAGGCGGGGTTACACTGGCAGGGACGCGGAGGACCCCTCTATGTTCGCCCCTCGCTTCCTGCTGATGCTGTCCCTCGTCGCGTTCCCGCTCGGCGCCCGCGCCGGGACGGAGACTGCGCCGATCCTGGACCTTCCTATCGTCAAGGTCCCGGGCCCGCCCTTGGGCCCGGACGTCGAGCCTTCGGTCGTCGTCACGCCGGCCACGGCCGGGGCGCTGGAGAAGGCCGGCTGGAAGCTGCGGGCCGACGGCGGACTCGAGCGCGTGGAGGGCGAGGACAAAGGCCTGATCCCCCCGAGCTACCTGGAGATGGCCGGGTTCGAATGGCGGGACGGCGTTCTGGCGTACGGCGAGTCGCCCGAGGCGGTGCCGCACGACAAGTTCTTCCCGATCCTCAAGGGGCTGTCCTCGTTCACCACGGCCGCGCGCGTCGAGCCCGCGAAGGCCGGCGCGGCGTTGGCCGCCTGGGGCCTTCCCCCGAGCGTGGACGGCCGGCGGTTGTACAATCCGAACGGCGACGCGACCTACTTCGGGATCATGCTTCACTACCTGCTCGCGCCGAAGCCGGACCAGGCCGCGAAGCTCGGCGTGGAGCGGAGCATCGACGTCCTCAACCGCCTGACCCGCGCCCACGAGCAGGCGTTTCGCAAGCAGGCGCCCGACATCGCCCAGGTCCAGATCGACACAGCGCGGCTGACCTTGTTCTCGCCGCCCCGAGGCGGGGAGACCCCCCTGGGCTCGCCGGCGCTCAAGGCGCGCCCCGATCCGGCGGCGATGCTCAAGGGCTATAAGGCGCAGCTCGAGGCCGACGCCGCCTCGGCGCTGAAGGACGGGGACGAGCTCCGGCGCAAAGACAGCGTCGAGGCCCTGGCGGTGCTCAATAATCTGGAGCGACAGCGCCCGCACGGGCGGCTCGACCTCGGAGCGGTTCCGGAGCCCGGCAAGGAAAAGCCCGCCGAGCCCGCCCCCGCCGGGCCCGCGCCGCCCGGGAAGCCGAAGCTCGAGCCTTACGCGCCCCTCGCCTCGGGATTGCCCGGCCTGCTGCGCGTGCTTGATCGCGTCAACGGGACCCCTCTGACCCCCGACCAGCAGGAGAACCTGATCAAGTCGTTCCCGATGGGCGATCTGGTCTGGCGCATGGGCGCGCAGGACCTGTGGCGCCAGGGCCTGACCGGCAAGGGCGTGAAGGTCGCGGTCATCGACGAAGGCATCGCCCGGCACCCGGAGCTGGAGGGCGCGGTGAAGGAGCGGGTCAACCTGACCGCCCAGCGCGGCAAGGGCGCCGTCGGCTCGCACGGCACGCACGTCGCCGGCATCATCCACGCGCTGGCCCCCGACGCCGAGCTGCGCGGCTACGCCGTGTTCGCCGGCGACGACGGCAACAGCGCTCTGCGGGAGAACCCGGAGCAGCCGATCATCGACGCGATCCACCGCGCCGTCAAGGACGGCAACCAGATCATCAACATGAGCCTCGGCTCCGGGGACGGCCCCGCGTCCCAGCTCGCGCGCGTCGTCGAGGAGTACGCGAGCAAGGGAGTGATCTTCCTGGTCGCGGCCGGCAATTCCCGTCACTACAGCGGCGGCATCGACGCCCCCTCCTCGGCGCCGTCGGCGATCACGGTGGGCTCGCTCAACTCCGCGGGGCGCATGTCCGACTTCTCCAGCTACGGCAAGCGCTTCAACGCCCGCGAGCTGACCGAGGTGGTCAAGGACGTGTTCATGGCCCCCGGCACGAACATCGTGTCGGCGATGCCGTCCCAGGCGTACTACGCCGGCAAGAAGCCCGATCCGGAGTACGAGGCGATGAGCGGCACCTCGATGGCGACCCCGGTCATGTCCGGGGTCAGCGCCCTGCTCGTCCAGGACATGGGCCGCATGACCCTCGTTCCGAGCCCTCTCGAGATGGCCCAGCGGCTGAAGTCCGCGCTCACGGTGAGCTCGACCCAGCTGGACTTCAACACTTTGCCGGAGGGGGGGACCTTCCTGCAGCCGTTCTTCGTCGTGCGCCCGGTTCAGGCGCTCGAGGCGCTGCGGACCTCGGCCGTGCCGGTCGCGGGGAAGTAGTGGCCTACCGGATCAAGCGCATAGACCCGTTCTGGCACAAGAACCCCGCGGTGCCCGCCGTCGCGGCCGTGGCCGCGGTCGTCGCGCTGGCCGCCGCGCAGTCCGGCCGGGGGGCGGTCGCCGCGGCGGCCGGGCTCGCCTTCGGCGCGGCGGTGTTCCTGGCGACGAAGCCCGCCCTGTCCGGCGTGTTCGCGGTGTTCGGCCTCCTGGCGGGCGTGGTGACCTTCCTCGCGGGGCCGAGCGCGGGGCTCACGCCGGCGATGCGCGCGCTCGCGACCGCCGCCTTCAGCCTCTTCTACATGGTACTCATGGACGGCGTCGTGCTCGCCGTCGCCGCGATCTATAATCAGTTCACCCGCGCGGGCCTGCGCGGGCTCAGCCTGCGCCTCGAGGAGTAGCGCGTCCGTTGTAACAGTTCGGTGACTGGGCCTTGCCCGGCGCGCGACGCACGGCTAAGCTTAAGGTATGCGAAAACACGATCTTTCGGTCAAGCCCCGGATACTCGTCGCCGACGAGACGCGCGACCTCACCGACGTCTACGGCTACCTGTTCACTTCGGCCGGCTACCGCGTCCTGCGGGCCTACGACGGCCTCACCGCGGCGGCGCTCGCGAAGGTGGTCAAGCCGGAGATCGCGGTCCTGAGCCAGCATCTGCCGGGCCTGACGGGGCTCGGCCTGCTGCGCGAGCTGCGCGAGGCGGGCGCGCGCACGAAGGTCATCATCACCAGCGGCATGGACGGCTTCTCCGCGCTGGCCGAGCGCGCGCTGGGGGAAGGCGCGAAATACTGCGTTCGCCAGCCCTGCCCCGCCGAGCGTCTCCTGCGGATGGCGTCGGCGCTGCGCGCTACATCTGCTCCGGGGCGCTGACGCCCAGGAGCTCGAGGCCCTCGCGGATGGCGTCGCGCACGCCCGCGATGAGCAGCAGGCGCGCCCGGCCCTGCTCCGGGTCCTCGGCGGAGACGACGGGGCACTTCTCGTAGAAAGGGTGGAACAGGCCGGCCAGCTCCATGAGGTAGTTGGCGAGCGGATGCGGCGAGAGCAGGCGCTCGCTGTCGAGCAGCACCTCGGGGAACCACGCGAGCTTGTTGAGCAGCGCCTTCTCCTCGGGCGCCGTCAGCCACTTCGCGTTCGGCATCGGCAGCTGCGCGCCGGCCGGATGCAGTCCCGTCTCCGCGGCCTTGCGGAAGATCGAGCAGATGCGGGCGTGCACGTACTGCACGTAGAACACCGGGTTCTCGCTCGACTGCTTCTTGGCCAGCTCGAGGTCGAAGTTCAGGTGGCTGTCGGGCGTGCGCAGGGCGAAGAAGAAGCGGCAGGCGTCCTTGCCGACTTCATCAAGGATTTCCCGAAGGGAAATGAAGGTGCCGGCGCGCTTGGACATCTTCACCGCTTCGCTGCCGCGGAAGAGGTGGATGAGCTGGTGGACGATCGCGTGATAGCTCTCGGCGGGCTTGCCCAGCGCCGCGATCGCGGCCCGCATGCGCGGCACGTAGCCGTGATGGTCGGCGCCGAAGATGTCGATGACCCGCTCGAAGCCCCGGTCGTACTTGTCCTTGTGGTAAGCGATGTCGGGCAGGAAATAGGTCGGCTTGCCGGTGCTCTTGACGAGCACGCGGTCCTTGTCGTCGGTGGAGCCCTCGGCGGACTGCGTGCCGAGCCACACGGCTCCGTCCTTCTCGAAGACCATGCCGCGACCCTTGAGGAACTCGAGCGTCCTGGGCACGGCCCCGGAGGCGAACAGTTCGCTCTCCAGGTACCAGCGGTCGAAATGAGCGTCGAACACCTTCATGTCGTCCTTGTGGGAGGCGAGCAAGGTGTCCATCGCGTAGCGTCCCCACTGCGCCGCGTCCCACTTTTCCTTCTCCGCGGGAGCCAGGGCGGCGAGGTCGACGAGGTACTCGCCTTGATAGCCTTTCTCCGGGACCTTGGCGTCCTCGCCCTTCGACTGCCGGTAGCGCGCCATGATCGATTCGCCGAGCAGTATGACGCGGTCCCCGCCGTCGTTGACGTAGTACTCGGCCTTGGCATCGCGGCCGAGGCGCTTCATGATGCGGACCAGGCTGTCTCCGAGGGTCGCGCCGCGTCCCGACGCCATGTGAAGAGGGCCGGTGGGATTGGCGGACACGAACTCCACCAATACTTTCGTTTTAGGCCCGCCTTCGTCCTCCCCGTAGATTTTCGGCGCCAAGGTGATGGCCTTGAGATTGGCGCACAGCGCGGTCTGCTTGAGCACGATGTTGACGAAGCCGGGCGGCGCCGGCGCGGCGCTCTCGACCTCCGGGACCCGGGCCAGGTGCTCGGCCAGGGACTTGGCCAATTCGACCGGATTTTTCTTGGCGGCTTTGGCGGCGGCGAGCGGCCACGGCAGGGAGAGGTCGGCCTTCACGTGGGCGGGCGGCGCGTTGACCGGCAGGTTCTCGGGCACCGGCACGCCCGCGGCGCCCGCCCATTTGCGGGCCTCGTGGGCCAGCTTTTTGCGTATCGCGGCGATGATCATGAGGCCTCTTGGCTCGCGACGACGGGCATGCCCATCAGGCGCTTGACCGTGTCCGGGTCGTGCGCCGCGCCGAGCGCCTCGTCGAGCTCGAGCAGGTTCTGCTTGAGCAGGAACGCCAGGTACTGGTCCATCGTGATCATGCCGTGCTTGGCGCCGGCCTCGATGGCTCCGTAGATCTGGTGGGTCTTTGCCTGGCGTATGAGATTAGCGATCCCGGATGTGATCTTCATGAACTCGCGCGCGCAGACCTGCCCGCCGCCGCCCTTGCGCGGCAGGAGCTGCTGGCAGACGACGCCCTGCAGGACCGTCGAGAGCTGCACGCGCACCTGCTGCTGCTGGTGGGCGGGGAACACGTCGATGATGCGGTCGACGGTGGTGGCGGCGTCGTGGGTGTGGAGGGTGGCGAAGCACAGGTGGCCGGTCTCCGCGGCGGAGATCGCGAGCTGGATCGTTTCCAAGTCACGCAACTCGCCTATTAAGATCACATCGGGGTCCTGGCGCAGCGCGTGGCGCAGGGCGTCGGAGAAGGACTTGGTCGTCGAGCCGACCTCGCGCTGGAGGATGACGGACTGCTTGTCGTCGTAGACGAACTCGATCGGATCCTCGATCGTGAGCACCTTCTTGGGATGCTTGATGTTGATCTGCTCGATGAGGCAGGCGAGCGTCGTGGACTTGCCCGAGCCCGTGGGGCCGGTGACGAGCACGAGGCCGCGCGGCAGGTCGATCAGATTCGCGATCGAGGGCATGAGGCCGATCTCGACGGGCGTGGGGATCTTCGCCGAGATCACGCGGAAGACGGCGGCGATGCCGTTCTTCTGGCGGGACACGTTGAGCCGGAAGCGGGCGACACCGGGCAGCGAGACGGAGCCGTCGAGCTCCCAGGCGTCCTCGAATTTCGCGCGCTGGGCCTCGGTCAGCACCGAGTAGACCATGCGCTCGCACTCCTCGGCCTTGACCTCGGACAGGCCGGGGAGCGGCTCGATGATCCCCTGGCGCCGCACCATCGGGGGCTTGCCGACGACGAGATGCAGGTCGCTGGCCCCGAGGCGGGCCGTCTGCGCGAGGACCTCGGTCAGTTCCGCCATGCCAGCTCCTTGGCGCCGTCGTGCAGCCGCTCGAGCGCGTACAGCTCGCGCGCCTCCTCGACCATCAGGTGGACGATGAGGCCGCCGAAATCGAGCACGCGCCACAGGTCGCTCTGCGGCCGGTTGCGGTGATGGACCCGCAGGCCCGCCTTTTCAAGATGTTCGGCAAGCTTGTCTTCGAGCGATTCTAAGTGCGGCCGTGACAGCGCGGTCGCGATGATCAGGTAGTCGGACAGCGGGCTCGTCTTGCGGACGTCGAGCAGGAGGATGTCCGCGGCCTTGTTCTCGTTCATGGCGCGGGCGGCGGCGACGGCGACCGTCTTAAAGGCTTTGGGCATTAGACCTCGTTTGAAGACGGCGGCGTAGCGCCTCGTCGGCGCGGAAATCCAGGTTCTCGAGGGCCGAGGCGAGCAGGCGCGCGACGGCGGACAGCGTGCGGGCGGTCTCGGCGCGCCGTCCCTCGTCGGGGACGACGGCGGCCCGGACGCGCAAGGTCGCCAGCAGCTTTTCCGGCGAGCGCAGGACCAGGACCAAGGTGCGGTCGTCCGTCCAGGCCTGCGCGGGCGCGGCCTTCGGCGGCAGCGCGGCGGCCTCGGGGCCGAAGGCCTCGGGCCCGGCGGCGCCCGCGGGGTCCATCTCCTCGTTGTAGGGGTTGTACGCGTAGGCGCAGGCCGACCAGTCCCCGTCGAGGTGGGGCAGGAAGCGGCCCAGGGCTCGCTCGAGCAAGGAGGCCGGGCTCGCGGCGGGCTCGATGAGGAGGATCGACAGGTCGTACATCAGGGCCAGCTCCGCGGAGGTGCGGCGCAGGCGGCGCGACTGGACCTGGACGAGCTCGGAGAAGAACTGCATCGCGTCCTGTGGGTTGGCCGACAGCCACGCCTTGAGGTCGTCGCGCTTGAGGCGGAGCAGCTTCGCTGCTCCGACTGAGTATGCTCCGGCCGACCGAGGGACCGCGTCGAGCAGGGCCATCTCGCCGAAGCAGTCGCCCGCGCCGAGGGAGGCCAGGTCCTTCTGGCCGCCGCCGGAGAGGCGCTTGGTCACGCGCACGCGGCCGGACAGGACGAAGTAGAGCCCGTCGCCGATCGTGCTCTCCGCGAAGACCTCCCCGCCGTCGGGGAACGTCAGGGGCTCCAGGTAGGCCGACAGCGCGCGCAGGCGTTCCTCGGGATATTGATCGAAGAGCTCCAGGGAACGAAGCAGCGCGACGCGGTCGGTGTCGGCCATGCTTACATCAAAGACGCGCCGGAGCGGCCCGTGATGCCGGCGAGCTGCTTGAATGTTTCCTGGTTGTTGGCGCGCTGAAGGGCCTCGTCGGGTGCGACCAGGCCGGTGCGCACGAGCTCGGCCAGGGACTTGTCCATCGGGATCATGCCGTGCTTGGCGCCGGTGTCGAGCGCGCCGTAGATCATGTGCGTCTTGCCCTCGCGGATCATGTTCGAGATCGCGGGGGTCATGATCATGATCTCGCGCGCGGCCACGCGGCCCTCGCCGTCCTTCTTGGTCACGAGCTGCTGGCAGACGACCGCCGAGAGCACGACCGCGAGCTGGACGCGGATCTGGGCCTGCTGGTGCGGGGGAAACACGTCGATGATGCGGTCGATCGTCGACGGCGCGTCCTGCGTGTGCAAGGTGCCGAAGCACAGGTGGCCCGTCTCGGCGGCGGTGATCGCGAGCTGCATCGTCTCGAGGTCGCGCAGCTCGCCGATGAGGATGACGTCGGGGTCCTGACGCAGCGCGGACTTCAGCGCGGCTCCGAAGGACTTGGTGTTCTGGCCGATCTCGCGCTGGCGGAACACGGACTTTTTCGACTCATAAACGAACTCGATGGGGTCCTCGACGGTCAGGATGTTGTCCGCGTATTTATTGTTGATCAGCTCCATGATCACGGCGAGCGTCGTGGACTTGCCCGAGCCCGTGGGGCCGGTGACGAGCACGAGGCCACGCGGCAGGTCGGCGAGGTCGGTGATGGACTTGGGCAGGCGCAGCTGCTCGGCCGTGGGGATCTTGGAGGTGATGACGCGCATGACGGCCTCGACGCCGTTCTTCTGCAAGAAAACGTTGACGCGGAACCGGGAGAGGCCCGTGACCGCGAACGAGCAGTCGAGCTCCCAGGTCTCCTCGAACTTGGCGCGCTGTTCCTCGTACAAAATAGAGTAAATGAGGCGCTTGGACTCGTCGGCCGTGATCTTGGCGAAGCCGGGAATCTCGGCCATCTCGCCGTTGACGCGCATCAAAGGCGGCTTGCCGATCACGAGGTGGATGTCGCTCGAGCCGGCCTGCACGGCGGTTTTCAGCACTTCGACGAGTTCCATGATCTCTCCTAGTCGCTACAGTCGTCGCCGAGCTCGACGCTGACATCGACGCCGCGCAGGGCGTCGATGCGGGTCGCCGCGATCGCCGTCGGACAGCCGAGCGCCGCGCGGACCCGCGCGGCGCTTTCGAATTCACCGATCCTGTCGTACACCGTCGTTTGCGAACGCGGCTGGGCCTTCCCGAGCGCCATGACGTCCACGCCGTTCAATCTTAGAACTTTAGCCGCCTGAGCCGCCAGACCCGGCGAGGTCGTGCCGTTGAGCACCTCCGCGACGATCGCTTTGTCGCCGCCGCGCGGCTCGACCTGAGGGGCGAAGGCGCGCGCGAGGAAGGCGGATGAGGCGGCGTCGTCGGGCAGCAGGGCGGGCTGCAGGCGGTCAAACGGGACGCGGCGCAGTTCGAGGGTCAGGAGCAGGGCGTCTCCGGCGGAGCGGTCTCCGGCCAGAAAGCCGGCGGCCGCCGCGCGCACCAGGCGCCACAGGGCGCGCGGCGAGCGCCCCCGGGCCTTGAGGGCGGCCGCGGCGGCGGCGGCGGGCTCGTCGGGCTCCTCGAAGGTCTCGAGTTCCAGTCTCAGGCGGCCGGCGCCGTCCCACCGGATGGGCTCGAGGGAAAGCTCGGTAAACCGGATCTGCGCGAGGTCCTCCACCGCGCGCGAGGCCGAGGGCGCGTCGCCAGACGCGCGCAGGGCGTCGCGGTAGGCGCCGTCCGCGGTGACCTTTCCCCGCAGCCTGGCCGTCCCGGGCACGCGGATCAGCACGAGGACGCGGCGCAGGGGGTGGTAGACGCCGAGGTGGAAGCCCGGCGCGGCGGCGGAGCCGGGCTCGCGGACCTCCAGCCAGAAGGGCCAGGGCTCCGCGGCCCTCAGGCGCGCGGCGAACGGCGAGGCGCGCTCGGCGGCGGCGGCGCCGAGGACCGCGGTAAGCATGGCGAGGGCCAGCCCGCGCTGGACGTTCAGCGCGGCGCGAGGGAATTCCATAGGTGGACGGTGAGCGGGTGGAGCCATGCTTCGCGCGAGACGGCGTGGATCAGTTTGTCCGAAACGCAGCGCTTGAGGGCCGCGTCGAGGTCGACGAAGGCCAGGTCGCGCGTGGCGGCCGAGGTCTCGTGCGAGCGGTCGAGAGCGCATGCGTCGGCTACGTACAAGATCTTGTCGAGAAGGCTCATGCGGCGGTCGCCAAGGGTGTGGCGGCGGATGGCATTCAAAACCTCGGGGTCGCGCACGCCGAATTCGCGCCGCGCAATGTCGGCGGAGGCATAAGCGTGAAGAAGCATCGGATCTAGATCGAGAATAATGGCCCGTTCCGGGACCGCCAACCGCCGTCGGCGCGCGTAGCGCGCCAATTCATGCGGACGAAAGCGCCGTCCGGCGTCATGCAGAAGTCCCGCGAGCAGCGCCTTGGCGGGATCCGCCCCCCAGCGCCGCGCGAGGGCCTCGGCCAAGGAGGCCACGTTGAGCGTGTGGGCGTAGCGACTTGCAGAGAGGGTCGTGCTGAGTCGAGTCACCATCCTTTTGCCGTACAAGCGATGTTGATCTATGTAGGCCGCGACGTCCGGGTGCAAATCGTTGGTGCAGTCGCGGCCGAGGGCCAGGTCCGAACGGAGTTTCGACGAGGAGATGGCGGGGAACCGTCCCGGGATGCGGCGGAAATGAGCGGGGGGGAGGGCGCTCGCGCCGGGACGGGCGCCGTACCACCAGGTAGCGAGCTTCTTCAGGCGGGAAGGATTTCTCCACTGAGGAAAGGAAACGGCGGAGTCCTGGCCGCACAGGAAATGCAGTTCGCCTTGGAGCGTGCCGAGGGTCTCCACTGTAAAGACCCGGCGGCGAGCGCGCGCTTCGCGTGCGTCGATACGACAGGGTTTTCGGTATTTCAACGGCAACGGATCGAGAATACCCAGACGGGCCATGGTGAGACGATCCTTGGAGCTTGCCTGCGGCGCGTCCTTCAAAGGAGCCCTGTAGGCAGGAACGATCAACACCTTGTCGGGACGGATCTTGCTTATCGCGGCCTGAAGCAACAACGCGTGGCCGCGATGGGGTGGATCGAATGTGCCGCCGTAGACGAGGACGCGCATGGGAACTTCCATTCTACCGTCCTCGGAGCGGCTTGACAATGAGAGCCTGTAAACGGGATGATGATTTATGGCTGATGTCCGACCTTTTCGGGGGGTTCGTTATACCGTCCCTTCCCTGAGCTCCGCGCTGTGTCCTCCTTATGATGTGATAGGGCCGGAGCTCGCCGCCGCGTTGCGGCGGCGGACCGTCAATGCGATCCATTTGGAACTGCCTCAGGGGGAGCCGCCCGCGAAATACGGAAGAGCGGCGGCTTTGTGGCGTAAATGGACCGTGGACGGGACTCTCTCTCGGGACCCGAAGGCCGCGTTCTATGCTATCGAAGAGCGCTATGTTTTGAACGGCAAAAAATTTACTCGTCGCGGAATCCTCTCCGCCCTCGGCGCGACCCCCAAGGCCGCTCAGTCTATTATTCCCCACGAACGAACCTTGGCTAAACCCAAGGTGGATCGCCTGAAGATGCTCGACGCCGTCGGCGTCAACATCTCCCCGATCTTCGGCGTCTTCGCGGATCCGTCCGGCGCGGCCCGTAAAGCGATCCGGGCCGGGATGAAAGGGCGCCCGGACGCGGCGGGGAAGTCGCACGCCGCCGTTGATTATAAGGTCTGGGTCGTCGACGAACCAAAACTTGTCGCCGCGATCCGCAAGGCGCTCTCCCCCCGTTCTATTTTGATCGCCGACGGCCACCATCGCTACTCGGTGAGCCGCGACCATCACGCCAAGACGAAGGGGCCGGGCACCGACGCCGTCCTCACCTACCTCGTTCCCGACGAGGACTCCGGGCTCGTCGTGCTTCCCACGCATCGCATCGCCCAGAAAAGCCTGCTCAAGCGCGCGGCCGGATTCGCTTCTCTTAAGAAGGCGCGGGGTCTGGCCGAGCTGCTCAAGCTCGTTGAGCGCTCCCGGAACCCTTACGCGTTCGGCCTCATCGAGAGCGGCTTTTACTTCGGCGAGCCCAAGCCTAACGGCTGCCGCAGCGGCCTCGCCGTCGAATGGCTGGGCGCGAACCTGCTCTCGCAGATCCGTCCCGACGAGATGAGCTACACGCCCGACGCCGCGCTCGCCGCGAGGAAGGCGAAGGCCTCGCGCGGAGCGGCCGTGCTCGTCAAGCCCTTCTCGGTCGCGCAGGTGCGGCGCGCGGCCAAGGCCGTCGGACTGCTTCCCCAGAAATCCACCTACTTCTTCCCCAAGATCGCGACCGGGCTGGCCTTCCGCCCGCTGGACGCCCAGTGAAGTTCTCCGTCATCATCGCGGCGTACAATGAGGGGCCGCAGATCGGCTCCTCGCTCAAGCGCCTGCGGCAGATCTCCCACACGAGCCCCATGGAGGTGATCGTCGTCGACGGCGGCTCCGACGACGGCACGGTCGAGGCCGCGCGGGAATGGGCCGACGAGGTGCTGGAGCAGGGCAAGCCCAACCGCGGGGCGCAGTGGCACGCGGGCGCGGAGAAGGCGACAGGTGACCTGCTCTTCTTCCTGCGCGCCGACGCCCAGCCGCCGGGGAATTGGCAACAAGCCCTCGAGCATTTCTGGCTCGCCACGCCGACGGGGGGCCTTGCCGCCACCGCCTTTTCGGTTTCCTACGGCGCGGGCGCGGGGCTCTCCTTGCTGTCGATGTGGTCCAACGCGCGCGTGCGCTCGGGCCTTGCCTCCTCCGATCACGGGCTGTGCACGACGCCGGAGATCTACAAGGCCGTCGGCGGCTTCCCCGCGTTCCCCGTCCTCGAAGACCTGGAGTTCTCCCGCCGCCTGGCCGCGCGCGGACGCATCGCGCTGCTGCCCGAGCGCATCCGCCCCGCCGCCCGCCACGTCCATTCGATCGGCCCGCTCGCCTACATCGCCCGCCGCGTCTGGCTCGAGACCCGCTATAAGGCGGGCGTCACCCCCGAAAAGCTCTTCGCCGCCGCCCCGAACTTGTAGCCGGGGTCAGACCTCCCGTTGTTGCGTTGTCGGGGGCAGGCCCCTATTCGGCGAGCAGGATCGGCACGGATGGCGGCGGGGCGTCGGCGGGGAGGGCGTCGAAGAACTCCGAGATCAGGCGGGCGATCTCGTCGCAGTCCATCGTCGAGCAGACGCCGACGCGCATGATCTTGTTGTGGGGAAGGCCCTGGGTGTACCAGACGGTGATGCGGCGCATGTTCAGCGCGGCTTGGCGGTCGCCGAGGAGCCGGCGCTCGAGGGAGAGATGCTTGAGCAAGGTCGCCTTCCGCTCCGGCACCGTGGGGACGTAGGCCGCGTCGCGGCGGCCGTTCATCGCATCGTCGAGGTTCTTGTAGATCCAGGGATTGCCCAGGCCGCCCCGGCCGATCATGATGCCGTCGCAGCCGGAGACCTCGAGCAGGCGCCGGGCGTCGTCGGGGGTCAGCACGTCGCCGTTGCCGATGACGGGGATGTTCACCGCCCTCTTCACCTTGCCGATGGCCTCCCAGTCCGACTTGCCGGCGTAGCCCTGCGCCTGGGTGCGGCCGTGGATCGTGACGGCGCACAGCCCGGCGCCCTCGGCGCGCTTGGCGAGCTCGACGGCCTCGTCGCCCGACGGGTCCTTAAAGCCCTTGCGGGTCTTCATCGTGACCGGGATCTTCACCGCCGCGCGGACCGCGCGGAAGACCTTTTCGGCGACCGCGGGATTCGTCAGCAGCGCCGAGCCCTCGCCGTTGCCGACGACCTTCTTGACCGGGCAGCCGAGGTTCATGTCGATGAGGTCGAAGCCCATCTCCTCGAGGATGCGCGCCGCCTCGGCCATCATGCCGGGGTCGCAGCCGAGCAACTGCGCGCCCAGCGGCTTGTCCTCGGGCGAGGTGTTGAGCATGCGGCGGGTCTTGGCGTTCTCGCGCGTCAGCGACTGCGCGGAGATCATCTCCAGGTAGCAGAACCCGAGCCCCTTCTCGCGCCCGATCAGCCGGAAAGGCAGGTCGGAGCAGGCGGCGAGGGGGGACTGGATGATCTTCGACGGAAGAAGGAGGTCTCCGATCCGGAGTGTCACAAGACGATTTTAGCACTTCTGCTATAATCGGCGGCATGAGCAAGCCTAAGGTCCTCGTCACGCGCCGCGTCCCCCAGGAGTGCCTCGACCTTCTGAAGAAGCATTTCGAGCTCGAGCACTACGACAAGGGGACCGCGATCCCGCGCAAGCGGCTGCTCAAGAGCGTCAAGGACAAGGACGGCCTCCTGTGCCTGCTCACCGACAGGATCGACTCCGAGCTGCTCGCCGCCGGGCCGGGGCTGAAGGCGGTCTCGACTTTCTCCGTCGGCTACGACCATATCGACGTGCCCGCGTGCAAAGCGCGCGGCGTGTCCGTCACCAACACCCCCGGCGTGCTGACCGAGTCCACCGCGGACTTCACCTGGGCCCTGCTGATGGCGGCGGCGCGCCGCGTCGTCGAGGGCGACGCGTACATGCGCGGCGGCCGGTACAAGGGCTGGGACCCGCTGATGCTGCTCGGCACCGACGTGTTCGGCCAGACGCTCGGGATCATCGGCTTCGGTCGCATCGGCCAGGCCGTGGCCAAGCGCGCGGGGGGCTTCTCCATGAGGGTGCTCTACTACGACACGCGCCGGGCGGCGCCCGAGGCCGAGACGGCGCTGAACGCGAAGTTCGTGCCGCTCGACGAGCTCCTGCGCGAGTCCGACTACGTCTCGGTCCACACCGTGCTCGACGAGGGCACGCGCCACCTGCTCGACGACCGCGCCTTCGGCCTGATGAAGAGGTCTGCGTGCCTGATCAACGCGGCCCGCGGCCCGATCGTCGACGAGAAGGCGCTGGTGCGCGCGCTCAAGTCGGACCGGATCCGGGGCGCGGGCCTGGACGTGTACGAATGGGAGCCGAAGATGGCGCCCGGGCTCGCTTCCTGCAAGAACGCCGTCCTGGCGCCTCACCTGGCCTCGGCCACCCTCGAGACGCGCAGGAAGATGGGCATGATGGCGGCGTCGGGCCTCGTCGACGCCCTGATCTGCGGCGCCCGCTCGCCCTACGCGGTCGACGAGCAGCCGGCCTAGGCGTTCAGGAAACGCAGAAGGGCCGCGACCGCGGCCTCGACGCGGGTGAGGACGAACAGGGTGATCTCCTCGCGCATGCCCGTCTCGCTCCGGGTCACGGTCATGAACTCCGCGAAGTTTCGCCGCGCGCGGCGCACGATGTAGGCGCGACGGCGTTCGTTCCGGGGGGCGCGGTCGAGCATGGCCTTGAGGCGGTCGAGTTCCAGGCGGCCCGCGGCGTCGGCGACCATGGTCTGCCAGGGCTTGCCCCGGCGCTCGGGCGGCAGCGTCTCGGTGTCGAAGAGGGTCTTGACCTTTCCGCCGGTGAGGAGGTCCTTGACGGCCTCGCGCCGCGCCGCCGGATCGCCGCCCGGGTCGAGGTGGAAGGACAGGTCGGCGAACACGTCCGGGGTGAGGAGCTTCTCGAAGGTTTCCTTGTGATCCATCAGCGCGCCGGGCTTGAGGAAGGGCTCCCGGAGATCCTCGAGCAGGCGGGCGGCGGCCTGTTCGTACAGGGAGCGCTTGTAGTCGCGCAGGGGCCCCCCGCAGTCGTCCAGCTTGCGGCGCATGTAGCTCCACGGATCGGTCTCGTAGCCGCGTACGCCGGCCGGGTAGCTGGCCGCCTCGCCGAGGCGGGCGAGAAGCGGGAGTGCGGTCGCGCTCACGGGGCTTTCCCGACCCGGTCCGGCAGGCCGTGGATAAGGTACACGGCCGGGAAGCGGCCGCCGGGGGTGGACTCGTCCCAGGACCGGTAGGCATAGACGTTGGGGCGGCCGTCCTCCCAGGGGTCGAAGGCCAGGCACACCGTGGGCGATTCCGCCGGGGAGCAGGCGACGGCGGCGGTGTGGTAGGGCCTCGTCGCCCGGCGCTCGTCGCGCGCGCCCCAGTGCTCGAGCTCCATGGCCGTGAATTCCGACCATATCAGGTCCGACCAGTCCCGGCACAGCCCTTTCTCGCGCCTGTTCATCGAGATCAAGGTGTCGAGCGCCTCGCGCTTGGCCGCCAGAGCGGCGTTCAGCCGCTTTTCCATGCGGTAATCGCCTTCTTTTCGCGCGTTGAGGGATTCCTGGAGCTCGGCGATCTCCTTTTTCCGCAGATCGATCATGCCCTCGACGAGCCGCGCAGGCTGAAAGGGCTCGTCGACATCCTCGATGACGGCCTCGCTGAGCACTCGCGGGCGCCAGCCGCCCTCGAGCTTGCGCGCGACCGCGTCCCTGTAGCGGCGGAACATCTTCTTGAGCTCGACGCGCGCCTCCACCGGCAGGGCCTCGATCTGCTCCCGGGCCTGTTGGGCGGCCAGGCCGGCCTCCTCCTCCTGGGCGGAAGCGGGAACGGCAAGAATCACGGCCAAGGCGAGGGCGCGCACGACGACAGGATAGTCCTCCCCGCCCCCGCCGTCAAGGCCCCTTGGACGCCCTATCCATAATAGGTAGAATCACTCTTATGGTAATCACCGACTCGTATAACGACTGGCAGCTCCCGCCTCGCCTCGCCCGCCTCAAGGATCTGGCGTACAACCTCTGGTGGAGCTGGCACCCCGAAGCCCGCGCCCTCTTCAAGGAGATCGACCTCACCTTGTGGGCCGAGACGCACCATAACCCCGTTTCCCTGATGCGCAACGTCCCTCCGGGCCGCCTAGAGCACCTGGCGGCCGATCCCGCGTTCCTTTCCCGCCTCGACGCGGTCATCGCCGCCTTCGATCTCTACATGACGACGGACCAGACCTGGTTCGCCAAGAACCACCCCGACATGAAGGGCAAGAACATCGGCTACTTCTCCGCCGAGTTCGGCGTCCACAACTCGCTCAAGATCTACTCCGGCGGCCTCGGCATCCTCGCCGGCGATCACTGCAAGTCCGCCTCGGACCTGGGCGTGCCCCTCGTCGGCGTCGGCTTCATGTACCCCGAGGGCTACGTCGTCCAGAAGATATCCTCCGACGGCTGGCAGCAGAACGTCTACGAGTCCGTCAATTGGGACGTCTCCCCGGTCCGGCCCGTGTTCGGCCCCTCGGGCGGCCGCATGCTGCTCGATATTCCCCTTGGCCGCGGAACCATCAAGGTCGCCGTGTGGAAGGTGCAGGTCGGCCGCGTGCCCCTGTTCCTGATGGACACCAACGTCGACGGCAACTCGCCGCTCGACCGCGAGATCTCCGGACGCCTGTACGGCGGCGACCGGACCATGCGCCTGCGCCAGGAGATCATCCTCGGCATCGGCGGCGTGCGCGTGCTGCGCGCGCTCGGCGTGCACCCCGCGGTGTTCCACGCCAACGAGGGCCACTCGTCCTTCTTGTTCCTCGAGCTCGCGCGAGAGAAGGTCGCCGGCGGAACGCCGCTTGATGCGGCGCTTAATAGTGTCGGGGAGAACGCCGTGTTCACGACCCACACCCCCGTCGAGGCCGGCCACGACGTGTTCGCCGAGGAGATGATCGCGGAGTACTTCTCGTCCTATTGGCCTCAGCTCGGCGTGGACCGCGAGCGCTTCATGGATTTCGCGCGCGTGCCCGGCCACACCGGCTGGAACATGACGGCGCTGTCGCTGAAGATCGCCTCCCGCCGCAACGCGGTCAGCCGCCGCCACGGCCAGGTCTCCCGCGAGATGTGGAAGTGCCTGTGGCCCTCCTTGCCCGAGAACGAGATCCCGATCGCTCACGTCACCAACGGAGTCCACCTGCCGACCTGGGTCAACCAGGAGCTCGGCGAGGTGTACGACCGCTACCTCGGGGCCGACTGGCGCGTGCGCCAGGACGATCAAGCGGTGTGGTCCAAGGTCGCGTCGATCCCCGACGAGGTCCTCTGGCTCCAGCACAACCGCAACAAGAGCGCGCTCCTGCAGCTGGCGCGCGCCCGCGCCCGCGCCCGCTGGATGAAGGAGAAGCACGACCCGGCCCAGGTCCTGGCCAGCGGCGCGCTGCTCGACCATCCCGCGCTCGTCATCGGCTTCGCCCGGCGCTTCGCGAGCTATAAGCGCGCGACCTTGATCCTCAGCGACCTGCCGCGCCTCAAGAAGATGCTGTTCGACCCGTGGCGCCCCGTCCAGCTCGTGTTCGCGGGCAAGGCCCACCCCGCAGACGACGGCGGCAAGGCCTTGATCCAGCAGGTCTATCAGCTGGCCAAGAACCCCGAGTTCGGCGGCCGCATCGCCTTCATCGAGGACTATGACATGCACGTCGCCCGCTACCTGGTGCAGGGCGTCGACATGTGGCTCAACAACCCGTTGGCGCCCCTCGAGGCCTGCGGCACCTCCGGCGAGAAGGCCGGCGCCAACGGCGTGCCCAACTTCTCCGTGCTCGACGGCTGGTGGGAGGAAGGCTTCAACGGCGGCAACGGCTGGCCCATCGGCCAGGCCGGCGGCCGCGGAGCCGGGCCCGAGGCCGACAAGGCCGACGCCGACGACATCTACCGCACGCTCGAGGAGAAGATCGTGCCCCTGTACTACGACCGCGACGAGCACGGCATCCCCCGCGGCTGGGTCAAGGTCATGAAGGAGTCTATCCGCTCCGTCGCCTCGGAGTACGGCGCCGATCGCATGGTCAAGGACTACTGCAACCTGCTGTACGCCCCGAAGCGGGAGGCCGTCGGCTCGCGCTGACCCTCATGGGCGTCGATCTCGAAAAGCTGAACCCCGAGCAACGGGCCGGGGCGACGCACCTGGACGGCGCCTTGCTCGTGCTCGCCGGCGCGGGCACGGGCAAGACCCGGGTCATCACCTACCGCATCGCGCGCCTCATCGAGACGGGCGTAGCCCCAGATCGCATACTCGCCGTGACCTTCACGAACAAGGCGGCCGGCGAGATGCGCAAGCGTCTCGAGGAGCTCGCACCCGGCAAGGGCGCCCTCGTCTGGGCCTTCACCTTCCACTCCTTCTGCGCCAAGCTCGTGCGCATGCATCATCAGGAGCTGGGCCTGCCGCGCCACTTCACGATCTACGATCAGAGCGACCAGAAGAAGCTCGTCAACGAGGCGATGAAGGAGCTCGGTATCGACGACCAGAAGTCCAAGGCCGGCCTGTTCGTCAACATCATCTCGCGCGCCAAGGACGACCTGCTCGACGCGGGGTCGTATGAGATCCACGCGATGGCGTCGATCGATCAAAGCCGGCAGACGGCGGCGAAGATCTACAAGGTCTATGAGAACAAGCTGAACAAGGCGGGGGCGCTCGACTTCGGAGACCTGCTTTTGAAGACCTGCCAGCTCTTGCGGGACCATCCGAAGGTCAGGGAAAAGTGGCAGGAGCACTTCACGCACCTCCTCGTCGACGAGTACCAGGACACGAACCACGCCCAATACATCCTCACGAAAACCCTCGCGGCGAAGCATAAGAACGTCTGCGTCGTCGGCGACGACGACCAGTCGATCTACTCCTGGCGCGGCGCCAACATCCGCAACATCCTCGAGTTCGAGCGCGATTTCCCCAACACCATGGTCGTGACCTTGGAGCAGAACTACCGGTCGACGGCGCGTATCCTCGACGCCGCGGCCTTGGTGATCCACCACAACAAGACGCGCAAGTCCAAGAAGCTCTGGACGCAGGCGCCTCCCGGCGACGAGGTCCGCGTGCAGGAGCTGCCCAACGAGTACGAGGAGGCGACCTGGGTCGTGCGCCGCATCCAGGACGAGGTGCAGGCGGGCCGCTCCCTGAAAGACGCGGCGGTGTTCTACCGCACGAACGCCCAGTCCCGCTCCTTCGAGGAGGCCATGCGCCGCGCGCGCATGCCCTACAAGATCGTCGGCGCCATGCGCTTCTACGAGCGCAAGGAGATCAAGGACGCGATGGCCTACGCGCGCATCGTCGTTAACAAGCGCGACTCGGTGTCCCTCGACCGCGTCATCAACTGCCCGCCGCGCGGCCTTGGCGCCAAGAGCCTCGAGCTCGCCGAGAACTACGCGGCCGCGCACAACCTCTCCCTGTGGGACGCCTTCTGGGCGCATGGCCAGATCGACGGGCTCGGCTCCAAGGCCCATTCCGCCTTCAGCGACTTCACCCAGACGCTCGACAAGCTGCGCGAGACCACCGAGACCTTGCCCGCCGGCGGCGCCATGGCCCTCATCTTCGAGCAGACCGGCTACTGGGCCTGGATCGAGTCCGAGATGGAGCATGACCCCGAGGCCGCGGGGCGCCTGGCCAACCTTCAGGAGCTGCTCAACGCCGTCAAGGAGTACGACGACAAGGAGAAGCAGGCCGGGCGCGTGAGCAGCCTGGCGACCTACCTCGAGGAGGTCGCCCTGCAGACCGGCCTCGACGACTACGACGAGAACACCCCCGCGGTGACCTTGATGACGATCCATCTCGCCAAGGGCCTCGAGTACCCCGTCGTGTTCCTGACCGGCCTCGAGGAGGGCCTGTTCCCGATAGGCGGCGGCAACGCGACCCCGGAGGACCTCGAGGAAGAGCGGCGGCTGTGCTACGTCGGCATCACCCGCGCCCGCGAGCGGCTGTACATGACCTACGCCGCCACGCGCCGCCTCTTCGGCCAGGTCTACGCGAGCCTGCCCTCCCGCTTCATCATCGAGGCGAAATTGTTCGGCTCGGCCGCTCGCGAGTCCTCGCCCGGCGCGGCGCCCGCCTTCGTCCGCCCGGCGGGAGCGGCGCCGTCCGCCCGCGCGACCGGCTTCAAGAACGGCCAGCGCGTGAAGCATCCGCAGTTCGGCCGCGGGATCGTCGCCGAGATCTCCGGCGCCGGCGACACGATGAAGGTGACCGTGCGATTTGATGATGGGCGAGTCGCGAAGCTCCTCACACGCTACGCGCCCCTGGAGCCCGCCTGAGATGAGCGTCTCGCTTGATGAGGTGAAGAAGATCGCCAAGCTCGCGCGCCTGCGCCTGACCGAGGCCGAGGCCGAGCTGTACGGCGGTCAGTTGACGAAGATCGTCGATTCGATGTCCGAGCTCGCCGCCGTCGACACGAGCGAGGTCGCGCCCACGACCTCGGTCCTCGGCGCCGTGAACGTGATGCGCGACGACTCGCTGATGCCGTTTGAGGACACCGAAGCTTTTCTCGCGAACGCGCCCGAGCGCGACGGCCCCTATTTCAAGGTGAAGAGGGTGATAGAGTGATCAAGAATTTTCCGTTGGCGCTGTCGATTGCGCTGTCTGTCTGCGCCCCGTCCGTTGGCCGCGCTGCGGCCGCCCCCGGAGCGCAGGCCAAGCGCGACCTCGCGGCGGCGAACCGGCTTTATCACAAGCTCGATCTCGCCGCGGCCTCCGCGGGCTTCGACGCGGCGCTCGAGGAGTTCCCGGGGTGGAAGACGGCGTCGGGCTTTCGCGCCTCCTGCCGTTGGACGCTGGGCGACCTGGCCGGGGCCGCCGAGGACGCCAAGGTCGCGGCCAAGCTCAGGCCCAACGACGCGTTTTCCTTCGCCGCCCGCGGCAAGGCCCGGCTCGTGCTCAAGGATTACGACGGCGCGCTGGCCGACTTCCGCGCGTCTTCCGCGGAGGACGCCCGCTCGATCGAGGGCCCGCTCGGCGAGGGCAGCACGCTCTCCGCTCTCGGCAAGCCGCGCGAGGCGATCGCGGCGCTCAATACGGCGCTCAAGCGAGATCCGGGCTCGGCGGCGGCTTTGCTCATGCGCGGCTCGGCCAAGGAGCGGCTGCGCGACTATCGCGGGGCGGCCGAGGACTTCGGCTCCATCCTCGAGCTCAATCCGAAGTTCGCGTGGGCGCGCTACTACCGCGGCAAGGCCCTGCGCGAGCTCAAGGACTATCGCGGCGCGGAGGGGGAATTCACCGCGTTCGTCGAGGCCAACGAGGATCACGAGGACTCGTTCTACCTGCGCTCCAACGTGCGCTTCCTCCTCGGCGACTACCGCGGCGCCATCGCCGATCTGACCAAGGTGATCGCGCTGAACCCGCGCAAGGGCCTCGCCTACTCCAACCGGGGCCAGGCGCGCGCGCTCGTGGGCGACAAGGCCGGAGCCGTCGCGGATTTAAGAAAGGCGCTCGAGCTCGACCCCCAGCGCCGCGCCAAGATCACCGCGGCCATCAGCGCCATCGAGGCCGATGGGGAGCCGGAGGCCGAGGCGGCCGAGGAGCCGGAGGCTCGCGCTCCCGAGGCGGCGTCCCCGCCGCGCCGGGCGCCCGCGCGCGACCGCGACGCGCCGTCGTTCGGCGACGACGGGCCCGGCGTGAGCGTCGAGAAGGAGGGGAAGGACGCCCCTCCTCGCCGGGTGCGGGCCCCCGAGGCCGATCTCGACGACCTTCCGGCCAAGCCGGAGTCCAAGGACGCGGCGCCGGCGCGGCGCCCGCGCCGGGAGCCGCCGGAACTCCGTCACAGCGGCGAGGAAGAGCCTCTCTTCATCGACCGATAAATGGATATCACTGAAAAGACCGCCGCCCAGATCGCCGACGCCGTTCGCGGCGGGGAGGTCACGGCCGAGGCCGTCGCTTCCGCGCATTTCGAGCGCATCGCCAAGCTCGACGGCACGATCAAGGCGTTTCTCGCGGTGACGAAGGACCGCGCGCTCGAGCGGGCGCGTGCCCTTGATCTAAAACGACAGAAGGGAGGGGCCTTAGGGGCCCTGGCCGGCGTGCCGGTGGCCCTGAAAGACAACATTCAGCTCAAGGGTGTGGAGACCACCTGTGGCTCCAAAATCCTGAAGGGGCACATCGCGGCGTACGACGCGACGGTGACCGAACGCCTGGAGCGGGCCGATGCGCTGATCATCGGCAAGACAAATCTCGACGAGTTCGCGATGGGCTCCTCGACGGAGAACTCCGCGTTCCAGAAGACGACGAACCCCTGGGACCCGGCGCGCGTGCCCGGCGGCTCCTCGGGCGGCTCGGCGGCGGCGGCGGCGGCGCGCATGTGCGCGTTCTCGCTCGGCTCCGACACCGGCGGCTCGATCCGTCAGCCCGCCGCGTTCTGCGGCGTCGTCGGCCTCAAGCCGACCTACGGCCTGGTCTCGCGCTACGGCCTCGTGGCCTTCGCCTCCTCGCTCGACCAGATCGGGCCGTTCACGCGCACGGTCGGGGACGCGGAGCTCGCGCTGTCCGTCATCGGGGGGCACGACCCGAAGGACAGCACCTCGTCGACGAATCCTCCGGGGTCGCCGTCGGCCGCCCCTCAAGACCTCAAGGGCCTGCGCATCGGCTTGCCCAGGGAATACTTCATCGAAGGGCTCGATCCCGAGATCGAGAGATCCGTGCGCGACGCGGTCGCGGCGCTTCAGTCCCTCGGCGCGGAGATCAAGCCGGTGAGCCTTCCGCACACGAAGTACGCGGTCGCGGCCTACTACATCATCGCCCCGTCCGAGGCCTCCTCGAACCTGGCCCGCTTCGACGGCATCCGCTACGGCTTCGTCGACAAGGGGGCCTCGAGCCTCACCGAGGTCTATGAGATGACGCGCGGCGCCGGCTTCGGCGCCGAGGTCAAGCGCCGCATCATGCTCGGCACCTACGCGCTGTCGTCGGGCTACTACGACGCCTATTACGCCAAGGCCCAGCGCGTGCGCACGCTGATGGCCAATGATTTCAAGGAGGCGTTCAAGCAGGTGGACCTCATCGCCGCGCCCACCACGCCCGCCCCGCCCTTCCGCTTCGGCGAGAAGACGAGCGACCCGATCGCGATGTACCTGTCGGACGTGTTCACCATCCCCTCCAACATGGCGGGGAACGCGAGCGTCTCGATCCCCTGCGGGCTATCGAAGTCCGGTCTCCCTATAGGCCTTCAGCTCATCAGCGACGCTTTCCAGGAAAAGAAGCTTCTCTCCGCGGCGAAGGCGTACGAGGCCCTCAAGCCGTTCGCGGCGCTCAAGGGATGAAGGAAGCCAAGGAATACGCCGCGGGCGGGATCGTCGAGAAGAACGGCAAGGTGCTTCTCGTCAAGGTGACCAACCTCCAAGGCGCGGTCGTCTGGACCTTCCCGAAAGGCCATTTGGAAAAAAACGAGACGCCTCTCGCGGCGGCCTTGCGGGAAGTCGAGGAGGAGACGGGCTGGCGCTGCCGCAAGACCGGCCCGCTCGCCTTGGTCCGTTACCGGTTCAACCGCAACGGACGGCCGGTGGCCAAGAAGGTGCGCTGGTACCGGATGGAGCCGGTGGAGCGCACCGGCAAGCCGGACGCGGTCGAGATCATGAAGACGAAGTGGGTGCTTCGCCGCTCCGCGGCGAGATTTCTTTCATATCCGAGCGACCTCAGGCTCATCGCCCGCTATTTGAGGAAGGCGTGACCATAGTCCCAGGCCTCGCGGCCGATTCGGGCTGGCGAATTCGCTTTATTTCAATCACAATGGACAACGCGTGAAACAATACGAGCTGATCATCGGCCTGGAGGTCCACTGCCAGCTGGCCACCAGGACCAAGCTTTTCTGCGGCTGCGGCACCGACGGCTTCGGCCAAGCGCCGAACAGCCGCGTCTGCCCGCTGTGCACGGCCCAGCCCGGCGTGCTTCCGGTGCTCAACCGGCGCGCCGTCGAGCTGGCGTTCCAGGCCGCTATGGCCCTCGAGTGCGAGCTCGCGCCTCGCTCGATGTTCGCCCGAAAGAACTACTTCTATCCCGACCTGCCCAAGGCCTACCAGATATCCCAATACGACCAGCCCTTCTCCCAGCACGGCAAGCTGCTGATCAAGGCCGACGGCAAGGAGAAGTCGATCGGCATCACGCGCATCCACATGGAGGAGGACGCCGGGAAGCTCGTGCACGAGCTCGCCGGGTCCAAGCTCGACGGCTCTCTCGTGGACCTCAACCGCGCGGGCGTGCCCCTCATCGAGATCGTCAGCGAGCCCGACCTGCGCACCTCCGAGGAGGCCTACGCCTACCTCACCGCGCTCAAGGAGGTGATCCAGTTCACCGGGGCCTCCCGCTGCGATATGGAGAAGGGGGAGATGCGCTGCGACGCGAACGTCTCGGTTCGGCCCGTCGGCCAGAAGGAATTCGGGACCCGGACGGAAACGAAGAATCTCAACTCGTTCAAGAACGTCAAGGACGCCATCGAGGCGGAGCGCGACCGGCAGATCGCGGTCCTCGAAAACGGCGGCAAGATCGTCCAGGAGACGCGCCTGTGGGACGCGGCCCTGCAGGCGGGGCGCTCGATGCGCACGAAGGAGGACGCGCACGACTACCGCTATTTCCCCGATCCCGACCTCGTGCCCCTCGTCGCGGACCCGGCATGGGTCGCCAAGCTCCGGGCCGAATTGCCGGAGCTTCCGGCGAAAAAAAGGGCTCGACTTACGTCGGAATTGGGGCTATCCTCCTACGACGCCGAGGTTCTGACGGGCGATAAGGCTCTCTCCGAGTATTTCGAGGAAGCCGTCGCGGCCGCTCCTCCCGGGTCCGCCAAAACCGTGTCCAATCTTTTGACCACTGAAATGCTGGGACGCCTCAACGCCGAGGGCAAGTCCGCCGCGGAGTCGCCCGTCGCCGCCGCGCACCTGGGAGAACTCGCCGGACTCATCGCCGGAGGGACCCTCTCCTCCAAAGGAGCCAAGGACGTTTTCGCCAAGATGTGGGAGACCGGCAAGGGGCCGAAGGCGCTCGTCGACGACCTCGGATTGACGCAGGTCTCCGACGACAAGCAGATCATGGAGTGGGTCAAGCAGGCGCTCGCGGCCAATCCCAAGGCCGCCGCCGATTTGAAGGGAGGCAAGGACGCCGCCATCGGCTCGATCGTCGGCGGCGTCATGAAGCTCTCCAAGGGCAAGGCGAACCCCGCCCTCGTCAACAAGCTCATTAAGGAGGCCGTGAAAGCATGAACCGCATGAAGCTCCTCCCCCTCGCGCTGCTGCTGGCCGTTCCCAGTCGGGCCTACGACACGATCCGCTTCCTCGAGCCCATCAGGGGAGACGAGATGGTTCGGCCCGTCGCCGCCGCCGCCTCCGCGGATCGCCTCTACGTCGTTGACGAGAAGAAGAACTCCCTTTTCCTGTACGACGCGGCCGGCAAGCTCATCAAATCCGTCGGCCGCTCGGGCAATCAGCCCGGGGCGTTCAGCGCGCCTCGCGGCGTCGCCGTCGGCCCCAACGGCAAGGTGTACGTCGCCGACACCGGCAACAGCCGCGTCGAGATCTTCGACCGCGACGGGAACTTCGTCTACGCCTTTGGAGAAAAAGGGTCCGAGCCGGGCAAGCTCAAGAATCCCGAGTCCGTCGCCGTCGGCGCCGACGGACGCATCTATGTCTCCGACACCGGCAACAACCGCATCCAGGTCTTCACCGAGGAGGGCATCCTTCTCTTCTCCTTCGGGCGCTACGGCAAGGAGCCGGGCCTGCTGAGCCATCCGACCCGCATCGCGGTCGATCAGTCCGACAACGTCTTCATCCTCGACCGCAACAACGAGCGCATGCAGAAGTTCGACTCCGCCGCCAAGTTCGTCAAGGAGTACGCGTTGCTCGGCAACGACTTCACGGCGGACCAGTACGGCTTCCTGTACATCCTCGACGGCAAGAACGGCAAGGTCATCGAGCAGTCCGGCGAGGGCTTCATCATGGGCCGCTTCGGCTCTCTGGGCACGGGCGTCGGCCAGATGCGCAAGGCCGAGGGCATCGCGATCACGCCCGACGGCGTGCTCGTCGTCCTCGATACGGGCAACAACCGCATCCATCGCGTCGAGCTCACCAACAAGCTGAAGGTCAAGCCGCTGCCGCTGAACCTGCGCACGAAGATGTCGGTGTCCGGCCCTTCCCGGGCGTGGCCCTACGCGGCCTCGGTCCTCGCGCCGCACGGGGACGACCTGTTCGCCTGGCTGCCCAAGGAGATGCAGTTCGTGCTCATCGACGAGAAGGGCAAGGAGAAGAAGCGCTTCGGTTCGGCGAAGGGCAAGGGCGGCGAGGTCACGCGCGGCGTCGGCGGCATGGCCGCGATGAAGTCGGCGAAGGTCGAGGGCCTGTACGTGACCGATCTCCCCAACCACCGCCTCCAGCAGTTCGCCCTCGACGGCAAATGGAAGTCCAACGTGGGGGAAGCCCAAGGCTTCTTCGATTCCAAGAAGCGTGAGGGGCGCATGAAGAATCCCCACGGCGTCGCGATCAACGGCGAGGGCGTGGTCTACGTGGCCGACACCGGCAACCAGCGCATCGACGCGTTCAGCCCCGAGGGCGTGTTCCTCTTCGGCTTCGGGCCCAAGGTGGGCTCCTACATGCTCCTCGAGCCCGTCGCGGTCGCCTGGGACAACGCCGGCTTCGTCTACTTCGTCGACAAGGGCCTCAAGCGCGTGTTCAAGTGCGAGCCCTCCGGCGCCTACATCGCCTCGTGGGGCGCCGACGGCGACGGCCCGGGAGAGTTCAAGTCGCCCGTCTCCATCGCCTTCGACGGCCAGAACTACCTCTACACCCTCGACTCCGAGCTGCGCCGCGTCAGCGTGCACACCAAGGACGGCCAATGGCTCGCGGACTTCTTCGCGGGCGGCAAGCAGGAGCGCGAGCTGCTCGAGCCGATCGCCGTCTCCGTCCAGGGCGACAAGCTCGTGATCGCCGACAAAGGCAAGAGCCGCCTCGTCAGCTACGACCTTCACCCGATGCTCACCTCGCCGGCCGCGGTCTCCAGCTCGACGAAGGACGGGATCGTCACGCTCGCGTGGGAGCCCGTCGCCGATCCGTGGACCGGCGGCTACGTCGTTTCGCGCGCGACCGGCCCTTACGGGCCCTGGGCGAAGGCGGGGGAGACGAAGAAGGAGACGTTCGACGACTCCGACGTCGTCCCCTACGAGAAATACTGGTACCGCGTCGCCACCAAGGCGAAGACGTCGGACGTGGGGCCCGCGGGCCGGCCGATCGACGTGTTCGTCGCCGGCTCCTTCAACCGCTCGCCCGTCGAGATCTCGACGATCACGCTCGGCGATATCTTCGCCGCGAACTACAAGTGGTACCTGCGCAACCCCATGGGCACGGCCGTGCTGACCAACAACGTCAACGTGGCCTTTCAGAACGTGAAGCTGACCTTCAAGCTCAAGGACTACATGGACTTCGGGTTCGACACCGAGGTCAAGCGGCTCGACCCCAAGCAGACCGTCGAGATCCCTCTGATCGCCACGCTCAACAACAAGGTGCTCGAGGTCAGCGAGGACACGCCGATCCAGGCCGAGTTCACGATGACCTACTTCGAGAGCGGCAAGCAGCAGACGGTGTCGATCACCAAGCCCTTGCGGCTGTATTCCCGCAACGCGATCACCTGGCAGGACCCGCAGCGCATCGCGAACTTCGTGACGCGCAAGGACCCGCCGGTGCGCGACTTCGTGCGCTCCGTCTCGACGCTCGAGTTCAAGAACCGAAAGGCCGTCGCGCTCAACGAGCCGGCCGTCAAGGCGATGCGCATCTGGAACGCTCTCTCCGAGTACGGCATCAAGTTCGTCGCCAACCCGGCCAATCCGTTCGAGGCCGCGCACGACGACCCCAACTTCCCGGTCGACTATACGCAGTTCCCGCGGGAGACGCTGCGCAGCAAGGCCGGGCAGTGCTCCGACCTGACCTCCCTGTACGCGTCGATGCTCAAGGACAGCGAGGTGCGCGTGGCCATCCTCGACTACCCCGGCCACATGACGATGATGTTCGACACCGAGGCGGAGGACGCGTCCGAGGCGGGCATGCCCGCCGACCTGCTGGTGGAGCACGAGGGCACGATGTGGGTCCCGATCGAGGTCACCTTCATCGGCAAGCCTTTCATCGACGCGGTGTCGAAGGCCGCGTACGCGTACAAGACCGAGGCCGAGAAGGGGCGCGTGAAGGTGTATTCGCTGCACAAGGCCTGGAGCACCTACGAGCCGGTCACGATGCCGCCGACCGACTTCAGCCCCAAGTTCCCCGAGACCGCCGCCCTCGAGCGCCGCTATGACGACCAGGTCAACGTGCTCGCCAAGGACCGCTACCAGTTCCTCAAAAAGGAGTATCAGGCCGACATCAAGCGCAACGGCAAGGACGTCGACGCCCAGCTTCAGCTCGGGATCATCGAGTATCAGTTCGGCAACCGCGAGGCGGCGCTGACCGAGTTCAACAAGGTACTCTCCCTCGACCCGGCGAACGCGTCGGCGCTCAATAACCTCGGAAGCGTGGCCTTCCTGGAGGGGGACAACGCCGAAGCGGAGCGGCGCTTCACCCAGGCCGCGGATGCGGAGCCCAACGACCCGACCATCTGGCTGAACCTCGTCAAGACCTCGTTGCGCCTCAATAAGACGGACAAGGCGAAGGCGATGGGGGAGAAGGCGGTGGCGCTCGCCCCGGGATTCAAGCCGGCCGTCGACAGCCTCATCAAGGGAAGCTGATCTAGGAGGAGGAAAACATGAAGCTGACTCTCATCGCCGTTCTCGCCGCGATGCTCTCCATGCCCGCGCGCGCGGAGGAGAAGCCCGCGGCGGCCCCGGCCAAATCAAGCTGGGGCGACTTCTTGAAAAACTTCAAGAACTCCCTGGCCCAATCGGCCGTCGGCGGGCAGCGCAAAAAAGCCCGGACCGCCCAAGGCGTGGCGGCCGTGCGCGGCTCGGAGCAGGGCAAGAAGAACATCGCCGACCCCAATGAGCCCGGGCTGATGGGCGATTTCCGCAGCGCCCGCGTCAAGCGGGAGATGGGCTATGACCTCGAGCTGGAGGCCGCCGTCGATCTGCTCGCCAAGGGCCAGGCCGAGGAGGGCCTCAAGGCCCTCGAGAAGTTCAAGGAGGCGCATCCCAAGCACCGGGGCTCCGACGTGGATAAGGCCATCGAGGGGGCGAAGGCCTTGCTCGCCGAGAAGGGCGGCGAGCCGGTCGCGGAAGCCGCCAAGCCTTAGGTGCGACGCTCAGCGAAAGGGCCCTCGCCGAAAGGCGGGGGCCTTTTTCTTGGGGATCACCGGAAGCTCCGGCGTGGAAAGTTATTCGCGTTTTCCGTAAGCCGGCCGTCTAAAACTGTTGTCAACAACAGTTATTGACTCGAGCTTATCCCCGCGAGGTGCCCCGACTGTTGTTGACAACAGTCGGCGCCGGTCCGGGGGATTAAGCAGGCTCAGTTCTGAGTCGCGCCTAGCGCTTGCCTTGAAGCCGCTTGATCAGGCCCGTCGTCGAGTAGCCCTTCTTGAGCGCCACGATGACGACCTTGCCGGCGTGCTTGGCCTCGGGCAGGTCCGAGGGCCTGTAGTCGCCGCCTTTAACCTGGACGTCGGGCTTGAGGCGCGCCATGAGCTTCTCGGGGGTCGGCTCGTCGAACTTGACCACGGCGTCGACGCAGCCGAGCGCGGCGATGACCTCGGCGCGGTCGCGCCACTGATTGACCGGCCGCCCGGGAGCTTTGTCGAGGGCGCGCGCGGAGCGGTCGGAGTTGATGCCGACGATCAGCAGGTCGCCCTGCGCCTTGGCCTTCTCCAGCACCTTCACGTGGCCGGCGTGCAGGATGTCGAAGACGCCGTTGGTGAAGACGACCGCCCGGCCTTCCCAGCGCCACAGCTCGCGCATGGTGGCCAGCTTCTTGAGCGGCAGGATCTTGGTCGTGGAGGGCATCAGCCGTGGGCCAGGGGCGCGTTCGGAAAAAGCTCGTCCTCGAGTATGCCGCACCAGATCTGGATGACCGCGATGTGCGCTTCCTGGATGCGCGCCGTGGAGTCGGAGGGCACCCGCACGCAGTGGTCGCAGAGATCCTTGAGCTTGCCCCCGGAGCGGCCGGTGAGCCCGATGACCGTCAGGCCGAGCTCACGCGCGGCGGCGGCGGCCCGAAGCACGTTCTTGGAGTTGCCCGAGGTCGAGATGGCGACGGCGACGTCGCCGGGCCGGCCGAGCGCCCGCAGGGGGCGCTCGAAGACGAACTCGAAGCCGAAATCATTGGCGATCGAGGTCAGGTCGCTCTGGTTGGCCGAGAGGGCGATCGCGGGCAGGCCGGGGCGGTTGCGGCGGTAGCGCCCGGTCAGCTCGTCGGCGAAATTGATCGCGTCGCACGAGGAGCCTCCGTTGCCGAAACTCAGAAGCTTGCCGCCGTTTCGGTAGCAGAGCAGGAGGTCCCGGGCGGCCGCGTCGATGGCGGGGGAGAGCTTGGCCACGGCGGTGAGCACCTTGGCGGAGTCCTTGAGCTGCGCGGCGATGGTCTTGCGGAAGTGGCTAGGCATTGGCGGGCTCCTTCTTGTCGAGCAGGCCGGTCTTCTCGATGAAATGGGTGTCGAAGTCTCCGCTCATGAAGACGGGATGGGCGACGACCTTCGCGTGCATCCCGGCGGTCGTCTTGACGCCGGTGATCTTGAGCTCGCCGAGCGCGCGCAAGGAGCGCCGCAGGGCGGCGGGACGGTCGCTCGCCGAGATGATGAGCTTGGCGATCATGCTGTCGTAATAGCTGGGGATCGTGTAGCCCGCGTAGACGTGGGTGTCGACCCGCACGCCGGCGCCGCCGGGGAGCTCGATCGACTCGATCTTCCCCGGGCAGGGCATGAAGTTGTTGTCGGGGTCCTCGGCATTGATGCGATGCTCGATGGCGTGGCAGCGGATTTCGCTGGCGCGCTCCTGCCCGAAAGGAAGATTTTCGCCGGCGGCGACGCGGATCATCAGCTCCATCAGGTCGACGCCCGCGACCGCCTCGGTCACCGGGTGTTCGACCTGCAGGCGCGCGTTCACTTCGATGAAGTAAAACTTCCCGTCCTGAAAAAGAAACTCGACGGTGCCGACGTTCTGATAGCCCGCGGCCTTGGCCAGACGGATGGCGGCCGCCTGCATGTCACGGCGGCTCTCGGGGGTCAAGGCGGGAGACGGGGACTCCTCGACGAGCTTTTGGTGACGGCGCTGGACCGTGCAGTCGCGTTCGGGAAAGGCGACGACGTTCCCATAGTTGTCGGCGATAATCTGGATCTCGACGTGTCGAGGGCGCTCCAGCAACTTTTCGATGAAGACCGAGCCGTCGCCGAAGGCGGCCTTCGCCTCGGTGGCGGCGGCTTCGAGCTGGGGCTTGAGCTCCTCCGGGGTCCGCACGATCCGCATGCCCTTGCCGCCGCCGCCGGCGGAGGCCTTGATGAGCACGGGGTAGCCGATCTCGGCGACCTCCTTGGAGACGTCGGTCGTGATGTCTCCCTTGGTGCCCGGGACGACGGGGACATTCGCGGCGAGCGCGACGGCCTTGCCGGCGCTCTTGAAGCCCAGCTTGCGGCTCGCGGAGGGGGGCGGGCCGATAAAGGTGATGCCGCGCTTGGCGCACAGCTCGGAGAAATCGGCGTTTTCGGAAAGGAATCCGTAGCCGGGATGAATGGCGTCGGCGCCGGTGTTTTTAGCCGCCGACAGCACGGCCTCCTGATCGAGGTAGGAGAGCTTGGAGGGTCCGGGCCCGATGCAGACGGCCTCGTCGGCCATGGCGATGTGGCGCGACTCCCGGTCGGCGTCGGAATAGACGGCGACCGTCTTGACGCCGAGCTCGCGCGCGGCGCGGATCACGCGTACGGCGATCTCGGAGCGGTTGGCGATCAGGATCTTCTTGAACATGGCATCATCCTCATTGGTGGGGCGCGTTGAGCTTGCGGCGGATATCCTCGATGTAGGAGAGGTCCTGGGGGCGGACGCACAGCTGCCCGGCGCGGTCCGCGTCGGCGAGGGCCTCCCCCGGCCGGCTGAGGGCGAGGTACGCCTCGGAGCGAGCGAGCAGGATCTCGCACTGATCGGCGGGCGAGATGCTCGGGAAGGCCAGCATCTGGGCGAACTGGTCGAGGGCCAGCTCAGGCTTCATCAGGGAGTTCTTGTAAGTGTCGGCGAGGATCGCGTGCAGGTGATAGAGGCTCTTCAGCGAAAGGTTCGAGGGATAGACGCGGGAGAGCTCGATCGCGGTCAGGCACTGCCGCTCGGTGTCGAGCGGGGATTTGCGGTAATAGGCGGCCTCGCAGAGGTAGCCTCGGGCCATTGGATCGCGGGGATTGACGGTCGCCGCGGCCTGGGCGAGCACCAGGCCCATATCCGCGTTGTTCTTTTCGAAGGCCTCCTCGACCTTGCGCATCAGCACCCAGCTGTAAGGGCGGACCCATCTCCGGTCCTCTTCGACGAACAGGACGCGGTCGACACGCGGGGCCTGGCCCTCGACGTTGAGGCTGTAGGAAAAGAGCACGGCGCCCGGCTCGAGGTGCTCGAGGCGCAGGTCGGACCAGGTCCACGTCGAGGTGTCGCGGGAAGCCGTGAATTCCTCGAGCGTGCAGTATTTCCGGGCGATCTCGGAAAACTGGGAGTACGCCTCGGCGTAGTCTCGCGCCCGAAGATCCTCGAGGTAGCGGACCGCGGCCCGATGGGCGGCGTTCTCCGGCTTATTGTTCTCAGTCCAGTGCCAGACCGCGACCAGCGCTCCTAGGACGGCGAAGGTGGCGAAGGCGACGGTGACGGCGCGGCGCGCTCTCCCGATCCAGGGGGAGGGCCTCGCGATGAACGCGGCTTGCGGGGGAGCGACGGGGGCCCAGGGATCGTTGGAGGCGGAGGAGGCGGCGAACGGATCGACGGCCTGGCGGCCCGCGAAGGGCAACGGCCCGCCCGGCGGGGGCGTGTTCGCCAGGGGGGCGCTCGGGGCGCCGGGCTCGAACGCCTTCTGCTTCGCCGGCGGCAGGACGGCGGGGGGCGGCGTGGACTTCTTTTCGGCCGGCTCCTTGGAGAGGCGCTTGACGACCGTGGCCGGTATCGCGTCCTTCGGCGCATCCGGGGCGGACGTCGGGGGCGGGGGCGCCACGACGGCCCGGATCTCCGAGATCGGGTTTCCGCACTTGTCGCAATAGTTCTTGGCGAGCGAGTTTTGGAACCCGCAGCCGCCGCACACGCGGGTGTTCCTGCCGCCGCACTTCGCGCACTGAGCGAGCGCCGTCGCCGAGGAGGCGCCGCACTGCGTGCATAAGATCGCAGCGTTCGACATTAGGCCTCCCCCACCCTTCGGGGGGCGCGCAGAGGACGCGAAGGAAATCCTTTTATCATCTAGTCTCGAGCAGGAGCAGCGGCTGGCCGTACTCCACGGCCTGCCCGGCGTCGATGAAGATCTTCGCGACGCGCCCGGCGTGGGCGGAGATGACGGGCTTGGACGCGCCAGATCCGGTCACGATCACCCCGACGACGTCCCCGGCGGAGATCTCGACGCCCTCCTCGGTCTTGCGCGCCTTGCCCGGCTCGCTCCACTGGAAGACGCCGACTCCGTCGCTCGCCACGGACGCGAAGCGGCCGGCGGGCATCGGCGGGGCGGAGAGCGTCGGATGGTCGCCCGTTCCAAGGGCGGTCAGGGAGAATCCCGTGCCGCCTTTGCGGTAGACGACCTCGGCGAGGTCGGCGGTTTTCATCCAGTCAGCGACTACTTTAATGAGAGAAGCGTCCATGGTCATTTCCTCTTCTTGGTTTTCGCGGTCTTCCGCCGCAGCAGGTTCCGCGGGTTCTTGGGCAGCAGGCCGGAGGCAAGCGGGTCGAAGGCCAGGGGCAGGAGCTTATAGACCGTCGTCTTGAGCACGCTGCGGCGCCCGGTGGTCGGGTTCAGGTCGACGAGATAGATGTCGGTGTCCTTGTCGCTGAACTCGTGCATGACCTGGCGGCACGCCCCGCAGGGCTTGGCCGCGGCGCCGACGACGGCGACGGCCTTGATCGAGTCGAAGCCGCCGGCGACCGCGTGGTAGATCGCGGCGCGCTCGGCGCACATCGCAAGGCCGTAGCTCGCGTTCTCCACGTTGCAGCCGGGGAAGACCCGTCCGCTCGCGGTGAGCACGGCCGCGCCGACGGGATAGCGCGAGTACGGGCAGTAGGCGCGCTTCTGCGCCTGCACGGCGGTCTCGATGAGGCGGTCGATGGAGCGCTTCGAGTTCTTGGCCATCAGAGGTACCTCCTCACGAGCAGATCGAGCTTCTTGAGCGTCGCCTTGCTGCGCGCCTCGGGGGCGGTGAACAG
Organism: Elusimicrobiota bacterium; assembly: GCA_030696455.1. Lineage (GTDB taxonomy): Bacteria > Elusimicrobiota > Elusimicrobia > UBA1565 > UBA9628 > GWA2-66-18. The sequence continues at coordinate 52,660 of JAUYSH010000121.1, forward strand.
GGCGCCTTTGAGGGCTTCGGAGAAGGCCGGTTCGAGCGGAGCCGCGGCCATGCGCGGCACGGCCAGTCGCATGAGCTTCTGCGCGTTGGCCGAGTTGGCGTGCAGGTTGGCCACGACCATCTCCGTGTGGACCTCCTCGCCCTCCTTCCAACAGTCGTAGTCCGTGACCATCGCGACCTGCGAATAGACAAACTCGGCCTCGCGGGCGAGCTTGGCCTCGGTGGCGGCGGTCATGCCGATCAAGGACCAGCCGAAGGAGCGGTGCATCTCGCTCTCGGCCTTGGTCGAGAAGGCCGGGCCTTCCATGCAGCAGTAGGTGCCGCCGAACACGGACTTGATGCCGAGCTCCTGGGCGCAATCGAAGACGAGGCGGTTCTGCTCCGGCGCGAAGGGGGGATTCAGCGCGATGTGGGCGACCAGGCCGTTCCCGAAGAAGGTCTGGATGCGGTCCTTGGTCCGGTCCACCAGCTGGTCGGGGAACACGAAGGTGCGGGGAGGAAGCTCCTCCTTCAGCGAGCCGACCGCGCTGAAGGCCAGCACGCGCTCCACGCCGAGGGACTTCAGGGCCCACATGTTGGCGCGCTGATTGATCTCGGTCGGAGTGACGACATGGCCCTTGCCGTGGCGGGGGAGAAACGCGCAGGGAATCCCCTCGAGGGAGCCCAGGACGATAGGGCCCGAATGGGCGCCGAAAGGCGTCTTGAGGCGCAGCTCCCGGGGATTCTTGATCGCCTCGGAGGAGTACAGGCCGCTTCCGCCGATGACGCCGACCTTTGCGAAGTTCTTGTTCATCTTCACGGGCAATACCCTCCCAGGGGCAGGAGCTCCTTGATGAGCTCGTAGAGCGATTGCAGGTCCACGGGCTTCTGTACGAATCGGGTCTTCGGGTCCTTGGGCAGAAGCTTCTCGAGCTTGGCGAACGGGTGCGCCGACATGAAGATCACGGGGATGTGCTTCGTGGCCTCGTCCTTCTGAAGGACCTGGTAGGCCGACGAGCCGTAGGCGCCCGGCATCTGGATGTCGGTGAGGATCAGGTGCGGCCGGTGCTCGCCGGCCTTCTGGGCGAGCTGATAGCCGTCGCTGACGACGATCACGCGGTTGCCCTTGGCCGACAGGTAGTCGCTCAGGAGCCCGGTGATGTCCGGGTTGTCGTCTGCGATCAGTATTTGCGCGATCATTTGGCTGTGAGCAGCTTCTCCATGATCGACGGATATATCGGGAAGCGCCGGCAAAGGGCGGTGACGCCCTGCTTGACCCGGCTCAGGGCCGCGTCGTCGGTCCGGACCTTAAGCGCGTCGTCGATGAGGGAGGCGACCTCGTCCATCTCCCTCTCGCCCATGCCCCGCGTCGTGAGCGCGGGCGTGCCGATGCGCACGCCGGAGGCGATGAACGGCTTTTGCGGATCATAGGGGATGGCGTTCTTGTTGACGGTGATGCCCGCCTTGTCGAGCGCCTCCTCGGCTTCCTTGCCCGTCGCGTTCTTCGGGCGCAGGTCCACCGAGAACAGGTGGCAGTCGGTGCCGCCGGCGACGATGCGGAAGCCCCGGTCGGAAAGGGATTTGGAGAGGCGCCGTGCATTGGCGATCACCTGGGTCTGGTACTGCTTGAACTCGGGCCTGAGCGCCTCGGCGAAGCAGACCGCCTTCGCCGCGATGACGTGCATCAGCGGCCCGCCCTGCTCGCCGGGGAACACGCTCGAGTCCAGCGCCTTGGCGTGGGCCGACTTGCACATCACCATGCCTCCGCGCGGGCCCCGCAAGGTCTTGTGCGTGGTGGTGGTCGTGAAGTCGGCCAGGGCCACGGGCGACGGGTAGACGCCCGCCGCGATGAGGCCCGCGTAGTGTGCGATATCGGCGGCGAAGAGCGCTCCGTTCTCGTCGGCGATCTTCTTGAGGCGAGCCCAGTCGATGACCCGCGAGTAGTTCGAGGCGCCGACGAAGAGGATGCGGGGCTTGTTCTCACGCGCGTCCTTCTCCGCCTTCTCGTAATCGATCAATTCATCGTCCTTGCGGACATCGATGGGGATGATCTTGTAGTACTTGCCGGAGAAGTTCATCGGATGGCCGTGCGACAGGTGTCCGCCGTGCGCGAGGTTGAGTCCCATCACCCCGTCGCCGGGCTTGAGCACGGAGAGGTACATCGCCATGTTGGCCTGCGAGCCGGAGTGCGGCTGGACGTTGACGTGCTCGGCCCCGAAGAGCTTCTTGGCGCGTTCGATGGCGAGCGACTCGGCCTGGTCGACGAACTCGCAGCCGCCGTAATAGCGCTTCCCGGGATAGCCTTCGGCGTACTTGTTGGTCAGCAGGGAGCCTTGGGCTTCCATCACGGCCTCGGAGGTATAGTTCTCCGAGGCGATGAGCTCGAGGTTGTCGGACTGGCGGCGCGCTTCGCGCGCGATCGCGGCGTACAGCTCGGGATCCAGGTCAGCGAGGGTTTTGGGCATAAGATTGACTCTCCCTACGAATGATGATGTTGAGGGCCTCCTCGATCGAGGCGGCGCAAGCGCGGTACTCCGCCGCGTCGGCTCCCACGGGGTCTTCTACGTCGACGGGCGCGAGACCGGCGGCCTCGCGCAGGACGAAGATCTTGGCTTCGGCGTCCGGGAATTTCACGAGAAGCTCGTCGCGGTGCGCGCGCTCCAGGCAGTACACGGCGTCCGCGGCGTCGAGGATCGCCTTGTCCACGCGGCGGGCGCGGTGGTCGGCTGGCCCGATGCCCCTCTCGGCGAAGACGGCGGCGGCGCCGCGCGACAGCGGCATGCCGTAGGCCGCCTGCGTGCCGGCGGAGGCGGCGGTCGCGGTCAGTCCGGCCTCGCGGGACAGCCCGAGGAAGAACCGTTCGGCCATCGGTGAGCGGCAGGTGTTCCCTGTGCAGACGAACAAAACGGATTTCATCATGCCGCCGCCGCCTCTTGGATCGCCTCGGCGGGGATGAGGCCGGCCTTGGTCACGCGGGGCCGGTCCCCCGTCGCATCCACGATCGTCTCCGAGCCTTGCGGAGCGGCGCCGCCGTCGAGGATGAAGTCGAGGCCGGGGCCGAGTTCGGCGAGGACGGAGGCGGCGTCGAGCTGGGCGGGGCGGCCGGATTTGTTGGCGCTGGTGTAGACCCAGGGAACGGCCGAGGCCTCGATCATCGCGCGGACGGCGGGGTGCGCGGGGACGCGGATAGCGAGCGTCGGGTATTCCGGGAACGTCAGAAGACGGCCCTGGGGCGTGGGTTTGAGCAGAAGCAAAAGCGGGCCGGGCCAGAACTTCGCCGCGAGGACCTCGGCGAGCGGGGTCCATTCCACCCACTGCTTGGCGGCTTCGGTCGAGTGGGTCATGACGGCGAGGGGCTTCAGGGTCGAGCGTTCCTTGACCTGGAGGAGGCGGCGGGTGGCGGCCTTGATCAAGCCGGTCGAGCCGACGGCGTAGGACGATTCCGTGGGGAAGGCGACGAGCTTGCAGGACTTGCCGACGGCGCCGGCGCGGGAGGCCTGGTCGGGGGAGAGGGTGCCGTTCGAGAGGGGGAGGGACTCAGGCATGCGAGGGCTCGGGGTCGGGGTGTACGACGACGACGAACTCGCCGAGGATCTCGGGCTTCGCGGCGAGGGCGTCCCGAACGGAAACGGCGGTTCCGCGGATCCACTCCTCGTGGACCTTGGACAGTTCGCGAACGGCAACGACTTGGGCGCTCGCTCCGACGGACATTATGACGTCCTCGAGGAGTTCAAGAACCCTGAACGGGGATTCATAGAGAACGATCGTGCGGTTTAAGGGGATCGAAGCTTCAAGCGCCTTGCGGCGCTTGGACGGAGTGCGTGGTAGAAATCCCAAAAATATAAAAGAATCGCCGGGCAATCCCGAACCGGCCACCGCCGTCGCGACGGCGCACGGACCCGGCAGCGCGGTCACGGGAAGGCCCTCGCGGCGCGCTGCCGCCACCGCCTTACGGCCGGGATCCGACACGCCGGGCAATCCGCCGTCTGAAACCAACGAGACCGCGTCGCCTCGGCGGACCCGCTCTAAGAGCTTGTCGACGGAACGGGGGTCGTTCTCATCGTAACGCTCGAGGGGGACGCTTAATCCAAAATGGCTCATCAAATTACGCGTGCGCCGCGTATCTTCACAGAAAACGATCTTCGATTCCTTCAATGTGCGCAACGCCCGCGCGGTCATGTCTTCCAGATTGCCTAGCGGCGTGGGAACCACATAGAGCATCAATGCGCCGCCGGCTCGCGAGACCACTCGGAGAGCTCCAAACGCATGAAGGTCTCCACCACCTTCGGATCGAATTGCGTCCCTGCGCCTTTTTTCAGCTCGGCCAACGCGATGTCGCGGCCGAGGGCCTTGCGGTAGGGGCGGTCGCTCATCATCGCGTCCCAGGCGTCGAGGCACGCGACGATCCTCGCGCCGAGAGGGATCTGTTCGCCCCTGAGCCCTTCGGGATACCCTCTACCGTCGAACCACTCCTGGTGATAGAGGACCATCTGGGCGACGGGTCCGAGGTATTTGACGGGGGCGAGGATCTGGTGACCGATGATGGGGTGCTTCTTCATCTCCTCGTACTCTTCCGGGGTGAGCTTGCCGGGCTTGAGCAGGATGGCCTCGTCGATGCCGATCTTGCCGATGTCGTGCAGGAGTGCCGCGTACTCGACGTGGCGCACCATCGGATCGGGCAGGCCCATCTCCTGGGCGACGCGGCGAGCCTTCACGCGGGCGCGGTCGGAGTGCTCGGCGGTGTAGGCGTCCTTGGAGTCCACGGCGCGGGCCAAGGTCTGAACCATCTCGAGGTAGAAGATCTGGAGGTTGTCGAACATGTCCATGTTGTGGAGCATGACCGCGGCCTCGCCGGAGAGGATGCTGAGGAACTTGACGTTGTAGTCGCTGAAGGGCTCGGCGCCGACCTTCGCGTGCAGGTTGAGCACGCCGATGGGCTTGCCCTTGACCAGCAGGGGAATGGAGACGAAGGGCTCGACGTCGCCGGAGGCCGGAGCGAGGTAGCGCGGGTCGTTGGCCGGGTCGGCGACGAAGATGGGCTGGCCGGAGGCGAAGGCCTTGCCGGCGACGCCCTCTCCGGGGCGGAGGAAGAGCTTCTGGGAGTCCTGGGTCAGCAGGCTGCGGGCGGCGACGATCTTGAGGCAGCCTTCCTTCTCATCCCAGTTCATGACCGAGCCGCGGTCGCACTTCATGAGCTGGCAGGCGCAGTCGAGGACCGCCCGGCCGAACTCCTCGCGGGAGATGGCGCCCGAGTGGGAGACCCCGTTCTCCTGGAGCGCGAGGAGCATGTTCAGGAGTTCGTCGAGCTTGCTCCAGCCTTCGGGGGCGCGAGCGGACGCGGGCGCGGGGACGCTGACGGGGCGGTCGGCCTCTAAGGAATAGAGACGGCGGAGGGTGAGGGCGAGGGCCGCGAGGAGGAGGACGCACAGGCCGGCGGCCCACCAGAATAAGCCTTCCATAAGGCTTATTTTACTTCATTTTTTCAGGCTCTAGGAAACTGGTGCCAGGCCTCCCATTATCCCATTACTCGATGAGGGGACTCTTCACCGAGTAATGGGATAATGGGAGGCCTGGCACCTTCTTATTTGGCGTCGATGAGCTTTCGGGCCTCGGCGTCCCCTACCATGTCGATGAGCTGGGCGGTCGCGCCCTTGCGCATCAAGGGGTCCGCCGCCTGCCGGGCGTAGCGCACGAGCAGGGGGATGACCTTGGGGCTGCGCGAGCTGAAGGCCGCGGTGACCCAATACAGCCGCTCGGACTCATCCTTGACGGTGTCGTGCTCGGCGACGAGCGCCTCGGCCTCCTCGTCGGTCGAGGAGACGCCGATCTTGAGCGCCAGCAGCCGGCGAATCTCCTGATCGAGCTTGGGGTCGCGGAGCAGCCTCAGCATCAACTCCCGGGTGTCCCGGGCTTCGGCGAGGTCGATCGGCGCGGCGGCCGCCAAGGAGGCACGCTCGCTGTCGATCAGGCCGCCCGATTGGCTCCACCCCTTCAGCTTGGGCAAGGTCTTTTTCCAGTAATAGCGGCCGAGCAAGGCGCCGACCTTGGCGCTCTCCTGGCCTTTCTTCTCGAGGAGCGGGTAGGATTTCTCCGGCTCCCACTGCGCGAGCACCGACAGCGCCTCGTACTGCGTCCACCAGGAGTTGCGCTCCGTCATCATGTTGTTTTCGGTCACGCTGCTCGCGCCGAACTTGCGAGCGGCGATGTCCCGGATCATGGGGAGGGCGACCCGGGAGCGCAGGCGAAAGGCGCCGTTGACTCCGAACAGCTGCGCCTCGGGCTCGGGCTGGCGCAGGTAGGTCATGAACAGCGGCTCGAGCTGGGGATTTCCGGGCTCGAGCCGGGCAAGCGAGGCCATCACCGAGTCGCGCGTGTACGTGTCCGTGAACCGCGAGAAGAGGTCGAACAAGTGCGCCACGTCCTGGCCCGAGCGAGGCGGCGTCCGGGCGATCTGGTCGAGTATCCTGGTGCGCTCGGCTCCGTTGACGGCTTCGATGAAGCGGTCTTTTAAAACGGTCACGCTCGGCGCGGCGACGGGGCCTCCCTCGACGGGCGCCGCCGAACGAGCGAGCAGGGAACCGTTGAGCAGCAGGGCGGCGAAGAGGACGTTGATCATGGTTTTCTCCGGGACAGGGTTCGCGACAGCGCCGCCTCGAGGCTCACGAGACGGTAGCCGGCGGCGTCCACGACGGTCATCGTCTTGGGGCATAGGTCGAGATCCCAGGAAGAACGGATCAGGACGGCGGCGGTTTTGGCCGCGGCCGTGCCGGCGAGCAGGCGCAGGGCGGCGGCCTGGCCCGGGAAGCGCCGGGCCTCGAAGCAGAGGAACACGACGCGTTCGGCGCGGCGCGCGAGCTCGGGCAGGCGTCCCAGGTCCGTGGCCGCGATCGGCGCTCGCGTGAACGTGCAGCCGGGGGCCAGGCGGCGGGCGAGGGCCTCGGGACCGCCGGGGCCGCCCTCGAAGGTGAAGCGCTCGCGCACCTCATTGAAATCGGGGACCACGACGAGCGTGTCGCGGGACAGGGGCACCGGAAGGGCGGTTTCGCCCCGGCGAACGACGACGACGGCCTTGGCGGCGATCCGGGCGGACAGCTCGGCGCCGTCGGAGAGCTTGGCGGCGGGCGCCTTGCGGCGATGGAGCAGGCGGGTGATGCGGGCGTCGGCGGCGGCGAGTTGCTCCTCGGGCGCCCCGGCCTGGCGCAGGAGCTCGACGGCGTCGGTCATGCCCTGCAGGTCGTGGGCGATCATCAGCACGTCGTGGCCCGCGTCGAGGCACTTCAGCGTGGCCTCGGCGACCGGCCAGCGCTTGGTGATGGCACCCATGCACAGGTCGTCGCTGACGACCAGTCCGTCGTAGGCAAGCTCGCCGCGCAGGACGTCCCGGACGATCTTCGTCGAGAAGGTCGCCACCTCCTTGTCGAAGGCGGGGAAGCGGACGTGCGAGGTCATGACCGCGTCCACGCCCGCCGCGCAGGCCGCGCGGAAGGGAGCCAGGTGGACGCGCCCGAACGGCGCGCGCGGCAGTTTGATCGTCGGCAGATCGACGTGGGCGTCGACGGTCGCCGCGCCCTTGCCGGGGAAATGCTTCGCGCAGGCGGACATCCCGTTATCCTGCATGCCGCGGATGACGGCGGCTCCCAGGCGGGAGGCGAGCGCGTGATCGTCTCCGAAGGACCGGATCCCGATGCCCGGGTTGTAGACCTTCGTCGCCACGTCGAGCACCGGCGCCAGGTTCATGCGGATGCCCAGCGGGGTGAGCTCGCGCGCCATCTGCCGTCCCACCGCGTAGGCGAGCCTGGAATCGCGGGCGCGGCCCAAGGCGGCGTTCCCCGGGAAGGGCGTGACGCCGCTCTTGAAGCGAAGCACCCAGCCGCCCTCGTGGTCGATGGCGACGAGCAGCGGTCGGCCGAGGCGCTGCTCGAGCTCGGTCACGAAGGCCTTGGTCTGCGCGGGCGTCTCGATGTTGCGCGCGAGCAGCAGCAGGCCGGTGGCCCCCGTCGACTTGAACAGGGACACGGCCTGGCGCGACGGCTTGAGGCCGTAGGCCCCGAACATGAACAAACGCCCCGGATCGATCACCCCCTAAGTCTAACAAAGGCACGCGTCGGTTTTGTTAAGGTATGGGGATGGACGCACTGACCTTTCTGCGCGAGCGGGTGGATTTTTTCGCCGGCGTCTCAGAGGAGCACCTGACGGCCCTGGCCACGGTGTCGACCCTCAGCGCGTACAAGAGCGGCCAGACCATCATGTTCAAGGGTGCCACCGTCGACGGGCTTCATGTCATGGCCGTGGGCAAGGCCGGGGTCTTCATCAAGCCTCCCACTCAGCCGGTGGCCCAGGTCGCCGAGCTCGCCAGCGGCGACGTGTTCGGGGAGACCTCGATCATCGAGAACGGCACCGCCGGAGCGACGATCAAATGCCTCGAGGACGGCACCTTCGTCCTGAACATCCCCCAGGACGCCTTTCGCGTCCTGCTCCGCGAGAACCCGGATTTCGTGCTCCGGGTGAAGGCCCTGATCGCCTCGCGCAAGGCGCCGTAAGGGCCCAAATCCATGGGGCCAAAGGGCCCTGTGCGGCGGCGCCGGCCCGCGCTATCATGGAACCATGGATGCCCTGACCTTTCTGCGCGACCGCGTCGCGCTGTTCGCCGGCGTGGACGAGGAGAACCTGACCGCGTTGGCGCGGGCCTCGGAGTTGCTCTCGTTCCGGCCCGGCCAGACCATCCTCTTCAAGGGCGCGACCGTCGACGGCCTGCACGTCGTCGTCTCCGGAGGGGCGGAGGTCTTCGTGAAAGCCTCGTCGAAGACCATGGTCCGCGTCGCCGAGCTCGGCGCGGGCGAGGTGTTCGGCGAGATGTCCATCGTCGAGATGGGCACGGCGGGGGCGACGATCAAGGCCTCCGCGGCCGGCGCCGAGGTCCTCATGATCCCCCAGGAGTCCTTCCGGCACGTCCTCCAGCAGGACGAGGGCTTCGCCGTGCGCGTCAACATGATGATCGTCTCGCGCCGCTCCGCTCCCGTCTCCATCCCCGCGTAAGCTGCTCGCTGAACGCGACCTCGACGTCCCGCGCGCGGAGCCCAGAACAGGGTCCTGCCCGCGAGGGCCCGGCCGACCAGGGCCCCGTCGGTGAACCAGAACAGCTCGCGCGCGTCGGCGCCGGCGACCCGCTTCAGCGCGGGATCCCGCGGGTCCACCTGGAATTCGGAGGAGGCGAGCGCCGCGGCGAAGGGCGCCGTGACGAAGCGCCCCTCCAGGTTCTCGAGCCGGACGTGCCCCAGGAAGAAGGCCTTGTCGAAGCGGACCGTGTAGGTCCGGCTCGCGGGCCAATCCTCATCGGGCGTGAAGACCAGCTGCGAGCCGCTCGACCAGGCACGAGGCCGACCGGAGAGGGCCGCCCGGTCCTTGAAACCAGCGGCGCAGCGCTCCGTTCGTGTCCATTCGGCGTTCCCCCATCCGGATTACTCCGGGAGGACGCCGGAACTTACTTTAAAAAAAGATCCCCGATATTCCACCGGTGGAATATCGGGGATCGCGGACGGCTCGGGTCCTCGTTAAAACGGGACTTCTTCGATCGAGTCGTCGCTCGCGGCGGGCTTGGAGGAGCCGCCCGAGGAGCGGCTCATGCCGGCGCCGCCTTCCCGCTTCTCGAGGAACTGGAAGTCGTCGACGTAGACGACCATCTTCGACATCTTCTTGCCGTCTTCCTTGCCGGTCCACTCCTCGAGCACGAGGTGGCCTTCGACGTAGATCTGCTGTCCCTTCTTAAGGGAGGACTCGATGAGATCCGCCGTCTTGCGTCCGGTCTCGCGGTTGAACGCCTTGAGGTCGACCCAGACGGGGACGTCCTCCCATTGCCCGGTGTCCTTGTTCTTCTTGCGGTTGTTGACGGCGAAGCCGACGTTGGCGACCTTGCCGCCGTTGCCGAAGGTCTTGATTTCGGGGTCGCGGGTGAGACGGCCGATCAGCATGACTTTGTTCAGGTTCGCCATCGTGAGCTCCGTTGCGCCTTTGATTAATCCTTCATGAATAGAGTAGCAGACTCAGCGGGCCGGCGCGATTCGTCCCAGGCGCCCGTCGTCGGTGCTGAAGTAGAGCAGGCCGTCCGGCCCCTGGCGCACGTTGCGGAAGCGCCAGCCCCGGTCGTCGAGCAGGACCTCCTGCTCGCCCGGCGCGTCGCCGTCGAGGGCCACGCGGCGCAGGTGCTCGCCGCTCAGGCAGGCGAGGAAAACCGAGCCGCGCCACCCCGGGAAGGCGTCGCCGTCGTAGAAGGCCAGCGCCGAGGGGGAGATGGACGGGACCCAATGAGCTGCCGGGGGCTGCATGCCTTCCTTTAATGGGGCGCCGATCTTGGGCCCGTGATACTCTCGCCCATGGGTGGCGACCGGCCAGCCGTAATTGGCGCCGCGCGTGACGAGGTTGAGCTCGTCGCCGCCGCGCGGGCCCATCTCCGCGGACCAGAGCTGCTTGGCGCCGGGTCGGACGGCCAGGCCCTGCGGGTTGCGGTGGCCCCAGCTCCAGATCTCCGGCAGCGCTCCGGGCAGCTTCGCGCCGTCGGGCTTGCCGTCGTGCGTCAGGCGCAGGATCTTTCCGTGGTGGCTCTTGAGGTCCTGCGCGCGGTCGCGCTGGCCGCGCTCGCCGACGCTCATATACAGGTGGGGGCCGTCGAACACTATGCGCGAACCGAAGTGCACCCCGCCTCCGGCGGAGGCGTTCGTCACGAAAAGGGTCTCGAAGCCCTCGAGCTTGCCGCCCTCGAGGCGCCCTCGTCCGAGGGCCGTCACGGCGCCGCGCTCGCCCGGATGGGACCAGGTCAGGTAGATCCAGCGGTTCTTGGCGAAGCCGGGGTGGGCGCGCACGTCGAGCAGGCCGCCCTGGCCGCTGGCCCAGACCGCGGGCGCGCCGCCGACCTCGGCGGCCTTGCCGGTCTTGGGATCGTAGACTCCCAGGCGTCCTCTCCGCTCGGTGAAGATGATCCTGCCGTCGGCGAGAAAGTCGAAGCCCCAGACGACATCGGAGCGGCGGATCAAGGTCTGGACGTCGAGGCCGGGCGCCGGCGCGGCGGCGGCCGGGCTCGAGGCGGCGAGGGCGGCGGCGAACGCGAGGGAGAGGCGATAGTATGACATGGAGTCGTAATGTTATCATTGTTGCGTGAAAAGCGAATCATGCGGCTGAGGGCGAAGGCGGCGCTGGCTTTTCTGCCGATGGCGGCCGTGTTCGTGCTCGTCGTCACCGTGGCCTCTCGCCGGGGCATCGAAGGGATCGTCCTCGAGGAGGCGGTCAGCCGCGTCCAGCCTCACGCGGTCGAGCTGGCTTCGGGGCTGGCTCCGCTGTTCGGGCGGCGCGAGTCGGATATCCTGCCGCATCTGCAGGCGGTGCAGGCGCAGACGGGAGCCGACCACGTCGCGCTGTATGACGCCTCGGGGCGGGCGGTCGCGCACACCAACGTCCTGGAGACCGGCAAGCATGCGCCGGGCTCCCGCCACGAGATCGCGACGGCTCCTTCGTGGGAGCGTCTCGATTTCGGCGGCAAGCAGCTGCTCGTCCTGTCCGTTCCCGTCATGGAGCCGGCGGCGGATTTCCTGCTCTCCTCCCCGTCGGGGAAGCGGCGCCTGGGCGAGCTGCACGTCGCCCTGCCGCTCGAGCGTTCGCTCGGGTCGGCGCGCCGCATCGCGGACTTCGTCGCCGCGCTCGTCGCGGTCTTCTGCCTGATCGCGCTGGCGGTGACCATGGGCCTGCTGCAGTGGCTGCTGGGGCCGGTGCGCCAGCTCTCGGCGGCGACCGCCCGCATCATGGCCGGCGACTACGGCAGCAAGGTCCCCGTCGTGACGAAGGACGAGGTCGGCGACCTGGCCGATTCCTTCAACCGGATGAGCGACACCCTCTCGCGCACGACCGTCTCGCGCGACGAACTCGCCAAGGCTCTCGTCATCGCCCGGGGGACCGTCGAGGCCGCCTCCGAGGGCATCCTGGTCTACGACCTGGCGCAGGCGACTTTGACCTACAACCAGCGCTTCCTCGAGATGTGGGACATATCCCCCGACCTCGCCGCTCGCGGCCGCGCGGCCATGATGGAGCGGGTCCGGCAAAGCGTCGAGGACCCGGAGGAGTTCCAGCGCCGCGCGGACGAAGCCATCAGCGATTCCTCTCAGGACCACGTCGACGAGCTCCGCCTCAAGAACGGCCGCGTTTACCGGAGGACGGTGCGGGCCCTGCGCGTCGAGGGCGTCGTGTTCGGCCGGGTGCTCACCTTTCAGGACATGACGATGCTCAAAGAGAGCGCCCAGGCCCTGGAGCGGGCGCGCGACGCGGCCGTGCAGACCGCCCGTCTGAAATCCGAGTTCCTGGCGAACATGAGCCACGAGCTGCGCACTCCGCTGAACGCGCTCGTCGGCTCCGCCGAGCTGCTGCGCGCCGGCGCGCTCGAACCCGCGCAGCGGGTGCTGGTGGAGGGCATCGACAAGGCCGCGGCCGCGCTGCTGGGCCTGGTCAACGGCGTGCTCGATTTCTCCAAGATGGAAGCGGGGCGCATGACCGCGGAGAGCATCCCTTTCCGCCTGGGCGACGTCCTCGAGGATTCACTGTCGATCGCTCAGCCGCGCGCGGCCGAGAAGGGCCTCGACCTGGTCTGCGACTCCGGCGACGCGTGCCGCGAGGTGCTCGTCGGGGATCCGACCCGCCTGCGCCAGATCCTGCTGAACCTGCTCGACAACGCGGTGAAGTTCACGCCGGAAGGCCAGGTGCGCCTGTGCTGCGCGCTCACGCCGGGCGGCGGTCAGGCCGTGACCTTGGAGCTGTCCGTGCGGGACAGCGGCATCGGAATCGATCCGGCGGTCCTGCCCGCGGTCTTCGGCGCCTTCACGCAGGCCGACAGCTCGACGACGCGCCGCTACGGCGGCACGGGGCTCGGCCTCTCCATCTCCAAGGGCCTCGTCGAGCTTCTCGGCGGGACGATCGGCGCCGACAGCGAGCCCGGCAAGGGCTCGACCTTCTGGGTCCGCCTGCCGTTCGAGCGGGCGGTGCTGGCTCCCGGCGAGGCCGTGCCCGGCGACCGCCGGCAGCCGCGCTCCTCGCCGGAGCATCGCCGCGACCGTCAGCGCGTGCTGATCGTCGAGGACAACGCGATCAACCGGCGACTTCTGCTGATGCAGATCGAGAAGCTGGGCCGGCAGGCCGACGTCGCCGCCGACGGCGAGGCCGCCGTCGAGGCGGCCGCCCGCGGCGATTACGGCCTGATCCTGATGGACTGCCAGATGCCGGGCATCGACGGCTACGAGGCCACGCGCCTGCTGCGCGAGGCGGAAGGCGAGAAGCGGAGGGTGCCGGTCGTGGCGCTGACCGCCAATGCCGGCGAGACCGATCGCGCGCGCTGCCTCGCCGCGGGCATGGACGAGTATCTGGCCAAGCCGGCGACGCTCGACGACCTGTCCCGCGTCCTGGACCGTTGGGACCTGCCCTTCGACGCCGCCGCGGTGAAGGCCTACGCCGCGCTGGCCGCTCCGGACGAGGCGGCCTTCCGCGGGCTCGTCGACGATTTCATCGCGGATTCGGCCCTGCGCCTCGGGCGCGCGCGCGCGGACCTGCGCGCCGGCGATCGTTCCGGGATGGCCGCGGAGGTGCACGCGGTCAAGGGCGCGGCCGCGGCCCTGGGCGCGCGCGGCCTGCGCGAGCTGTGCCGGCGCGTCGAAGCCGCGGAGAAGGAGGGGCTCCTCGAGGAGGCGGCGCAGCTGCTCGCCCAGGCCGACGAGGAGCTCGCGCGCGTGCGCGATGCCGGGAACGCTTTGCATGTTTAGGCTCGCGGCCCTCCTGGCCCTCTCGGCCGCCCCGGCGTCGGCGCAGACCAAGCCGACGGACGAAGCCTTCCGCTTCTTCGCCGAGGAAGGCCGCGCGTCTACGCCGCTCAAGCGCGTCGCGCCCACGCAGGGCTCTCCGGTGCCCGTCGATGTGGTCACTGCCGAGGAGATCGCCGCCTCGGGCGCGGTCAACCTGTGGGACCTGCTGCGCTTTCGCGTCGGCCTCGACGTGGTCGAGGGCCGCTCGAGCGCGGGCAGCAACCGGACCGTGGTGTCGGTGCGAGGCATTCCCCGGGACGGAATCCACGAGCTGCTCGTTCTGCTCGACGGGCGCAGCGTCTACGATCCCCTCGGCGGCACGATCTTGTGGGAGCGCATTCCGGTCCAAATCCAAGATATCGAGCGCATCGAGATCGCGCGCGGCCCCAACGCCGCCCTGTACGGCTCCAACGCGGGCCTCGGCGTCATCAACATCATCACGCGCGTTCCCGCGGCTCCAGCCGCGGGCCAGGCGACGGTCAAGGGCGGCACCCAGCGCCTGGGCGAATTGTCCGCCGCCGGCGAGGCGGCCGGCGAGCGCGGCGGCCTGCGCCTGAGCGCCACGTCGCGCGACCAGGGCGGCGCGCCGACCGCGGCCGATCCCGTCGTCGAGGGCCACGACTTCCTTCAAAAGCACACGGGCAACGTCCGCGGCTGGACGCCCGTCGCCGGCGGCCGTCTCGAGCTCCTGGCGGGGATGTCCCAGCTCAGGCACGGAAAGACGATCACCAACCACCCGCAGCAGCAGGACCTGTCGCATTTCCAGACCTTGAGTCTCAACGCCCCGACCGGGGACGACTCGAGCGTCGAGCTGCGCGTGTCGCGCAACGAGTCCCTCGCCCGCGAGTTCGCCGCCAGGACCGGCCTCGACACGAGCACTCGCTTCTGGCAGTACGACACCGAGGGCTTCCATACCGTCGCGTGGGGCGGCGGGCGCCTGCACACCACCTACGGCGCGGGCTGGCGCTACGCGGCCTCGCGGTCGAGCTACCTCTACGGCGCGACCCCGATGCAGGCCAACCGCACCGTGCGCGGCTTCCTGCACCAGTCGATCCAGGTCCTGCCGACCGTCAGCGTCATGGGCGGCATGAACCACGAGACGGCCACCGCCGGGGGCTACCACAAGGATTTCCAGGGCGCCGTGCTCTGGGGCCCCGTCGAGGAGCACTCCTTCCGGGCCGCGTACGCTCGCGCGAACACCAAGCCCCAGATCCTTCATCGCTACGCCGATTTCTTCGCCAACAGCGGAGCCGTGCACATCGCGGGCAACCGGAATCTCACGCCCTCGCCGCTGACGAACTACGAGCTCGGCTGGCGCGGATTGCTCCTGGAGCGGGCCTTGACTTTGGAGCTGACCGGCTTCTACACCGAGATTCGCGACCACATCAACCTCGACGCGGCGAACGGACCTGGTTTTTTCCGCAACTACACCTACGACAACACCAACACGGTGATCCTGCGCGGCCTCGAGGCCGCCGTGCGCTGGCGCGTCGGCCCGGGCCGGTCGCTTTATTCCAACTACACGCAGGAGACGGTCGCCGACCAGGACGCCCACGACGTCTACGTCAAGACCACGCCCCGCCACAAGGTCAACCTCGGCTTCGACTGGGCGCTTCCGTTGAACCTGCGGGCCTCGATGAACGCGGGCTGGAAGGACGCGTACCTGGCGGACTCGACCTCGGGCCCCGCGCAGAACCACGTGCACGCCTTTTGGCGCGTGGACGCGCGCCTGGGATGGTCGCCGTCCTCCTGGCTCGAGCTGTTCATGGCGGGGCAGAACCTCGAGCGGCCCTACCGCCGCGAGTACGTCGACGGGCTGCTCGTCCCGCGGCGCATCCAGGGCGGCGCCACGGTGAGGTTCTGATGCGCGCGGCACTCCTCGCCCTCCTGCTCCTCTCGCCCTCCGCGGCCTTCGCCGCGAAGGCGCTGGTCGTGCTGAGCGAGCCGCTTTCCCCGTCCTTCCGGGAGGCCTACGACGGGTTCCTCGCCGAGTGGGGGGAGCCCGTCGACACCGCGCGCGCCGATATGCCGCTGCCGGAAGGTCCGCACGAGGTGGTTCTGGCTCTCGGCGGGCGCGCCGCGGCGCGTGCGCGCGCCCAAGAGAGGCCGCTGGTCGTGGCCTTGGCGCCCGCCTACCGGGGCGTAGGCCGGGACGCGCCGACGGTCCGCGTCGCGATGACGCCCTCGCCGGAGCGGTTCATCGCCGCGCTGGCGGCGGCGGGCGTCAAGCGCCTCCTCGCGGTGCGCGCGGCGCCGGCGGAGCCGGAGTTCCTGCGGCGCGCGGAGGCGGCCGCGCAAGAGGCCGGCGTCGCGATCGACGACCGGATAGTGACGGGGCCCGAGGCCATGCCCCGGCTCCTGCGCCGGGACGGGGTGCTCGCCGACGGGATCTGGCTGGCGCCGGATCCCGCGTCGGTGACGCCGGAGACGTTCGGCGCGGCGCGGGAGTTCTCTCGCGCGCGGGCGGTGCCGTTTTTCGCGCCCGCGGCGGGGCTCGTCGCCGGCGAAGTGCGCGGGGACCTGACGGTCTCCTTCGCCGAGTGCGGACGCGAGGCGGCGCGCGCGGCCCGGGAGCTGCTGGCGGGGCGCGATACGGCGAAGGTCGTGTATCCGGGCTCTCTCCCCGCGGCCTTGGCGGCCCCGCCGTCGACCGCCCCCGCCTCGACGAAGTAGGCCCTCAGCGGCAGCGCATCGCCAGCTCGTAGCCGGCGTTGTAGACCGAGAACACCGCGTCCTGCACGCGCACGATGCTGCGCATGAGCTCCTCGGTCTTGTTGCTGAAGTGGCGGTCGTTAGCCCAGTTGTTCTCCACGACAACGCCGCGCACGGCGGTCATGTCGACATACAGCGCGTTCAGGGTCAGCTGAAGCTGCTGCACCTGCCCGAGAATGAGCAGGCCGGTCTGGTACATCTCAGGGTCGGGCAGGGCCTGGGACTGGGCGAGGCGCTGGCGCGCGGTCAGGTAGTACAGGTTCTGGCGCACCTGGTCGCAGCCCGTCGTCAGGGTCTCGAAGTTGTTGATGATGGTGTCGAGGCTTGCCTGGGGATCGGGCTGGGCGTAGGCGTAGCGAAGGTTGTCGCCCTGGGCGCGCACGTACTGGTGGATCTGGGCCAGGTTGGCCACCTGCTGGGCGACCTGGCCGGCGATGGCCTTCATCACCGGGATCATCATCGGGTCGCTTTGCTGGCGCGCCAGGCGGTCGCGCGCGGTGAGCAGGGCGTCCCAGAAGAAGCGCTCCTGCCAAAGCGTCGGGGCCTGGTCCGCGGCCCGCGCGGGCAAGGCGGACGCGATGAAGAAGAGGGCGAAGATCATCCGGCGCATCGGGCTTAGTATAGCGGAAAAGCCCGGGAGTGTCAGGCCCACAGCCTCCCAAGCAATCCGACGGTTTCCGGAAACAGTCGCGGCGGACGCCATCCTTCGGTTGACGCCCCCTCAGGGCAAGTCGTACCATGACGGGATGGACACCGACGATGTGCTGGCGCTCGTGGGACGTTTGTTCGCGTCCATCATCTTCCTCGCGTCGGCCTTCGGTAAAATCACCAATTTCGACGGGACTTTGCAGTACATGGAGGCCCACGGGATGCCGGCCGTCGCCCTCCTGTGCGTCGCGGCGATCGCCGTCGAGGCGCTCGGCGCGATCTCCGTCATCCTCGGCTACAAGACCCGCTGGGGCGCGGCCGGCCTCGCCGTGTTCCTCGTCGCGGCGACCTGGGTGTTCCACACCGGCCCCGACCAACGCATCCATCTCCTTAAAAACATCGCGATCCTGGGAGCGCTGCTCAACCTGATCGCCCGCGGCCCGGGCGACATCAGCCTCGAGGGCGGAGGCAAGGCGTGAGCAAGGAAAAAGCGGCCCACCAGGTCTTCGCCCGCAAGTACCGGCCGCAGGGCTTCGATGAGCTCATCGGCCAGCCCTCCGTCTCCCAGACCTTGGCCAACGCGCTGACGACCAAGCGCGTGCATCACGCCTACCTGTTCACCGGCCCGCGCGGCTGCGGCAAGACGACGACTGCACGCATCCTCGCCAAGGCGCTCAACTGCGAGAAGGGCCCGACGCCGACGCCCTGCGACGAGTGCTCGTCCTGCCGCGAGATCGCGCTGTCCTCCAGCCTCGACGTGCTCGAGATGGACGCCGCTTCTCATACCGGCGTCGACGACGTCCGCGAGGTGATCATCGAGACCGTCGCGCTCGCCCCGACGCGCGACCGCTACAAGGTCTTCATCATCGACGAGACGCACATGCTCTCGAACTCGGCGTTCAACGCCCTGCTCAAGACCATCGAGGAGCCCCCGCCTCACGTCGTGTTCATCCTCGCCACGACCGAGGTGCACAAGGTCCCCGCGACGATCGCCTCCCGCTGCCAGCGCTTCAAATTCCGCCCCGTCGGGCCGGAGCCGCTGGCCGAGTACCTGGCCGGCATCGCCAAGAAGGAGAAAATTTCCGTGGAGCCGGAGGCCCTCGACCTGCTGGCGCGCGCCGCGGAAGGATCCCTTCGGGACGCGATCAGCCTGCTCGACCAGTGCCGCTCGGCCGGCGAGGGGAAGGTCACCGTCGAGTCGGTCCGCGAGATGTTCGGCTTCGTGCCTCAGGACCTGCTCATCGGCGTGGCGTCGGCCTTGCTCGCGCGCGACGCCAAGGCCCTCGCCGGCTGTCTCAAGCAGATATACGCCGAAGGCGTAGAGCCCGCGCAGCTGCTCAAGGATCTGCGCGCGGCGATCGAGGGCGTCTACCTCGTCAAGCTCGGCGCGGGCGAGCCCGTCGACGCGCCGTGGATGAAGGCGCTCGAGGGCGCCTCCGCCGACGGCCTGGGCTTTCTGCTGCGCCGCCTCAACCGCGCGCTCGAGGAGCTCCGCTACGGCGATTCCCCGCGGCTGGCGCTCGAGCTCGGCCTGTTCTCCGCGCTCGAGGCCGCGCACGACCTCGGCGCCTGGGTCGCGCGCCTCGAGGCGCTCGAGAAGCGCCTCGCCGCCGGCGGCGGCGGCAGCGGGCTGTCGCCCGCGCCGGCCCTGACGCCGCGCGCGGCCCCCGCGGCTATCCTTGAGGATAGCCGGGGAACGACGCCCGCCGCTCCGGCCGCCATGGGAGCCATCGCCTGGCCCGCGCTCATCGAGGCGGTGTCGAAGACGAAGATCACCTTGGGCTCCGCCCTCGAGCGCGCCAAGGGCGAGGCCGCCGGCGACGGCTACCGCATCACCTTCCCCAAGGCCTTCGACCTCGACATGGCGAAGCGCTCCGCCTCGATTCTGGAAGCGGCATTGCGGAGCCTGGCCGGACGTCCCGTGGCGCTCGAGCTGGTCCTCGGCTCGTCCGACGCTCCCCCGGTCAGCGACATCGTCGACCGCGGCATGCCCGAGCCGGCGACCGGAGTGGACGCCCCTCCCGGCACGCGCTGGAAGGACATCGGCGAGGGCGCGCCCGGCGCCGGGACCGGCGGCCTCAAGAACGCCGAGGGCGTGTTCGGCGGCAAGGCCAGGATCATCAAGAAGCCCCAGCCATGAAAGCTTTCGAGCGCTTGATCGGGGCGCTCAAGCGCCTTCCCGGCGTGGGGCCCAAGCAGGCCGAGCGCTTCGCGATCCACCTGCTGCGCGCGCCGCGCACCGAGGTCGAGGGCCTCGTCGACGCGCTGCGCGAGGCGAAGGCGTCGATGCGCCTGTGCGCGCGCTGCCTCGACTTCACCGACCGGGAGGTCTGCCGCATATGCGCGGATCCGGCGCGCGACGCCGGGGCCATCTGCGTCGTCGAGGAAACGCAGGACCTGGCCGCGCTCGAGCGCTCGCGCGCCTTCAACGGCCTCTACCACGTCCTCCACGGCTCGCTGTCCCCGCTCGACGGAATCGGCCCCGACCGCATCAAGGCCAAGGAACTCGTCGAGCGCGTGCGCGCCGGCGGCGTGCGCGAGATCGTGCTCGCCACGGACCCCGACACCGAGGGCGAGGCGACCGCCCTGTATCTCGCCCAGATCTTAAAGCCCTTCCCGGTCAAGGTCACGCGCATCGCTCACGGCGTGCCGCTGGGGGGCGACCTCGACTACCTCGACGAGCGCACCTTGTCCTACGCTCTGTCGGGACGCCGGGAAGTCTAGCTCAGGAGCCCATCATGCGCTACGAAAACGTGCTCGAAGCCATCGGCAACACGCCGCTGATCCGCCTCAACCGTCTCGCCAAAGGCCTCAAGCCGCGGATCTACGTGAAGGCCGAGTTCATGAACCCCGGCGGCTCGGTCAAGGACCGCATCGGCGTGGCGATGATCGACGACGCCGAGCGCAAGGGCCTGCTCAAGCCCGGCGGCACCATCGTCGAGGGAACCTCGGGCAACACAGGCATCGGCCTGGCGCTCGTCGCGGCCCTGCGCGGCTACAAGCTCATCTTCACGATCACCGACAAGCAGTCGCGCGAGAAGATCAATCTATTGAAGGCGCTGGGCGCGGAAGTGATCGTCTGTCCGACCGCCGTCGAGCCCGAGGATCCGCGCTCCTATTACTCCGTCGCCGACAAGATGACCGCGGAGATCCCCGGCGCCTTTCATCCGAATCAGTACGAGAACCAGGAGAACCCGAAGGCGCACTACCGCACGACCGGCCCCGAGATCTGGGCGGACAGCGAGGGCGAGATCACCCATTTCGTCGGCGGCATGGGCACGGGCGGCACGATCTCCGGCGTCGCCAAGTATCTCAAGGAGCAGAATCCCAAGATCAAGATCATCGGCTCCGACCCCGTCGGCTCGCTGTACTACGACAAGATCGTCAACAATAAGGTCGGCGCGGCGAAGCCGTACGTGGTCGAGGGCATCGGCGAGGACTTCTTCCCGGGAACCATGGACCTCAAGTGCGTCGACGACGTTATCGTCACGCCCGACAAGGACTGCTTCCTGATGACGCGCAAGCTCGCGACGATGGAGGGCATCCTCACCGGCGGCTCCGGCGGCTCGGCGGTGGTGGCCGGCCTCGAGTACGCGAAGAAGCTCACCGAAAAGGATTTCATGGTCATCCTCGTGCCCGACACGGGCATGCGCTACCTCTCCAAGATCTACAACGACGAGTGGATGAAGGAGAACCAGTACTTCGAGAGCGAAGTCCACTTGAAGGTCGCCGACATCCTCGTCGCCAAGCGCAAGCACGGCAAGACCGGAAAGCTCGCGACCGTCAAGCCCACCGACAAGATGTTCGCGGCGATGGCGCTGATGCGCAAGCTCGATATCTCCCAGCTGCCCGTCTTCGAGAAGGACAAGGTCGTCGGGACCATCATGGAGGACGAGATCCTCGGCCACATGCTCAAGGGCCGCGACATCAAGAAGATGATCGTGCGCGAGGCGATGACCCAGCCCCTGCCGGTGCTCGCTCCCGAGGCGCGCGTCGAGTCCGTCCTGCGCTACTTCACGCCCGACCGCCCGGCGGTCCTGATCAAGACCGGGAAGTCGTCCTACGACATCGTGACCAAGTACGACGTCGTCAACGCCGTGTCCCGCGCCTCGGAGAACCTCTGATGAAGACGATCCTAGCGTCGCTGCTGCTCTGCGCGATTCCCGCGTTCGCTCAGGAGGAGGCGCCGAAGGAGATTCTCGTCGCGCCGGCGACCGAGGTCCAGGAAGCGGTGAAAACGCCCGCCGACGAAGCCCCCGAACTGCCCCGTCCCTCGATGCTCGAGGGTAAGAAAGAGGAGCCGCAACCCGAGCCTAAGCCCGAAGCCGTACCGGAGTCTAAGCCGGAACCTAAGCCTGAGCCCAGGCCCGAGCCTAAGGTCGAGATAAAGCCGGAGCCCAAGGCGGCGGCCGCGCCCGCCGCGAAATCCCCCGGCGCCGACGAGGAATTCGCCTTCGCCAAGGCCGCCGCCGAGGACGCCGATGCCAAGGTCTCCGAAGCCGCGGTGGAGGAGCTCGCCGTTTTCGCCCGCCGCCACCCCGCCTCCGAGCAGGCGCCCGAGGCGATGCTCCTGCTGGCCGGCCTGCGTCAGAAGAACGGAGACTGGCAGGTCGCGACCGCGGCTTTGCTGCGCCTCCTTTACGAATACCCCGAGACGAAGATCGGCCTGCGCGCGAAGTCCGATTTCCTGACGCTCGTCGACAAGAAAGCCTCGCGCCGCCACCGCCCGATCCTGAGCGAGCTCGTCAAGCTGCCCGGGACGGCCGACAAGGCCGACCGCCTGTCCGCGCTGTGGCTCAAGCTCGCCGAGCGGGCGCCCGACGCGCTCTACGAGCCCGTCGCCGCCGAGATCCGCGACTTCACGGTGCGCTTTCCCGGCCACAAGGACGGCGACAAGCTCCAGGCGGCGCTGGCGCAGCTCCACGCCGCCAACGACAAGCCCGCCGCGGCGCTGCTCTCCTGGCGCAAGCTGCTCGCGCTGTACCCGGAGAGCCCCTCCCGCCCGAGGGCGCGGATGGCCGTCGGCGACCTGTACGCCGACGCCCTGCGCGAACCGACGAAGGCGATCGACGCCTATCAGGAGCTCGTCGAGAAGCATCCGGACGCGCCCGAGGTTCAGGCCGCGCTCGAGAACTCGGCGCGCCTCTTCGACGAGAAGCTGCGCCAGTACGCGCTCGCCGTCGAGATGCATGAGCGGATCGTGAAGCTTTTCCCGAAGACGCCGGCCTCGCTGAGGTCGCTCAAGGCGATCGCCAAGCTGCAGCGCGACCGGCTCAACGCCGCGGACGACGCGGTCAAGACCCTGATGCGCCTGTCCTCCATGCACGGCGGCCAGGACGGCGTCGACGCCCTCCTCCAGGCCGCGGAGTACGCACGGCGGGATTTAAAGGATTTCACCCGTCAGGCGGAGATGCTGCGCAAGGTGTCCGACGACTACGCGGGCGCCAAGGAGGCGCCTCAGTCCCTGTACGACGCGGCCTACGTCTATGAGGGCTCTCTGAAGGACAACGCCAAGGCGATCGAGTTGTATAAGGAAGTCGGCTCCAAGTTCCCGTCGCATAAGCTCGCCAAAAAGGGAGCCGACCGGGCCGCCAAGCTCGAGGGGTCGAACTAGCGCCGGGGCCTATTGAGGGGGTGGCCCGTATTTCCTAAGATGACCTCGATGCCCACCGCCAAGGCCGCCAAGACGCCCGCTAAAGCCGCCCCCGCCGCCGACGCCTATAAGAAGCTCGGCGCCGCCAAGCTGCTCAAGATACACGAGCTGATGGTCCGCGCCCGCCTGCTCGAGGAGCGCCTCATCAAGATGAGCAAGGGCGGCGACGGCTTCTTCTGGATCGGCGGGCCCGGCGAGGAGGCCTTCAACGTGCCCCTCGGCCTCCAGGTCAAGAAGGGAAGCGGCGTCGACTGCGATTTCCTGCACCTGCACTACCGCTCGGCCGCGATCGTCCTCGCGATGGGCGCCCAGCCGATCGACTCCCTGCGCCAGATGCGCTCGGTCGGGACGGACCCCTATTCGAAGGGTCGAAACTTCGTCAACCATTACGCGATCCCGGAGCTCAACGTGGTCCCGGTCTCGCCGACGATCGAGACGCAGTACGCGACGGCGATCGGCACCGGCATCGCGCAGGCGCGCGCCAAGACCGACGCGATCACCGTCGTCAACGGCGGCGACGCCGGCACGGCCGAGGGCGATTTCCACTCCTGCCTGGTGTGGGCCAACCGCCCCGTCCTGCCGCTGCCCATCCTGATCATCGTGGTCAACAACGGCTGGGGCATTTCGACCGCGGCCGCCACCCAACACGGCGAGAAGAACATCGCCGACTGGGCAAAGGTGTTTCCGGACATGCCCGGCAAGACGATCAACGGCAACGACGTCGCCGAGTCGTGGTCGGCGCTGGAAGAGGCTTTCGCCTACATCCGCAAGAACCGCAAGCCCTATCTGCTCGAGGTCAAGGCGAGCCGGCTGTACGGCCACTCCTCGTCCTCCGGGGCCAACCGCATCCCCGAGGCGGACTGCATCGCCCTGCTCGAGGAGAGCCTGGTCAAGCGCGGGCTCGCGAAGGTTTCCGATTTCAAGGCCGTCTGGGAGCGCGAGGCCGCCGCCCTCGACGCGGCGCACAAGCAGGTAAAGTCCGAGCCCTTCCCCGAGCTCGAGACCGTCTGGCAGGACGTGTTCGCCGACGGCCTGCCGCCGTCGTATCCGACGAAGGGAGGCAGTTGACATGGCCAACATGGCGCAGGCCATCCGCATGGCACTCCACTACGGCGAGCAGAACCTCGGCGTCACGGAGATCTTCGGCGAGGACGTCGGCGCGCCGCTGGGCGGCGTGTTCACCGCCACGCAGGGATTGGACAAGGCCTGGAACGCCCCGCTCGACGAGCGCGGTATTATCGGAGCCGCGCTCGGCCTGGCTTGGGCCGGCGGCAGGCCCGTCGCCGAGATCCAGTTCGTCGACTACATCTTCAACGCGATCGACATGCTCAAGCTCGCCGCCAACGGCCACTGGGCCTCGGGCGGGCGCTACAAGACGCCGCTCGTCGTGATGACTCCGACCGGGTCGGGCATCCACGGCAGCATGTACCATTCCCATTCCTTCGATTCCATCGCCTCGAAGCTGCACGGCATGAAGGTCGTCTGTCCCTCGACGCCGCTCGACGCGTACGGCCTGATGATCGCGGCGATCAAGAGCGACGACCCCGTCCTCTTCCTCAAGCCGAAGGCCCTGCTGCGCTCGAAGGGCGAGGAGCTCATCCCCGGCGAGCCCGCCGACGAGAAGCTGCTGCACGGCATGATCGACGCGCCGCTCGGCGACCGCACGAAGTGGAAGGCGATGTGGCCGAAGCTGACCGACTACACGGTGGAGATCGGCAAGGCGAAGATCACCCATCCCGGCGACGACGCGACGGTCGTCACGCACGGCCGCATGGCCCCGATCTGCCTCGACGTCGCCCGCCGTTTCGCGGCCGAGGGGAAAGGCTCCGTCGAGGTGCTCGACCTGCGCTCCTTGATCCCCTACGACTGGGAGGCGATCAAGGCCTCGGTCAAGAAGACCGGTCGGGTCGTCTTCGTCAACGAGGAGACCGAGATCACGAATTTCGCGGAGCACCTCATCCGCCGCCTGGTCGACGAGTGCTTCTACGAGCTCAAGGTCCGCCCGCGCCTGCTGGCCGGGAAGGCCACACCGGGCATCGCGCTGTCGCCCAACCTCGAGTACTTCATCCAGCCGCAGGCGAAGGACGTCGAGCGCGTGATCTCCGAGTCGCTCGCCGATCCCGCGTAGGGCGACGGTGCCCGCCTACGCCGCCCTGCTCGAACGGCTGCGCTCGTTCAGCGCGCTGACCAAGGCCGAGGGACTGCTCGCCTGGGACCAGGCCGTCATGATGCCTCCCGCCGGAGGGGCCGCCCGCGGCGAGGCGTGCGCCGCCGTCGTCTCGGCGATGCACGCCCTGATCGCGGGCGACGACTTCGGGCGCCTGCTCGACGCCGCCGAAGCCGAAAAGCCCGCCGGCGAGGCTCCCGCCGCGATGCTGCGCTGGGGCCGCCGCGAGTTCGAAAGGCGCCGGCGCGTGCCGGCCGCGCTCGTCGGAGAACTCGCCCGCCATAGCGCCCTCAGCCACGGGCTCTGGGTCGCGGCCCGGGCCAAGAGCGACTTCGCCGCCTTCCGCCCTGCCCTCGAGAAGATGTTCGAGCTCAAGCGCCGGCAGGCCGAGGCCCTCGCGCCGTCCGGCGATCTCTACGACGCCTGGCTCCAGGAGTTCGAGCCGGGCATGACCACGGCTCAGGCGGCGAGCCTGCTCGAGGCGATCCGCGTCGGCCTGGCTCCGCTGGCGAAGTCCGTGCTCGCCCGCGGTCCCGGCGCGCCGGCCCTGAGCGGCCGCTTCCCCGTCGACGCGCAGAAGCGCCTCGGCGAGCTGGCCGTGCGCGAGATGGGCTTCGACCTCTCCCGCGGCCGCCTCGACACCGCCGCGCACCCGTTCTGCTGCTTCCTCGGCCGCGGCGACGTGCGCCTGACCACGCGCTACTTCGAGGAGCTCCCT
>JAUYSH010000126.1 GCA_030696455.1 Elusimicrobiota bacterium
CCCGCGCCGACCTCGACGCGGCCCTGAGGCTCGCCCCCGCCGACGCCCGCGCGCGCTGCTGGAAGGCCGAGGCGCTGACCGCCCTCGGCGAAGAGGCCGCCGCGCTCCGGGAATACCGGCGCGCCTTGGCCCGCCCCGCGCCCGCGCTGGCCTTCGGCTTCCTGTCGCGGGCGGCCCTGCACGCCGCCGCGGGCCGCTGGCCGCGGGCGCGCGAGGACTACGCCGCCGCCTTCGCGCTCGACGTGAAGTCCAAGGCCGCGCGCCTCGGCCTCGCCGACTGCCGCCGGCGCCTGGGAGCCGGCCTGTGATGCTCGACGTCTTCCTGAACTACGCCTGCCAGGCGAAATGCCCCTTCTGCTACAACCCGCCCCTGACGCCGGAGCTGACCGCCTGGAAGCTTCCGCTTGACCGACTCGCCCACGAGCTTCTCGAGGGGCACAAGAAGGGATTCCGCGGCGTCACCTTCTCGGGCGGCGAGGTCACCTTACTGGCCGAGCTGCCGACGATGCTGCGGCTGGCGCGCAAGGCGGGCTACTCCTCGATCGGCGTGATCTCCAACGGCATCCGCATGGCCGAGGAAAGCTACACGCGCGAGCTCGCCGACTCCGGCCTGAGCTTCGCCTGCCTCTCCATCCACGCCGGGGAGCCGGCTCTGCACGACGAGCTTCTCGGCGTGCCGGGCGCCTTCGACAAGGCGGCGCGCGCCCTCGACCGCTTGGAGGCGCTGAAGATCCCGGCCGTGCTCAACTTCGTGATCACCCGCCGCAACGTCGCGGCGATGCCCGCCTTCATCGAACGCTTCGCGGCCCGTCCCGGGGTGGTCGAGTTCCAGCTCTACTTCCCTCACTACGAGGGGCTGATGACGGTGCACGCCGACGCCCTGAAGCTCCCCGTCGGCGACGTCGTGCCGGCGCTGACGGCCGCCTTCGCGCGCGCCCAGGCGCTGGGCGCGCAGGATAAGGTTTTCGTCTACAACATGCCCCCCTGCTCGCTGCCCTCGATCCCCCGGGAGCGCCTGCGTAATTGGGAAGAGGAGAGCGCGAGCCTGCTCATCGACCCGAAGGGCGTCGAGGACGGCCGCTTTCAGAACGAGCGGCGCGGCCGCTACAAGAACGAGAAGTGCCGGTCCTGCGCTCTCGACGCGCGCTGCCTCGGCTACGAAAACGGCTACGTCGAGCGCTACGGGGACGCCGATCTGCGCCCGGTGAAGGGAACGTGAACGTTTGGGCGCTCGGCGAGCGGGCCTCCGCGCTGATCGCGGACGGCCGCCCCGAGGCGGCGTTGCCCCCGCTGTCGCGCTGCGCCGCGGCGGGAGCCGGCTGGGCCCTGCTCCTGCGCGCGCGCGCCAAGGCCGCCCTCGGCCGTCCGGCGCTGGCCGAGGCCGACGTCACGCGCGCCTTCGACCTCGATCCCGATTGCGGCTGGATCTTCGGCCTCTCCGTCGGACCTTTGACGGTGCCGTGCGAGGGCCGTCGCCTGTACGAGGAGAACCGCTCCTTCCACGAGCAAAAGGGCTGTTACGCCCCCCGCGCGTTCCACGGCAAGCTGGCCATCATGGCCGGGAAGATAGACGAAGGCCTCGCCCACCTCGACTGGGCGGCGAAGGCGGCGCCCAAGCGCCCGTACCTGTTCTCCTGGCGCGGCGAGGCCCGGCGCCGCCTCGGCGATCTCGCCGGCGCCCGCGCCGACGCGCGCCGCGCTCTGTCCCTCGACCCGCGCTACGCGGTCGCCTGGACGACCCTCGCGGCCGTCGAGCGCCAGAGCGGCCGCCCCGCCGCGGCGCTCGAAGCGGCCCGCCGCGCGGCGAGGTGCGGCCCCTGGTACGAGAACGCGCCGCTCGAAGCGGCCCGGGCCTGCCTGGCTCTGGGCGACGTGCGCGGCGCTCTGACCTGGCTCGAGCGTGCCGCCCGCCGCTCGAGCCGCCTCGGCTGGAGGAACCTCGGCGAGGGAGCTTCGTTTCCCGCGCCCGACCCGGAAACCCTGCTGCGCGACGCGCCCTGGAGAGGCAAGCTTCTCGCCTGGTGCGGCGAGTCCCTCGTCTCGAGAGGCGAACCTGCCCGCGCCCTGGAATTCCTCGACGCGCCCCATCCGTTCGCCCCGGCCTGGCGAGGAGAAGCGCGGCTGGCTCTCGGCGACGCCGCCGGGGCCGAGCGGGACCTGAAGGCGGCCGTCCGCCTCGCGCCGCGCTACGCGAGGGCCTGGGCCGCGCTCGCGAGCGCCCGCTTCGACCTGGGGCGCCTGCGCCCCGCGCTCGCGGCCTGCGACCAGGCCCTGGCGCTCGAGCCGGATTGGGCCTGGGCGCTGTACCAGCGCGGCCGCGTCCTCGGCGCGCTCGGAAATAAGGCCGCCGCCTTGAGCGCCCTCGACGCCTGCCTCGCCCTCGACCGCCGCTTCGAGGCCGCGCTCCTTGAGCGCGCCCGACTCGGCTGATCCCCGCGGCGATCTATCCACACCTTTCACAGCGGCACTGTCGTCAACGACAGTGGATCGGCGCTCGGGTCAGGCCGCGGCTTCCGTCTGCCGGCGAATATCCGGACGGCGGGCGTGGACCGCGGCGACGTCCTTGCTCGCGGAGCGCCAATCACCCAGGGCGGCGTGAGCCTTGCCCCTCCAGAAGTAGGCGCCCACGTTCTCCGGGTCGAGCCCCAGCGCGGCATCGAGGTCCGCGAGCGCCCGTTCCGGACGCCCCGCGGCTAGGTGGAGCTCGCCGCGCCACGCCAGCCCCCACGCGCAGACGGGGTCGAGCGCGATGGCCCGGTCCAGCTCGCGCAAGGCCTCCTTCCGGCGCCCGGCGCCGCGCAGGAGGCCTCCGCGCCAAGCCGCGGCGGGAGCGTAGGCCCGGTCGAGGCGCACCGCCCGGTCGAAGTCAGCCAGGGCGCCGGCCGCATCGCCGAGCGCCGCGCGCGCCCGGCCGCGCCAGGTCATGGTCCACGCGCTTCGCGCTCCGAGCGCGATCGCGCGGTTCAGGTCGCTCAGCGCCCGCTCGGCTCCGCCGCTCTCGAGCTCGGTCAGCCCGCGCCAGGCCCAGGCCCACGCGGACTTCGGCCGCTTCTTCAGGTAGGCGTCGAGCTCGGCCAGCGCCGGCGCGGCGGCGCCGCCCTCCCGTGAGAAGCTCCAGACATAGCGATTGTTCCGGCCGTGCGCGAGGCTGAGGTCGGCGAGCGCCCCCGCCAGGTCGCCGAGCGCGCGCTTGGCGAGCATCCGTTCGTTGTAAAACCAGGATAGATTCCGGTCGGCGTCGCGGCCCGCCGCGCTGTAGTCCCAGCCGCGGCTCTCCTCCCGGTCGAGCGCCACCGCGCGGTCGAGGGCGGCGACGGCCTCGCGGGGCCGGCCGAGGCGGCGCAAGGCTCCCCCACGCCAGCCGTAGGAGCGGAAGTACGAGGGGTCGAGCTTGATCGCGAGATCGGCCCTCCGCAGGGCCTCGGCGAATTTCCCGCGCTGGCGCAGGGCCTCCGCCTCCCAGGCGATGATCCAGCCGCAGCGAGGATCGAGGGCGGCCGCGCGGCGCATGTCGCGCAGGCCCTGCTCGGGGAAGCGGTTGACGAAGCGCACCCGCGCCAGGACCGCGCGCAGGCCGGCGTTGCGCGGCGCCGAGTCGGCCGCCCGCTCCATGACCTGGACCGCTTCGTCGAAGCGTCCCTGGGCGCGCAGTTGGAACGACTTCAGCGCCAGGCCGAAGGGAAGGGGCCGCCGGGCCAGGAGGCCCTCGAGGCGCTTGGCGACGCCGGGGTACAGGCGCGGCGACGGCACCTCGAACTCCCGGTAGGCCGCGAAGGACGCGGCCGGCATCGCTTCCATCGCGCGGAGGTCGGCCTCGGCGCCCGCGGCCTCGCCCAGGGCCAGGCGCGTGCCGGCGCGGAAGAACAGGCCGTACGCGCACAGCGGGTCGGCGGCCAGCGCCGCGTCGAAGCGGGGCAGGGCCGCCCGGGGGCGGCGCGTCTCGACGGCGCGCTCGGCCTGGGAGAGGAGGCGGCGGACCTTGCGCCGAAGCCTCAGCTGATCCGGCACCGGATCAAGGCCTCCTTCAGGTACTCCTTCATCACCGGATCGGTCCGGGAGGCGAGCGCCACGCGGTCCATGAAGGCGCGCGCCATCTCGGTGCGCCAGCGATAGGGGTCGTTGCCTTCGTTGACGGCCGGATTGCTGTAATAGTTCGAGGTGCAGGTCTTGCACTGATCGGAGCTCAG
>JAUYSH010000142.1 GCA_030696455.1 Elusimicrobiota bacterium
CGGCCGGCGCGGGAACGCCGGCCGGCGCATCGGCCGGGGCCGCGGGGTCCTCGGCCGGGGGCTCGGCGACGAAGACCGTGTTCACGATCGCGTCCCCGCAGCGGATGGCGGCCACCGTGCCGGAGGCGTCGTCGAACGAGATGTGGATGGGCGCGGCCATCGCGCCGGGGGTGCGCCAGTCGTAGCCGGTGCGGCCCTTGAGGTGGGGCAGGGATTTCCCTTCGACGTATGGGATGGTCGCCTCGGGCTCGCCCATCACCTGGATCATCTGCTCGCGCGTCATGCCGATGCGAAGCTTCAGGCAATTGCGGTAGTTCTGCGCCGGCTTCTTCGAGCAGGCGGCGGCGAGAAGCAGGAGGACGAGGGAGAGTCGTTGGAGCCGCGGCATTGCGTTGACGATAAAATGGCGGAAGGGGAGGGATTCGAACCCTCGAAGGAGTTGCCCCCTTGGCAGTTTTCGAGACTGCTACCTTCAACCGCTCGGTCACCCTTCCTGAAAAGCGAAATCTGTTAGCGGTTGATGGGGGATTTTAGCATAGGTGCGGACGGCGAGGGGCGATTGAACGGCGTTTCCCGGTCTTGTAGACTTAATCTGGCCGATGATCGTCCCCGCCTTCCTCGTCACGCACTGGTTCACGTCGCTCTTCGCGCAGACTTTTTTCGTGCACCGTTTCGCCTCGCACCGGATGTTCTCCATGAGCCGGGGCTGGGAGCGCTTCTTTCATCTGCTCTCCTGCGTTTCCCAGGGGTTCTCCTTCCTGAATCCCCGCGCCTACGCGCTGCTGCATCGCATGCACCACGCCTACGGCGACACCGCCAAGGACCCGCATTCCCCGGCGTCCTTCACGAACGCCGCCCCGATGATGCTGGCGACCTTCCGGCGCTTCAACGCCATCGGCCATCACCGCGAGTCCTTGGAGCCGCGCCTCGAGGGAGGCTATCCGCGCTGGCCGCTGTTGGAGAAGACCGGTGATCACCCTCTCTCGATGGCGTTCTGGGCCGCCTTTTGCCTGGGCTTCTACTGCCTGGTCGCGACCTCGTGGTGGATGTGGCCGCTTCTTCCGGCCCACTACCTGATGGGGCCGATCCACGGCGCGATGGTGAACTGGTGCGGCCATCGCTACGGCTACCGCAACTTCGACAACAGGGACCAATCGCGCAACACGCTTCTGTGGGACTTCCTGACGATGGGGGAGCTCTTCCAGAACAATCAGCACCGGAACTGCACGCGCGCCAATTTCGCCGTGCGCTGGTACGAGGTGGACCCGTGCTATTGGATCATACGGGCCTCGCGGTCGTGGGGCGCGCCGATCGAAGCTTGATCGCTCCGGTTATTTCTTGAGAGCCTTGCGCAGGCGGAGCACCTGGGTCGCATCCCTCCCTTTGAGCGAGACGTCGTACGAGACGGAGATCTCGTCGCCCACGGAGAGGTCGGCCAACGAGAGGATCTTGCCTTGCGCCGCTTCGACCTTCGCCCTGGAGGCGGTGAACCACCGGACCTTGCCCTCCCCGTCCTTGATCTTCAGCCGGCCCGCGGCGGCGTCCACCGCGATGACGACGCCTCTTTCCTGCCGGTCGGACACGCGGGTTTGGGGGTAGTCCCGCAAGGGCAGAGCCGCCCCCTGCGCCCGGGCCGAGCCCGCGGCGAGGGACAACGCGAACATCAGCGCCCACGATGTTGATGTGTTCATAGACGTTCCTCCTGAAGCTGAACGGCTTCCTCTCATGAGTGTAGGCTCCGGGGGCGCGCGAGGGCGACTCCAGCGAGGTGAGATATTTTCGACGGCCCCCGACGCGGACGCCGCGGGCGCGGCGTCCGCGTCCCGGCCGGGGGGGGCCTAGTCGATGCTGATCGTGCGCGCCTTCGCGGAGTCGGACTTCGGGAGATGGATCTCCAGCACGCCGTCCGCGTAATGAGCTTTGACCTGGTCGCCCTTGACTCCCGTGGGCAAGGTGAACGCCCGGTGGAACTGGCCGTACGGCAGCTCGCGCCGAAGCCAATCCTGGGAGCCCTCGGCGGGCTCCTTGCGCTCGCCGCTCAGGATCAAGGTGTTGTCCTTCACCTCGACCTTGCAGTCGGCTTTCTTGATCCCCAGCAGGCCCGCGTAGACGACGAGCTCGTCGCCGGTCTCGCGGATGTCGACAGGCGGGGCCCAGGCGCGGGCTTCCAGCAGGGAGCCTTCGGGGAAGGCGGAGGCGAGCAGGGGGCGCCCGCTGAAGAAATCCTCGAACATGCCGTTGATCGTGTCCCGGAAGCCGATCATCTCCCGGAACGGGTCCTGCCCGGTGCGCTGAACCGCGACCGGGGCTTCCGACGTCTTGCTCATTTCTTTGGCCATGGTCTTGTCTCCTTACTCGATGTCGATGCGGCGCACCTGCGCAGGCGTCACGCGGGGCAGATGAATCTCCAGCAGCTCGCCCTTGAAGGCGGCCTTCACGTCGTTCGTCCGGACCGGCGACGGCAGCGAGAAGCGGCGCAGGAACGACCGCGACGACTCCCGCCGTTGAAGCACTCCGTGGCGGCGCTGCTCCTGCGTCCGCGCCTGCTCGGCGCGGATCGTCAGGGTGTTCTCGGTCACCTCGATCTTGACGTCCTCGCGCTTCATGCCCGGCAGTTTCGCCGAGACCACGATCTCCTCGGGCTTCTCCTCGACGTCCACCTCCGGCATGCGTACCGCGCCGCCGGCCAGCGCCCAGGGCTTCTCGAACAGATATTCCAGCGGCTCCACGACGCCGCGCATCAGCTCCGAGCCCGCCGAGGCGCCTTTTCGCCGCTTGCTCCAGGGAATGATATCTCTGAGTGTCATGATTCCCGCCTCCTTGTTTGGGGGATATAAACAAAGAGGCGCAGGCGCCGGCCATGGAGGAGGCGTAACGGAATGCTGACCGGAGCCTAGCCCTCGATGAGCGCTGCGCCAAGTCCTGCGACAAGATGAGCGCGGTGCCCGCCCGGCGCTAAAGGCCGTGTTCTTTCATCAGCCCGGTCTTCGTGAGCCCGTAGTCGCGGCGCCTCTCGGCCAATTGGCGGCGGAAGCCGAGCAGGCGCTGCGCGGCGGCGTGCACGTCGAGGGAATTCTTGACGCCCCGGTCGTATTCGTCCAGGGTCGAGTTGAAGTAGCGCCGGGCCAGCTCGATGCGGTCTTCCGCGAAATGGACGAGCTCATGGTCGTGCTTGAGATCCTCCTCGATGATCCGCACGCGGGCGCGCAGGTCGGTCCGGCGCTGGGCCAGGCTCTTCTCCGCGCCTTCGGCCTCGAGCCGCCTGGCGCGCGACTCGGCCCGCTCCGCGCCGCCGTCGAAGAGGCGCAGGCTGAGCTTGCCGCCGACGGCGAAGTCGTCGCGCTGGCGGACCGACGGATACTCCCGCTCCCGGAGGGTGTAGAGGTATTTCCCGGCGTACGCGTCGAGCGACGGCGCCCACCAAAGGGAGGCCGCCTTCGAGTCCGCGCGCGCCGTGTCGCCCTGCGCGGCCAGCTGGGCCGCCTCGGGGTGCGAGCCGGGCTCGAACGCGCGGCCGAGCAGCGATTCGTCGTGGATGTGCTCGAGGCGATGCGCGGTCGCGATCTCCGCGCCGGCGGGAAGGCCCAGCAGCGCGGCGAGGCGCAGCCTCAGCTGCAGCTCGGAGTGGGCGTAGCTCTCCGCGTCCTCCTTGAGCTGGGAGCCGCCGATCTCGAACTCGAGGCGGTCGGTGCCCGCCGCCAGGCCGCGGCGGATGCGCCGCTCGGCGCGCTCCAGCAGGCGCTCATTCTCGATCAGCGCGTCCTTGATGATCGTGCCCATCTCGCGGGCGTGCACCAGCCGCAGGTAGGCCTGCCGCGCCTCGGAGATCGCCGAGGCCAGCTCGGCGTTCGAGCGGGCGGACGCCAGGGACGCGAGTCCGGCGAAGCGGCGTTCATGCCATCGGTCGCGGCCGCCGCGCAGAAGGTTGACGCGGGTCTCGGCCGAGCCGTAGGGCTGGGTCTTGTCGCCGTGGCTTCCTGTCTGGAAGCGCTCCGCGCCCGCGTCGACGGCCGCGGAGGGGAGGAAGGAGCGGAGGAGCGAGCGCTCCCTCGCGCGGGCGGCCTCGGTGTGCAGCGCCGCGCCCGCGGCGGCCTGGTTGCCCTCCCGGACCAGCCGCGGGATATCGTCGAACTCGACGCGCACGGGCGGCGTCTGCGCCGCGCGGGCGGAGGCGGCGAACGCGAGGACGAGGGCGGCGCTAGTCCAGGCCGTCGAATGCCGCCAGAAGCTCACGCGCGCCCTCCTTGATCTTGACGTCGATGTTGAACGGCTTGCCCGAGGGCTTCGGAGCCTTTCCCTCGTAGCCTTCATCGGTGCGGATCAGCTTGAAAGGCACGCTCGTCCACTTCTTCTTTTTCTTGGACTGGAGGAAGGCTTCGGCGCTCTTCGGCAGGACCGAGGCGTCGAGCGGCTTCATGTCCTTGTCGTAGAAGTAGACGCGCACGGTCCCGTCGTCGGCGCGCGTCAGCTCGGCCTTGTAGACCAGGGGAGCCTCGGGCCCGAGCTTGGCGTCCTTGGCGAGGACGACCGCGGTGAGGACCCCGCCCATCTTCCCGGCGTCGGTCAGCTTCGGCCCGTGCCCCTCGTCGTGGGCGAAGGCCGGGAGCGACAGCGCGGCGGCGAGCAGTATTCCCAGGTATTTCATAGCACCTCTCCTTTAGCGGCTTTTTCCGCGTCTTCCTTTTCTAATGCGATGAGTCTTTCGGCCGCCGGCCTTCCGAAGCGCAGGAATACGGCGGGCGTGACGATGATGTCGAGCAAGGTCGAGGAGAACAGGCCTCCGACGATGACGACCGCGACGGGATAGAGGATCTCCTTGCCCGGCTGCCCGCGCGAGAGGAGAAGGGGGACCAGCGCCAGCGCCGCCGTGAGCGCCGTCATCAGAACCGGGACCAGCCGTTCCAGAGAGCCGCGGATCACCATCTTCTCGCTGAACGCCTCGCCCTCCTCCCTCATGAGATGGATGTAATGGCTGATCATCATGATGCCGTTGCGGCTGGCGATGCCGCACAAGGTGATGAAGGCCACCGTCGTCGCCACCGAGAGCGTCCTCTCCGTCAGCCAGATCGCCCACAGGCTTCCGATGAGGGCCAGCGGCACGTTGAGCATGATCTGCAGTGCCAGGACGGATGAGCGGAAGTGCACGTAGAGGACCAAAAAGATGCCGAGCAAGGACGCCGTTCCCAGGAGCAGAAGCAGTCGGGAGGCGTTTTTCTGGCTCTCGAACTGCCCTCCGTAAGCGACGAAGTACCCCGCCGGCAGGCGGATCTTTTCGCCGATCCGGGACTGGATCTCGGAGATGAGGGTGCCCAGGTCCCTGCCGTGGGAGTTCGCCGACACCACGATGCGGCGCTGCATGCCTTCGCGATTGACCATGTTGGGGCCGGTTCCCTTGTAGACCTCGGCCAGGTCGCCCACCGTCACCAGGCGGCCGGTCGGCATGGTCTTGACCAGCACGGAGCCGATGGACGCCGGATCGGCGCGAGACTTGTCGTCGAGGCGCATGAAGATGTCGAAGCGTCGCTGCTGCTCGAGCACCGAGCCCACCTTGTCGCCGCTCAGCGCCGTCTCGAGGTCCGCGGCGAGCATCCCCGGGCGCACGCCGTGGGCCGCGGCCTCCTCGCGATCGACCGCGATCTTCAGCTGGGGGATGAGCACCAGCGGCTCCAGCGACAGGTCGACGATCCCGGGCACGTCCTTGAGGATCGACTCGATCTGCGCCCCGAGGCGGCGGAGCTCGCTGAGCTCGGGGCCGGAGACCTTGATCGCGATCTGGGCGCGCACGCCGGACAGCAGGTGGTCGAGGCGGTGGCTGATCGGCTGGCCGATGTTGACGGCGACATCGCCCGCCTGCTCCACCTTCTCGCGCAGCTCCTGGAGGACCGCGGCGCGGGGCCGGCCGCCGTCCTTGAAGTCGACGTCGATCTCGCTCCAATGCACGCCCTCGGCGTGCTCGTCGAGCTCGGCGCGCCCGGTGCGACGGATGGTGGACTTCACCTCCGGCACGGACAGCATGGCTTGCTCGATGCGCGTGCCCAGCTCGTCCGACGCCGTCAGCGAGATGCCGGGCGCGGCGGCGACGCCGATCGTCGCGGTGCCCTCGTTGAACGCGGGCAGGAAATTGCGGCCCATGAACGGGAGCAGCGCGAGGGAGGAAGCCAGCAGGGCCGCGCACGCGCCGAGCAGCGCCAGCGGATGCCGGATCGTCCGGGCCAGGATCTCCCGGTCCCAGCGCTTGAGCCGCAGCACGAAGGCCCCGTCGGCATGAAGGGCGATCGCCTTCGCATTCGGGAGGAGATAGGAGCACAGGGCCGGGGTCACGGTCAAGGACACGACCAAAGAGGCGAGCAAAGACACGATGTAGGCCACGCCGAGCGGCGCGAACAGCCTTCCTTCGATGCCGCCCAGGGCGAACAGCGGCAGGAAGACCAGGACCACGATGACCGTGGAGAAGACGATGGAGTTGCGCACCTCGGAGGAGGCGTCGTAGACCACGCGCAGCGGGCTTTTGGGGCTTCCGGCGGCGCGATTCTCGCGCAGCCGGCGGAAGACGTTCTCCACGTCGACGATCGCGTCGTCGACCAGCTCGCCGATGGCGACGGCCAGGCCCCCAAGCGTCATCGTGTTGATGCCCAGGCCGAAGATCTTGAAGACGATGGCGGTCACGAGCAGCGACAAGGGAATGGCGACCAAGGTGATCGCCGTCGTCCGCACGTTGACGAGGAACAGGAAGAGGATCACGGCGACCATGATCGCCCCGTCGCGCAGCGCGTCTTCGACATTGGAGATGGAGGCCTCGATGAAGCGGGACTGCTTGAACAGGTCGCCCTCGAGGTGCGCGCCCGCGGGAAGCCCGCTCTGAAGCTCCGCGATCAGCGCGTCGATCCTGCGCGTCAGCTCGATCGTGTTCGCGCCCGGCTGCTTCTGGATCGTCATGACGACGGAGTGGCGGCCGTTGATGCTGGCTTCGCCCCGCTTGGTCTTCGCCCCGATGCGCACCTCGGCGACCTCCTTGACGAGGACCGGACGCCCGAGATGCATGCCCACGGGGGAGTTCTCGATCTCCGACACGGACTCGACCCGGGCGAGCGGCCGGACCAGGAACTCCTTGCCGTCGAGGTCGATGAAGCCGCCCGTGGTGTTCTCGCTGATCTCCGAAAGGGCGTGCTTGAGATCCTCCAGAGAGAGCCCCTTGCGCTGGAGCCGGTCGCTGGACACGAGGATCTGATACTGCTTGACCTCGCCGCCCATCACGACGACCTGGCTGATGCCCGACAGCGTCATCAGCCGCGGCCGCACGACCCAGTCGGCCAAGGTGCGCAGCTCCATCGGGGAAACGGCGTCCTCGGGGCTCGTCAGGCCCACGAACTGGATCTCGCCCATGATCGAGCTGACCGGGCCCATGACCGGGACCATGCCTGCGGGCAGGCTCCCGCCGAGAAGCTGAAGGCGTTCGGCGACGAGCTGGCGGTTGCGGAAGATCTCCGTGCCCCAGTCGAACTCGACGTACGCGATGGAGATGCCGATGCCGCTCGAGGAACGCACGCGGACGACGCCCGGCGTGCCGTTGAGCACCGCCTCGATGGGATGGGTGACCAAGGTCTCGACTTCCTCGGGGGCGAGGCCGTGCGCTTCCGTGAGGATGGCGACGGTGGGGCGGTTGAGGTCCGGGAACACGTCGACGGGCAGCCGCGAGGCCACCCACGCCCCGTAGGCCGAGAGGAGGGCGGCGGCGACGAGGACGGCGAAACGGCGGTTCAGCGAGAATCGGATGATGGCGTTGAGCATGGAACTCCAGCCGGGCGGCAGCGGCGATCAGGCGTCGGGCGGACTATGACGCGACGGATGGTCTCCCGTCAGGCGGGAGGGGCGCGGCCGAGGTGGGGGAGGGCCCGCCTTCCGGGCGACGCGCCGGGAAGGCGGGAGGCGGACAACATCGAGTCGAGGCGGGGGGATTCCGCGGCCGGAGCCGCGGCGGGCAGAAGCGTGACGAGGTCCTCCCCATCCCCGGCCGTCGACGGCGACGGCCGCAGCCGGGCATCGCGCGCGGCGTCCGAGCCGAACTCGTGTTCGCGCTCGTGATGGTCGGCGTCATGGTCGTGGGAGTGCGCGTCCCCGTCCGCGTGGCGATGGACGTGGACGTCGCTCCAGGCGTGAGCCAAGGCGTCCGCCCCGAGCGGGACGAAAGTCCCGCCGAGGAGCAGCGCCGCGATCAGGCACCGGGCCGTTCTCATCGTTCCATGTTTATAGCAGAAGCGCTGGAGCGCCGCAAGGCGGCGCCGCGAGAAGGAGCGGCATAGCCGGATTCCAACACGCGCGCATGCGGGCTATTGTCATCGGATAATCGTTTTCAACCCGCCCTCGAATTAGCTATTTTTTCCGTTCGGCAACTGGGAGGCGAACATGATCAAATTCAACGGCGGACGCAAATCCTGGGCGGCGGCAACGACGGCCACCGCGGCGCTGTGCCTGCTTTTGGCCGGTTGCGGGTTTTCGTTGCTCCGGTCTCCCGATTTCGATCGCATGCCGGCGGAGCGATTCGGCTCGCTCGATCCGAGCGCCACGGGGCCGCGCCTGCTGAGAAACACGATGGCCGGCGGCCGTGCGAGCGTCGCGGGGGAGGCTGATGGCCGCGACTGCGCGGTGTACGCCGAGCCGGTGCCAGATTTCGTCCTCACGGTGCCCGAGGGCGCCGGGACGCTCCGCTTCACCGTGCTCGGCTCCGTAGCGGCGAAGGTTCTGGTCGTCGGCCCCGATGGAGCGCTTCGGTGCAGCGCTCCGCCCAAGAAGCTCGGCGCGCCGGAGGTGGTCGTTGCGAACGCGGCGGCCGGACGATACCTCGTGTGGACGGGCATGCCCGGGCACTTGGTGCTCAAGCCCGTCCAGCTCTTTGTCGAGAGGCTCGCGCAGAAATGAGACGGGGCCTGGCGGCTCTCGTGATCGCGGTCGGGCTCGCGGACGGGGCAGGGGCGGGCGCGCTCGAGCGCGCGCGGCGAGCCGAACTCGACGCCTCCCTCGCGGCGCTCGAGGCCGGCGAGCAGGATCGCGCGATTCCGGTCCTCGCGAGGCTGGCGGGGAAAGGCGACGCCGAGGCCCTTTACCACCTCGGAATGGCGAACCTTGAGGGGGACGGAGTGCCGGAGGATCGCGAGGCGGCTTTGGGCCATCTCAGCGCCGCGGCGAAGGCCGGTTTCGCGCCCGCTCAGTTCGAACTGGCCAAGGCGCTGCTCGACGCGGATGAGACGGAGGCGCGCAAGGCCGAGGGGTACAAGCTGGCCGCCGCGCTGGCTGAGGCGGGTCATCGTCCTGCCTACTGCCTGACGGCCGGCGCTCATGTGACCGGTCAGGGCGCGCCTCAGGACGTCGAGAGAGGTCACGCTCTCGCTCAGCGGGCGATCGATCTCCCGGCGTGCCGCAATGTCGTCGCCGCCGCTCTTTTCACCGGCGGCGGGAAAATCCGGCGGAATCAGACGCTGGCTTACGAGGAGTGGCTCGCCACCGCTAAGCTCGGCGACGAGGATGGTTCCGCTTCCGTCGGTCTCATGCTGATGGAGGGTTTAGGCGTCAAGGCGGACAAGTCCGAGGGGGCGCGGTGGCTGCGGCTCGCGGCCGGACAGGGGAACGCGTACGCTGCCAACTATCTCGCGCATCACGCGGCGACGGTGGCCGCGGGCGCGAGCGTGGACGCCGAGGTCCGGCGAGTGCGCAGGGAGCGCCGCCGCAAGCGCCGGGAGTTCTGGGCGGGCGCGATCGAGGCCGTGGCCGTCGCCATGCCCGTCGTCATCGAGGCGGCTCAGCATTATGCCGACGAGCAGGAGAGGGCGCTCGAGAAGCTGAAAGCCCAGAATGCGCTTCGCTTGGAGTCGCATCAAGCCGCCCAAGCGCGGCCGGCTCCCGCGTCTGCGCCGGTGGCGTCGCGAAAGGCCGTTGCTCGCGCTCCTGCGTCCGCGCCGATGACGCCGCGAACCGCCGTCCCGCACTCCGAGGCTCCGAGAGCCGAGCCCCCGCCGTCAAAGCCTGCGGAGCAGATGCTGTCCTGGCCAGAAGCCGTCGTCGTGTGTCCTCGCCCGCAGAGCAAGGACATTCTGTTCGGAGCCAGCAACTGCCAGGGTCCGGCTGGTTCGATGTTCGTCGACCGCGTGAGCGGTGACATCAATATGAAGGAGATCGACCGCGCCTGCCGGTCCTCGGCACGGGAGATCGGCTGGATCGACGACAAGCGCGTTTTCGGATGCGGCTACGGAATCAATCCTTCCAAAGCCTCATCGGCGGAACACTATGACCAGGCGGAGCGTCACGGCGTAGTGGTGCCCGGACGCCGGTCCTACCGCTGCCCCGCGCGGCAATCAAAGCCCTGCCGCACGCCGGCGTAGCCTCCGAAAGGGATTTCGTCCGGGGCGGCCCCGCACTTGGCCAGAGTGTCGCACCTTTCAGCCCATGGTCGAGATCGTCCGGTCTGTCGCGTTGGCGCTGGCGCTCGCGGGCACGGCCCGGGCCGCCGAGGCCCCGGGTTCCCTCGAGGTTTTCTCCCGCCCGGGCTGCCCGCACTGCGAGAAGGCGGAGGCCTGGCTCTTGGAGCTGCAGGCGCGGCGCCCGCTGCGCGTCCTGCGTCATGACATCTCGCGCGATCCGGCGGCGGCGGCGCGCCTGGAACGCCTGTCGCGAGAGGCCGGCCGTCCCGGGGGGCTGGTGCCCTCGTTCCTCGCCGGAGGGCGTCTCGTCGTCGGCTTTCGCGACGCGCAGACGACCGGGCGGGAGCTCGAGGGGCTGCTCGCCGGCTCGGCGGCGCCGCCCGGGGACGAGGTGGACCTGCCGTGGCTCGGACGCGTCAGCGCGTCGCGCTCGGGACTGCTCGCTTTCACCGTCGCCGTCGGCCTGGCCGACGGCTTTAATCCCTGCGCGATGTGGGTGTTGCTCTTCTTGTTATCCTTGCTGACTCATGTTCATAGCCGGCCCCGCATGATCGCGATCGCAGGAACGTTCCTGATCGCGAGCGGCGCGGTCTATTATCTGTTCATGACCGCGTGGCTCGGGGTTTTTCTCGCTCTCGGAAGGTCCCGGGCCCTGCAGACGACGTTGGGCGTTCTGGCGCTGGCCGCCGCCGCGGTGCATATCAAGGACGCCCTGGCACCCGGCCGCGGCCCGAGCCTGAACATACCCGAGTCCGCCAAGCCCGGAATCTACGCCCGCGTCCGGGAGATCGTGACGGCCCAGAATCTCCCCGCGGCGCTGGCCGCCGCCGCCGTGCTGGCGGTCGGAGTCAATGTCGTCGAGGTGCTTTGCTCGGCCGGTCTTCCCGCCGTGTACACTCAGGTTCTCGCCTCCCATGCGCTCGGCTTCTGGGAGCGTCAGGGCTATCTGCTCGTCTATGTCGGCGCCTACATGCTCGACGACGGGGTCATGACCGCGGCGGCCGTGGCGACGCTCTCGATGACCCGCCTTCAGGAGCGCGGCGGGCGCGTCCTGCAGCTGCTCAGCGGCGGCGTCCTCGCGGCGCTGGGGCTGGCGCTGCTGTTCTAGCCGAAGCGGCGGCGCGCCGCGGCCCAAAGCCAAAGCGCGGCGAACGCCGCCCCGAATAAGCCCAGCTTCCACCGGGAATAGCCCAGGTCGTCGTCGAGGAACGCCGCCCCGCGCAGGACGTGCGCGGGCCGGCGCGAGCCGGCCTTCAGCGCCGCCCAGCGGGCGCCTGCGACCACCTGGCGCGCCTCGAGCCGCCTCCCGCCCCATGAATAGGAGAACTCGACGACGTTTCGCTTCACGCGCCCCAACCCGCGGACGCGCTCCGTCCTCTTGGCCAGCACGACCGCCTCGACCGGCGTCCCGAAGGCGAGGGCGGCCTGGCGCCGGAGAACGGGCCATGCGTCGCCGGCGGCGATGAACAGGAGCAGCCAGACGCCGAGCGCGGGCCAGAGCAGCTTGTACGCGTGCCGATCGATGACGATGGGGCCGAGGTCGGACATGGTCCTCCATTGTCCCATTTCACTAGGCCTTCGGCTGGAGCGCCCCGGCGTAATGGCAGGCGACGCGGTGCGCCTCGCCTGCGTCCGCCCAGGGGATCAGCGACGGGATCTCGGTCTTGCAGCGGGGTTGGGCGTAGGGGCAGCGCGTGTGGAAGCGGCAGCCGGGGGGCGGGTTGCGCGGGCTCGGGATCTCGCCCTCGAGGACGGGCTTGTCCTCGACAGACCGGGACGGGTCGGGCTCGGGGATGGAGGCCAGCAGGGCCTGGGTGTAGGGGTGCAGCGGCCGGTGGTGGAGCGTGTCGGCGTCGGCGAACTCGACGATCTTGCCCAGGTACATCACCGCGATGCGGTCGGAGACGTGCTTGACCACCGCGAGGTCGTGGGCGATGAAGATGTAGGCCAGCCCCATCTCCTTCTGCAAAGTCAGGAGCAGGTTCAGGATCTGACTTTGGATGGAAACATCCAACGCGGACACCGGCTCGTCGCAGATGACGAGCTTGGGCTTGAGCGCGATGGCGCGCGCGATGCCGATGCGCTGGCGCTGGCCGCCGGAGAAC
Organism: Elusimicrobiota bacterium; assembly: GCA_030696455.1. Classification (GTDB taxonomy): domain Bacteria; phylum Elusimicrobiota; class Elusimicrobia; order UBA1565; family UBA9628; genus GWA2-66-18. The sequence goes on from JAUYSH010000142.1 coordinate 12,518, forward strand.
TCGTGCGGGTAGCGGTCGAGCGCGCTCTCGGGCAGGCCGACCTTGTGCAGGAGCTCGCGCGCCCAGGTCCGGCGCTGCTCCGGGCTGCCGATGCGGTGGATGAGGAAGGGCTCCTCGAGGATGAAGCCGACGGGGTGGGTCTGGTTGAGCGACTCGTAGGGGTCCTGGAAGATGATGCCGAGGTCGCGGCGGAGGACCCGCAGGTCGTTGCCGTGGACATGGGCGAGGTCTCGGCCGTGGAACAGCACCTGTCCGTGGGTCGGATCGTAGAGGCGCAGGATGGCCTTGCCCAAGGTGGACTTGCCGCAGCCCGATTCGCCGACGATGCCCACGGTCTCGCCGGGGCGCACGTCGAAGCTGACGCCGTCGACGGCGTGGACCGTGGCGATGCGCCGGAACAGCAGGCCCCCGTGGACGGGGAAGTGCATCTTGAGGTCCTTCACCTCGAGGATGGGCTTGGGCGCGCTCACTTCATGTCCTCCCATCTAGGGCAGCGCGAGAGGCGCTCGCCGCCGGCCGGGGCGAGCATGGGCGGCTCGGCGCAGGCGTCGACGGCCATCTCGCATCGATTCGAGAAGGCGCAGCCGCGCGGCAGCGAGCTGAAGTCGGGGACCATCCCCTCGATGGTCTTGAGCAAAGTCTTGCGCACGGAGTCGAGGCGAGGGATGGAGGCGAGCAGGCCGCTGGTGTACGGGTGCCGGGGGGAGGCGAACAGCTCCTTGGCGGTGGCGCGCTCGACGACCTGGCCCGCGTACATCACGGCCACCTCGTCGCAGATCTCGGCGATGACGCCGAGGTCGTGCGTGATGAAGAGCACGGCCATGCCGTGCTCGCGCTGCAGGCGCTTGATGAGCTTGAGGATCTGGGCCTGGATGGTCACGTCGAGCGCGGTGGTCGGCTCGTCGGCGATGAGGACGTCGGGGCGGCAGGCCAGGGCGATGGAGATCATCACGCGCTGGCGCATCCCGCCGGAGAGCTGGTGCGGGTACTCGTCGAGGCGCTTGGACGGATCCGGGATGCCGACGTCCTTCAGCATCTGCAGGGAGGCTTCGGCCACCTGAGCCGCGTTCATCTCGGGGTGGTGCAGCTCGTAGCTCTCGGCGAGCTGGCGGCGCACCGTGTGCACGGGGTTGAGCGCCGTCATCGGCTCCTGGAAGATCATCGAGATGCGGTTGCCCCGGACCTTGGACATCTCCGCCGGGGTCAATGCCGCGAGGTCCCGGCCTTCCAGGAAGACCGAGCCGCTCTCGATGACGCCCGCCGGCTTGGGCAGCAGGCGCATGACGGACAGGGCCGTCACGCTCTTGCCGGAACCCGACTCCCCGACGATGCCCAAGGTGGCTCCCCGCTCGAGGTCGAAGCTGACCCCGCGCACCACGCGCACGGGGCCGGCCTCGCCGTCGAAGCGCACACGGAGGTCGCGGACCTCCAGCAGCTTGGGCAAATCAGTTCTCCCGGTAGGTCTTGTCCACCACGGTGACCGCGGGGAAGGTTTTGCCGGACTTCATCGCGGCGAGGGTCTCCTTCTTGGCGTCCTCGTCGATCCAGTAAAGCCCGTCCCAGGCGCTGGATTCCTTGAGGAAATAGGCGATGGGGTCGTCGGAGGTCCTCGTTCCGGGAGGGGTGGGCCACTTCACCCAGCGCCAATACCCGATGCGCCAGTAGGGCGTCTTATAGGTCGGGATGAACGCGGCGATATCCCAGATGCGCTTCTGGATCCGCCTCGCGAGCTCGTTCTTCTTGTCCTCGTCGAACTCGGCGCGCCAGGCGTCGATGTCCTTGTTGAGCTCGGGGTCGTCGGTGTTGGAGAAGTTGTTCGTCTGGGGTTTGTGGGCGTTGACGCCGTGGTACTGGCCCCAGTACTCCGGCTGCTGCTGCGCGCCCCAGCCCGAGTAGGCGATCTCATGGTTCTTCTCGAGCATCGTCTTGAAGGACGCGGCGGAGTCGAGGAGCTGCAAAGTCAGCTCGATGCCGGCCTTCTTGGCCTCCTCCTTGAGCACCACGACGCGCTCGTTGTGGGAGGCGTTGCCGTAGGTGACGCGCGCGCTCAGGCGCCGGCCGTCCTTGACGCGGATGCCGTCGGGGCCGCGCTTGCCCCAGCCCGCCTTGGTCAGGTGCTCGTCGGCCTTCTTGAGGTCGAAGGGGCGGGCCTTGATGTCCCGGTTCGTGCCCTTGCCGTAGCCCTCGCTGCTGGAGTTGAGGCGCTCATAGTCGCCGCGCAGGACGGTGCTGAGGACCTTCTCGACGTTCATCGCGTGCTGGAAGCCCAGGCGGACGTCGCGGTCCTTGAAGAGGGGCACGTCCATGTTCATCCACATCCCGAACTCGGGCTTGGGCCGGCCCTCGTAGAACCACAGCTTGTGGACGTAGCCCTTGTCGAAGATGTCGCCCTTGGCCTTGTCGTGCCAGTATTGGGGGATGGTCAGCGTGAAGCCGTCGAGCTGCCCCTTCTTGAAATGCTCGAAGGCGATGTTCTGGTCGCGGATGACGGTCGCCACGATGCGGTCGACGTTGTAGCGGTTCTTGAAGTACTTCAGGTCGGCGGCCCACCAGTCCTTCTTGCGCTCGAAGACGATCTCCTTGCCCTTGTCGAGGCGGCTGATCTGGTAGGGGCCGGTGTTGGGCTCGATCTTCCAGTTCACGTCGCGCACCCAGTTCTCGTCGAGCTTGTGGAAGCGGCTCGAGCGCGGATGGAAGCCCTCGGCCAAGACGTAGTGGAGGTCGAAGTGATTGTGCCGGTCGCGGCTGCGGATGGCGAAGGTCTTGTCGTCGAAGACGAGGATCTTGTCGAACTTCTTCTCGTAGTGCTCGTTGTACCACGGCGCCACGATGGCCTTGGAGCGCATCATCTCCAGGCCGAAGGCGTAGTCCATGGAGACGACGGGTTGGCCGTCCGACCAGACGGCCTTGGGGTGGATCTTGAAGTAGATGGTCTTCTGGTCGGCGCCGTAGGCCCAGTGCGTCGCCAGGCCGGGGATGACGCGGCGGGTGTTCGGGTGGAAGTAGGTCAGCTCGGTGTGGTTGGCGTTGAGGTAGGTCCGGAAGCTGCCGTTGGAGTCCGGCCCGATCGTGCGCAAGGTCAGCGGGAACGAGACCTCGAAGGTGTTGAGCGTGCCGCCCTTCTTCGCTTTGGGATCGGCGAAGACGGCGTCCGTGTCGTTGGTCTGCCATTTGATGTCGGCGGGCAGGGTAGCCTTCTCCCAGTGCGGGCTCTGGGCGGCGGCGGGCGAGGCGAGCAGCAGGGCGAGCATCAGCGTTCTCATTGGTTCCTCATTCGTAGACGGTGTGACGGCGCGGATCGAAAGCTTCGCGGACGGCCTCGCCCACGAAGGTGACCATGGTGAGCAGGGCGATCATGGAGGCGACGACGGAGGCCGCCATCCAGATGGAGTCGAGGCGGTTCGTGCCCTGGCGCAGGAGTTCGCCCCAGGAGGGCGTCGGCGGCGGCAGGCCGAAGCCGAGGTAGTCGAGCGAGGTCAGCGCCACGATGCCGCCGGAGACCGAGAAGGGGATGAAGGTCACGATCACCGAGATCGTGTTGGGCAGGATGTGCCGGAAGATGATGTAGGAGTCGTGCGCCCCCGCGGCGCGCGCGGCCTGGACATACTCGCGGATCTTCTGCTTGTAGGTGGCCGTGCGCATGTACCAGGTCATGCCCATCCAGCCGAAGAACATCATGATGAAGATGAGGCTGAAGAAATTGGGGACCATGATGGAGGCGACGATGATGATGACATAGAGGAACGGCACGTTCGACCAGATCTCGATGAGGCGCTGGAAGAACATGTCGAAGGCCCCGCCGTAGTAGCCCATCGCGCAGCCGATGGAGATGCCGACGACGTAGTTGCACAGGAGCAGCAGCAGCGAGAATATGATCGCGGTGCGAAAGCCGTAGATCAGCCGCGCGAGCACGTCGCGCCCGGAGGTGTCCGTGCCGAGGAAGTGCCGGGAGGAGAAGTCCGGGGCGGTGGGCGGATAAACGCCTTCCGGGAGGTCGTTCTCGTAGGCGTTATAGGGCACCGGCGGCAGGAGGACGAAGTCGCCGCGGCCGGCCTCCTCGAAGGTCTTCTTGAGACGGCGGTAGTTGGTCTCGTACTGGTAGTCCTGGCCGAACTCCGTGCCGGGACGGATGGCGCCGTAGGCGGGGAAGCTCCAGCGCCCCTCGTGGCGCACGACGAGCGCCCGGTTGCTGACGAACAGCTCGGCGAAGAAGGACATGACGATGGCCGCGGTCAGGATCACCGCCGACCACCAGCCGCGCCGGATGCGGGCGAAGCGCGCGAACTTCTTCTTCGTGAGGGGGTCGAGGCGGGGGAGGATCATTGGAACTTGACCCGGGGATCGACGAGGGCGACGCACACGTCGGAGAGGATGTTGCCGAGCAGGAAGAGAAGGGAGGAGATGACGAGGATGCCCATGACGACGGGGTAATCGCGCTCGACGACCGACTCGTAGCCGAGCAGCCCGAAGCCGTTGATGTTGAAGATCGTTTCGACGAGAAAGGACCCGGCGAGCACGCGCGAGATCTCATTGCCGAAGTGCGTGGCGATGGGGATCAGGCTGTTGCGCAGGGCGTGGCGCAGGACCGCGCGTTTGAAGTCGAGGCCCTTGGCGATGGCGGTGCGGACGTAGTCGGCCGCGAGGTTGTCCATCAGAGAGTTCTTCGTCAGGAAGGTCATCACCGCGAAGGAGCCGGCCATGTACGCTATCAGCGGCAGGGTCGTGTGCCAGATCAGGTCCTTGGCCTTGCCCCAGAGGCTCAGCTCGGAGAACTCCCGGGAGGTGAAGCCGCTGAGCGGGAAGAGCTCCCAATAAGAGGAGAAGACGATGAGCAGGAGGATGCCGACGACGTAGTTCGGGATCGCGTAGCCGATGAACACGAAGATCGAGGTGGCGTTGTCGAGCGGGGTGCGGTGCTTCACCGCCTTGAGTATGCCCAGGGGCACGCAGATGGTGTAGGTCAGAAACAGCGTGGTCAGGCCGAAGAAGATGGAGACGGGGAAGCGGTCCTTGATGAGGCCCCACACCGGCTCGTTGTAGCGCGAGGAGACGCCGAGGTCGAGGTGGAAGACCTTCCAGATCCAATGGACGTAGCCCACGAGCAGCGGCTTGTCGAGCCCGTAGTACTCCTTGAGCTCCTGGATCTGGCTCTCCGAGAGGGCCGCCGCGCCGACGCGGTCGCCGCCGCCGGAGCGGCCGTCGGACTGCATCTGCTGGGCCTGCGCGATCATGCGCTCGACCGGGCCGCCCGGCACGAAGCGGGTGATCGCGAAGACCATGAGCGTCACCCCAAGGAAGGTCGGCAGGACGAGGAGGAGGCGACGAGCGAAATAAGCGGCCATGCTATGCGTCTACATTAGCGATTATGCGCGTGTCCCGCAACTCGCGTGTGCTCAAATGTTCACGGGGCTTTGAAGCACCTTACGCCATGCCGTTCGAATGCCGGATCCCAGGGAGGGCGGGTTATCCCCTTTACCTCCAGCGCTGGCGGTTATAGGGATGCCGGAATGCGATGCGCTCTTGACGGAAATAATTCCTTCTGTTATAAGGGGAAGACCATCCAGCGCCCGCGCAAGGAAGGTCGGCCAGGAGGGGAGATGCGTTCAGTGACGTCAGGACTATTGTCCTTCTTGTGCCTGGCTCCAGCGGCGGCGTTCGGCGCTCAATCGAGGCGGATCCCTGACGGCGCCGTGCATAGGCCAGAAAAACTCCAAACTGAGATCCTAGCCCGCATCGACCAAATCCGCCTCGGCGATGATTTGACCTCCGTGTTGAGGGTATACCCGGACGCTTCTTCCTCGACGATAATCCCGGGAATCTATGAAGTGAAGTGGGGCACGGGAACAGTCTTTTCCGAGCAGTATTTCCGCTTCGCCGGCGGACGTTTGACCTCGATGCATCTTTCCGCGGGGTTCGCGATGGATGGCGGTTGGGAGGCGCCTGATCGGATCGTCAGGTGGGGCGGAAAGGCCATCGGCGAGATGACCCGGCGATGGGGCGATCCCCTCCAAGCATCGATGGTCCGAGTTGCCGAAATGGAGAGTCTTCCTGACACCGACATCGCAGTGCTCGTTTGGCGATCCTCGGCAGGCTTCGTCTCAGCGATCTTCACGCCGCCCTCGTCGATTATGAGGGCCGCCGGACGGACGAGAAATCCCACGGGTCAATTCGCCGTCAGCATCACCAGCAGCGTTGCGTCGTTTTCAGGCGTGCCCAGCATATCATCCGCCCCGTTCGATGCCGGGATCCTAACCGCCGACTACTCAGCGTACCTGCGAAAAATGAAGGTAACTGAACTGCCCGCTACCTCGCGGCTTTTCCCGGACTTCCTGCGTCCCATTCACTTGGGAATTCCCATGAAGCGTCTTGAGAAACGGGTCATTGAAGAAGATTTTCTTCCGAGGCAATCGTATTCGTCGTACATATCCGACCACCCGCTGTTCTACGAGGCCGTTTATTCGGCCAGGATGGACCGGCTCTTGTCGGTCACGCTGCACCCGCAAGGGAAGAAATCGTCCGGACCCAGAGAAGCGGCGGAATGGTGCCGGCGCTTGCTTAAACGCGCTCCCGATGGCTTGATCATCGCGTTGAAAAACCGCGTGGAGCGAAGTGTCTACATCTGGCGCGAAAAAGATGCGTCCCTGCTCTTGGAAGTCAGCAAAGACGATTGGAACGTGGGGATTCTGCACCCGTCGCTCCCGTTAGAGGTGCATTACTCCAATTTAGAGAACCATCCAATTCAGGCGAAAAGTGAGGAACTGCATGAGGGATGGCGCAAGTTGACGGAAGATCCGCTCGCCCCGCTGATGGCTGACTTGCGATCGACCGATCCGCGGCGGCGATTGCGCGCGGTCGCCGCCATCGGGCAGAGCAAAGACTCGCGCGCATCGAAAATTCTTGAAGAAGCCTACCAGCGTGAAACCGACAGGCAAGTGCTGTCTCAAATCCCATTTTGGATCGCCCAACTCCGAGGTCCGCTGTCCGACGGGACAATCGCGCGGCTGAAGGAGAGGCTGGGGTCGCAGTCGAGGGATGATCTCCAGCAGGCGATATGGGCCGCGTCCACATTGAACGCCAAATCGGCGTTGCCGCTGCTTCAGAATATTTTTCGGACATCCGATGTCCTGGGAATTCGTCAAGCCTCCGCGGATGCGAGGGTTCGGTTAGGAGACGCCGATATCGCGGGCGAATTTATCGAGTTGTTGCGCCGCCCCGACCAGAACTCGGTGTTCCTTGGCCTCTATGGGGTCAGGACCTTGATGAGGACTGACTTTGGCCACGGCGCCGCGGCTTTGTCTCAGGAACAAAAGACTGAAGTGATCGAACTCTTGGTCGGACTAATCCGGGGGAATCAGCCTGGAGCGTGGGCCAGCAATCGGATGGGCGCCGCTGAGATAATCAAAACGCTCGCTCCCGAGAGACTGGCTCCACTCGCCGGCCCTCTCGCGGCTTCTTCCGAAGTTCGCGAGCGCACTTTAGGCGTTAAAATATTAGCCTTATCGCCCAAAGGAGCATTGCCGCTGTTCCTCGGCTTCGCGGCCGATAATGACAGCGGCGTTCGATCGTCCGCCGTGCGCGGACTTGCCGGCTTGGACGAGCCTGAGGCGCGAGCGGCGCTGATTAAGCTGACTCAGGACCCAGATCAAATCGTTCGCGGAGAAGCGGCGCGCGCTCTTGGGAAGTTGCGAGGTCCTGAGATTGCGGGCATCTTGGAGCGGCTGTCGAGAGACCCTGAAGGGCACGTTCGAATGTCGGCGCTCCAAGGTTGGGACAGTCATGACCGGCCGGCGGCCAAAGACCTGCTGTTGGAGAGGCTGCGCGACTCCGACGCAAGGGTTCGGGCTGCGGCCATCTCTAACATCTATGGGGCGAAAGACGAGCAGGCATTATCGCTGCTGTTCGAGCACTTCACTTCGGACCTGCGCAGAGGTCTCGATTCGAATACGAGGAATTTATTCTTAGGTCGACTGCGGCAAGAAACGGATCCGAAGTTGGCTGATTCGTTCAGAAGGATGTTGGAGGATTCGGACGAGATCATATTCGCGGCGGCCGTCGACTGGCTTGGAAAATATGCCCCCAAGTCCCTTGTGCCGGAGCTTCTCTCCGACGCGGCACGACTATCCGGAGAAAAGAAGCGACGGCTGCTGGAGGCGGTTGGACGGATTGAACGCCGATAGTCCGACCTACCAGCTCGTCGCGAATCCCGCCCCGTAGAAAACCGACTCAGTGCGGAACGACGTCGGCCCGGCCCGGAGCGTCGGGCCGTTGAAATACCGGACCTCGAGACGCGGGCGGAAGAAGCGACCGGGGAAGAACTCGACACCGCCTCCGAGCACCGGGACAACCGTGAAAATCCGCTTGTCCGTGCTTGAAGCGATAGACCCCATGGTCTCGTAGCTGTTGGTCCCTCGCAGGAAGCTGAACCCCGCCGCCAGAAAGGGGGAGACGGTCGAGGGGTAGAAGAAGTTCTTCTTGAACCAGATCGGGAGCACGAACTTCGCGTCGACCGAGTTCGTCTCGATGACGTGGTTGGGGAAAGTGCCGTAGCCGGTCTGGTCGCTGCCTCCGCGGCTGAACAGCCCGAAGAAGACCTCCGCTCCCCAGCCGTCCTGGAACGTCACGTTCCAAAGCAGGCCCGCTCCGAACGACTCCTCAGTGCGGTTCAGTATCTTCTGGCTCCTGCTGTTGACGGCGCCGACGACGCCCAAGGCGAACAGCTTCCTCTGTCCGATGAATTCGACGCGGTCGCCAGGCTCGGTCCAGGCGGCGCGGCGGTTGAAATCCTCCAGGCGGTTGTAGAGCCTGCCGGAGGACTGGAAGTCGCCCATGCCGTGAATCTCCAACATGCCTTTATAGCGGCTGCTGGAGTCGTAGACCCGGTAAAGATCGCGTTCCTGGACCTCGTGCATCGTCCCCCGGTCGATCATGGCGCGGTCGCCCTGCCTCGCCGTCACTTCGCCGCGGCGCTTTTGATCGAAGGTGTAGCGCTCGCTGAGCTTGAAGCTCTTGATTTTCGGGTCATTCAAGAGCGCCGGAGGAAGCTCGCCGGCGGGGCCGTCCAAGGAAACCTCGGTGCCGCTCGGGATGTCCTTTTTTCCCGCGATGACCGCGCCGTAATAGTAGGCGGGATCGGAGCGCGAGAGCAGGTCGCCGAGAGACGCCGTGATGCGCTCAGGGCCGATATAGACCGGCCGCCCGGAGACGAGAGGCTCGCGGGATTCGATGATGAGTTTGGTGCTCTGGCGGTCATGGAAGCTGGCGATGACCTTGACTTGAGCCGCCTCCGCCGCGGCCGCGCCAACCGGAGCGCAGCAAGCGGCCATGATCGCTATTCCTAATGTTGTTATTATCATCATTCCATGTCAGGAGCGTGTCCTAACATAACATAAGGCGGCCGATGTACAATAGACGCATGGAGACGCGCTGATGGCCGACTTTGTCCCCCAGCCGCTCGGGCGGCTGGCCGCGCGCATGTTCCGCGAGCTCGAGCTCAAGGACGCGGTGTTCGACCTGCCCCGCCGGTCCTTCTTCGGCGGCGACCCCGGGAAGGACTTCTCCGTCCGCTTCCACGGGATGACGGCCTCCTCCCCGCTCGGCCCCGCCGCGGGACCTCACACCCAGCTCGCGCAGAACATCGTCCTGGCCTGGCTCGGCGGGGCGCGCATCTTCGAGCTCAAGACCGTGCAGATCATGGACCGCCTGAAGATCCCGCGCCCGTGCATCGACATGCGCAACGTGGGCTACAACGTGGAGTGGTCGCAGGAGCTGCGCACCGAGGAATCCCTCGACGAGTACGTGAAAGCGTCCATGCTCATCGACCTCCTGAGGGCGAGCGGGAAGATCCCGCTGACGCCCGGCTTCGAGCATTCGGTGTTCGACCTGAGCGTCGGCTACGACCTCAAGGGCGTCAGGAGCGAGAAGGTCCGGACCTTCATCGCGGGGATGAAGGAGGCGAGCGGGGTGGTCGCGCGCCTGCGCGCGGAGCTCCCCGAGCCCCTGCGCGGGACCGCTTTTCAGACGAAGATCTCCGGCTCGGTCACCTTGAGCACCTTCCACGGCTGCCCGCCCGACGAGATCGAGGCCATCGCCGACTTCATGATGACGGAGCTGGGGCTCGACTGCATCATCAAGCTCAACCCGACCTTGCTCGGGCCGCGGGACCTTCGGGCCTTGTTCAACGACGCCTTGGGCTACGGAGACATCACCGTTCCCGAGGAGGCCTTCGCCAAGGACGCGACCTGGGAGCAGGCCTGCGGGTTCGTGACGCGGCTATCGGCCAAGGCCAAGGTCCTGGGCCGCGGCTTCGGGGTCAAGTTCAGCAACACCCTCGTCGTTGAAAATAAGGAAGGATTCTTGCCTGCCGCGGAGAAGACGATGTATCTCTCCGGAGCGCCGCTGCACGTGCTGGCGATGACCTTGGTCGGGCGCTTCCGCGAGCGCTTCGGCGAGACCGTCCCGGTCTCGTTCTCGGCCGGCGTCGACAAATCGAATTTTCCGGACGCCGTTTCCCTCGGCCTCGTGCCGGTGACGGTGTGCAGCGACCTTCTCGCTCCGGGCGGCTATGGCCGCTTGAAGGGCTACTCCGAGGAGCTGGCCAGGCGCATGGACGCCGCCGGCGCGTCCAACATCCCTGAGTTCATCGCTAAGACCCGCGGCGGCTCGGTCCTCGCCAATACCCAGTCCTACGTCGCCGAGGCGACGAAAGACCCGCGCTACGCGAAGGCGAAGAACTCGGCCCTGCCCAAGAAGATCGGCACCCACCTCGTCCTCTTCGACTGCGTGACCTGCGACAAGTGCGTTCCGGTGTGCCCCAACGACGCGAACTTCACCTATGTCCTGCCGCGCGGGGAGGTGCCCGTCGTCAAGCTCCGGCGCGACGGCGGCGCCTGGGCGAGCCGGACCGAGGGCGCGCTGCGCTTCGACAAGAAGCACCAGCTCGCCAACTTCGCCGACTTCTGCAACGAGTGCGGAAACTGCGACGTGTTCTGCCCCGAGGACGGGGGGCCCTACATCGTCAAGCCGCGCTTTTTCGGCTCGCGCGCGTTCTGGGCCGAGAACAAGGAACGCGACGGGTTCTTCATCGAGGGCGACGCGGTGCACGGCCGCTTCTCCGGGAAGGAGTACAGCCTTGTTCTTCGCGGCGACAAGGCCGATTATGCGGGGCCGGGGTTCCGCGTGAGCTATGCGAAGGCCGATCCGGCGGGGACCGTGAAGGGCACGGCGGAGGGCGAGGTGGACCTGACCTACGCTCTGATCATGGACCTGCTGCGCGGCGCGCTCCTGGCGCCGGACGCCGTCAGCTACGTCAACGCCGGCTAGTCCGACCGCCCCATCGTTGTTAATTCCGGTCGGACTTATCCACGCTATTCACAACGGCACTGTCGTCAACGACAGTTGAACCACCCGGTCAGGAAATGTCGCTGACGCGGGGGCTGGGCTAGCGGAGGCCGCTGGCGTTGCGGGCGTCGCGCTCGTCGAGCAGGAAGATCACGAAGCGCTTGTTGGCCGACTCGTGGGCCGGGCTTTCGCCCATCTCGTAGAGCTCGGCGAGGTTCTCGGCCTGCCCGATCTTGTACAGGGCCATCTGCGCGGCGTCGGTCGCCCAGGCGCCCATCGCCTCGGAGACGGCGGGGACGGCGAGATTCTTGAGACCCTCGATGACGGGGAGCTTGGCGGGCTCGCCGCCGAGCTCGAGCCACACGCGTCCGGCCGTGCCGCGGACCATGTAGGCGCGCTCGGCGCAGGCGGGCATATCGGCGTACATCTTCGCCGCGACCTCTTTGGCGATGAGCGGCCCGTACACGCGCGGATAGGCGGGAAGGGCGGGGTTGAGCCAGAGCGTCGTCTTACCGGCGCGGACGGTGACGCTGACGGGGTCGGTCTGGACGTCGGAGCCGAGCTTGACCTCGATGCCGTTGTCGTCCAGGTAGGCGACGACCCGGCCGCCGGCCTCAGGGCCGTCGTTCATCGCGACGAGGGTCCGCTCGATGGCGGCGATGGCCTTGGCGCGCTCGACGGCCTTGGCCTGCGCGGACTCCATCTCCTGGAGCTGGTTCTCGAAATCGACCTCCGCGGCGCGGTTCTGGGCGGCGGCGGGCACGGCCAGGATCAAGGCGAGGATCGCGTGCTTCAAAGGGGTCTCCTTGCGGCGGTCAGATGATTATACCAGGAGGGGGGCGCGTTGAGAGGGGCCTTGCGGCCCAGGCGTTCCCGGCAAAAGTCCCAGATGGGCCGCTTTGTTGCTCCGAGGTCGGAAGGGGGTGAGCCCATGACCGGACGAATCCTCGTGCTCATGCTGGGGGCGGCGCTGGCCGCGTGCTCCTCGCCCCAGTCGCGCATCAAGAAGAACCAGGCCGCGTTCGACGCCTATCCGCCGGCGGTCCAAGGCGCCATCCGCCAGGGGACGGTCGAGATCGGCTTCACGGACGAGCAGGTCGTGATGGCCCTGGGCAAGCCGAGCCGCGTCTACTCCCAGAAAACGGCCGGCGCGAACCAGGAGGTCTGGGAGTACGGCGTCGGCGGCGGCCCGAGCGTCGGCCTGGGCTTCGGCATGTCCAGCATGGGCGGCGGCAGCGGCTACGGCACCAGCGTCGGCGTCGCGTCCGACTCCATGGATCCGCGCGCCAAGACCCGCGTCATCCTTCAGAACGGGGTGGTCGTCAGCGTCGAGCGGCGGGAAAAATGAAGCACCTCTCGCCCTAAAGGCGGCAGCCGTTCCCATCGCCGCCAGCGCTGCGGTAATGGGGATAACCGGCTCAGCTCAGTAGATGCCCGGCCGGACGTCGCGCTTCAAGTCCCAGCCTGACGGGTCGGGCTTCTTGAGGGAGGCGAGGTCGAGGTCGGCGATGACGAGGTCCGGGCGCGGGGAGCGGTTGGAGACCTTTTCGCCGTCGGGCCCGGCGAAATAGCTCGCGCCGAAGTAGGGCTGGTTCCAGGGCTTTTCCGCGCCGCGGCGGTTGGAGCCTCCGAGGAAGAGGCGGTGGCGGCACGCGTCCACCAGGAATTCCTGCTCCCACAGCCTGCGAGATTTGGCGCCGAAGGTGACGGCGGGGGAGAAAACCAGCTCCGCGCCCGCCTCGGCCAAGGCCGCGACCACGCCCTCGAAATGCCGGTCGTAGCAGATCGCCGCGCCGATCTTTCCGACGGAGGTCTTGAAGACGGGGAAGTAAGGGTTTTTTCCGAGGATCCGCGCCGATTTCCTGTTCTGCGGCCCTTCGCTGCGCCCGTAATAATAGGTCTCCGCGAACTCGCCCTGCTCGTTGGCGCCGCAGGGGATGTGCGTCTTTCGGTACTTGCCGAGGACCGTCCCGTCGGCCTCGATGATCACCGCGGTGTTGAAGCGTCGCTTGGTCTTCGCGTCGAGCTCGTAGATCGGCGCCACGACGACGATCTTGTTCTCCCGGGCCGCCTCGGCGAAGGCGCCCACGCTCGGTCCGTCGGCCGCGTCCTCGGCCAGGCCGAGCCACATCGGGTCCTTGGTCATCGCGAAGTACGGCCCGGTGCACAGCTCGCCGAGCCCGACGACCTTCGCCCCGAGCGCTGCGGCGCCGCGGATCAGGCCGACGTTGTGCTCCACATTCGCGCCTCGGACCGCGTCGAGCCGGCGCTTGAGCCCCCGAAGGCCTTTCACGGTCGCCGGCATGTCCGGGTACGCGTTGACCGTCTGGGTCATGGCCGCGCGAACGGTGCTCATCATCTTTCCTCGGCCAGGGCGAGGGCCGCCCCGAGCAGGACGTTGACCCCGTCCGCGCATTGCTTCGGCGTCGAGAACTCCCGCGGATTATGGCTGATCCCGTCGTATTCACCGGGCACGAAGACCATGGCCGTCTTGCACACGCGGCTCCACTCCTGCGCGTCATGGCCGGCGCCGGAGAGGATGGGCTCGTGCGACAGGCCGAGGCGGTCGGCCTGGACGGCGATGAGGTCCTGCACGGATTTGTCGAAGGGGACGTGCGGGGTCTTGGCCGTCCGGCGGCTCGTGATGGTCACGCCGTCCAGCTTGGCGATCTTTTTACAGAGCTTGGCGAAATCGTTCTCGGCCTTCTTCATCAACGCGTCGGAGGGGTTGCGCAGGTCGACACTGCAGATCAGGCGCCCCGGCACCACGTTGACCATGCCCGGGATGGGACGGATGGCGCCCATCGCCGCGCGCATCTCGCGCCCATAGCGGCCCGAGGCCGTCATCTCGCGCAGGGCGACGTTGAGGCGGGCGGCGGCCAGGCCCGCGTCGCGGCGGAAGCTCATCGGCGTCGTGCCCGCGTGGCAGGACTTGCCGGTGATGGTCAGCTCCTGCCAGGAGATGGCCTGCACGCCCATGACCACGCCGCAGTCGAGGCCTTTATGGCGGAGTATGGGGCCCTGCTCGATGTGGCACTCGAGATACGCGTGGGGCTTGATCTTGCCAACCGGCTCCTGGCCGAGGAACCCGATCTTTCGGAGCTCCTCTTCGACCGTCAGACCGTCCCGGTCCTTGAGAGCGTAGGCGGCGGCGAGCGTCATGCGGCGCGTGGCCACGGCGCTGCCCAGCATGTCGGTGCCGAAGCGGCAGCCCTCTTCATCGGTGAAGAAGCCTATGACGAGCGGGCGCCGGGTCGTCGCCTTGGCGTCGTTCAAGGTCCGGATGATCTCGAGCGCACCGAGCACGCCCAGGCAGCCGTCGAAGCGGCCGGCGGTGGGGACGGAGTCGATGTGGGAGCCCATCATCACGGGGGCGAGATGATCCTCGAGGCCGCGGCGCCGGCCGTAAACGTTGCCGATCTTATCGATGGTGACATGAAGGCCCGCCTGCCGGAACCATTTGACGACCAATCGACGTCCAGCGCCATCGGCCGCCGTGAGGGCCAGGCGATTGACGCCCGCAATGCCGGTCCGTTCGTCTTTGTATGCCCCGATCTTCCCGAGCTCCGCCAGAGACGAATAGAGCCGCTTGCCGTCGATGCTCAAAGCCTTCGCCATAGCCTCTCCGCCTGCTTGAGGGTAAAATCGCGGACCTTGTCCTCGTTGACGGTCGTCATGCGGCCGCGCTTGACGATCACCCGTCCTTGGCTGATGACGCTGTCGACATGTTTGGCGGTAACGCCGTAGAGGAAATGACCCGCAAGGTTCCCCGCGGTGATATTCGTTGCCGGTCGATAGTCGAGCACCACTAAATTGTTTTCGCCGTCGCCGGTGAATTTATTTTCGGAGAGGTAGTCGTGCGCGCGCCGCAGGCGCCGATAGGCCGCGAGCGGCGCCATGCCGCCCCGGCCCTGCGCCGCGAGATAGGCCGCTCTCGTTGAGGCCAACATATCGCCGTGCATTCCATCCGTCCCCAAGAGAAGCCGGTCACCCAGGCCTTTCGGGTCGAAGCCCCCGACGGCGTTGTTCTGATTGCTCTCCTCGTTCTGGACCAGCCACGAACGGCTTGAACGGAAGAGGGCTCGCTCCGCGGCGTTGAGATGAAGGCCATGAACGAGAAGCGTCTTCGGGGATTCGAGGATGCCCGTACGAGCTAAACGTTGCAGGACCCTCATACCATGCTTTTTGACGCAGTCCTTTTGATCATCCACGGCTTCGGCGACATGGATGTGGATCCCGGCGTTGCGGCCGACGGCCATGGCGATGGCGCGGTAGAGCAGGTCGTCGCCGACGGTGAAGGAGGCATGAAGACCGACCAATCCTTGCCTCTTTCGGAGGTAGTTGTCGGTTTCTTCCAATCCCGCCTCGCGCTTGGCCTTGCCGTCGCGGTCGGAGAGCTCGACGCACAACAGATGCCCGAGGCCGATCTCATCGAGGGCCGAAGCGATGACGTCGAGGCTCCCCTTGACGGAGTTCGGAGACGAATGATGATCGATGATGAAGGTCGCGCCCGCCTTCGCCGCGGCGATGCCTCCGGCCAAAGCGCAGGCGCGGATCATGTCCCGGTCGAGATTCTTGTCGAGGTTCCACCAGACCAGCTTGAGCATGTCCGGGAAATCCTTCGGGGCGCGTTTCGTCCCGGGCATCCCGCAGGCGAGCGCGGAGTACAGGTGGTGATGCGCGACGACGAAGGACTTGGTGACGAGGCGACCGGAGCAGTCGAGGGCCCGCGCCCCGCGGGGGATGCGGGAAATGAACCGGATCTTGCCCGCCGCGCCCGGCGCGACCTCGAGATGGCCGCGGCGGATCTTGAGCTTGCGCCAATCGACGAACGACGCGTCGCGGAGATAAAGCATCAGCTCTTCATCGGCAAGGTCCGGCGCCGTTTCCCGTCGAACGCCCAGAACGCGTTGGCCACCGCGCCCGCCGTCGGCACGAGGCCGATCTCGCCGACGCCCTTGGCGCCGTAGGGGCCGATCGGGTCGGGGACCTCGACGCCGATGACGGTGAGCTTGGGCGTCTCCTTGGCGCGCAGGACGCCGCAGTCGCGCAGCTTGACGGACTTCGGGCGGCCGTTCTCCATGACCAGCTCCTCGCTGATCGCGTAGCCGAGGCCCATGTGCAGAGAGCCCTCGATCTGCCCCTCGAAAAGCGTGGGATTCATGATCTTGCCCGCGTCGTGGGCGGCGATGAGCTCGATGACCTTTCCGTCGTCGCCGACGATGGCGACCTGGGTGGCGTAGCTGTAGGAATAATGCGTGCAGACCGGCTTGCCGTGGGTGTCGTAGCCGGGCTTGTTCGTCCAGTCGCAGACCCACTTGCCGCGGTAGCGGCGGCCGGCGAGGGCGGCGAGGCCCTCGCGCTTGAGGTCGCTCTTGAACGCCTTGCAGGCGTCGATGAGCGCGTTGCCGACGAGGCTCGTGGCGCGCGAGGCGGTGGTCATGCCCGCGGGGGCGTTGTCGCTGGTGCGCGTGCGCACGGAGATGATGTCCGGCGACAGCCCCGTCTCGGAGCAGACGACCTGGACGGCGATGGTGTCGACACCCTGTCCCATCTCGGTCCAGCCGTGATGGATCCGCACCCGGCCGCCGGATTCGACCAGGATCTCCACCTCGGAGAAATCGGGCATGCCGTTGCCGATGCCGGTGTTCTTGATGCCGCAGCCGATGCCCGCGTACTTGGCGGCCTTGAAGCGGTCCTTGACCGCCTCGAGCGTGGCGCGCACGCCGACGCCGCCGGTCAGGATCTGTCCCGTCGAGGTGGTCAGGCCGTCGACCAAGGCGTTGTCCCAGCGGAACTGCCAGCGGTCGAAGCCTCCTTTTTCACAAAGCTCGTCGACGGCGCACTCCATCGCGAAGGTCGCTTGATTGGCGCCGAAGCCGCGCATCGCGCCGCAGGGGACGTTGTTGGTATACACCGCCGTCGCTTCGACGTCGACGTTCGGCACGCAGTAGCCGCCGGTCGAATGTCCGGCGGCGCGCTCGAGGACCTTCATGCCGACGGACGCGTAGGCGCCGGAGTCGCCGTAAATTCGGGCGTATAAGGCTTTGAGCTTCCCGTCCTTGCCGCACCCGAGCTTGTATTCCATGCGCAACGGATGACGCTTGGAGTGCATCAAGATCGATTCTTCTCTGGTAATCTCGAGCTTCACCGGCTTTCCTAAAAGGTGCGCCGCCAGCGCGGCCTGGCTCTGCGCCAGCATGTCCTCCTTCCCGCCGAAGCCGCCCCCGTTCGGGACGAGAACAACGTCGATCTCGTCTTCCGATATCGCCAGCATCGCCGCAAGCTGTTTTCTGTCTTCGTAGATCCCTTGGCTCTGGGTGTAGACGATGATCCGCCCGTCCTCGGGCAGCGCCAGCGCCGCCTCCGGTTCCATGTACGCGTGCTCGATCCACTGAGTTTGATAAACGGCCTCGTGGACGAAGTCGCACTCGGCCAAGGCTTTGGCGGCGTCGCCTTTTTTGGCCTTCGAGACGCTCAAGACATTGCCTTTGGGCTGGAGTTTGGGCGCCCCCGGAGCGAGAGCCGAGGGCACGTCGATGATCGGCGTGAGGACCTCGTACTCGACCTTCACGGCCTTGGCCGCCGCCTGGGCCTGCGCGCGCGTTCCCGCGACGACGAGGGCCAGCACGTCGCCCACGTAGCCGGTGACCTCGCCGGCCGCGACCATGACGGGCCAGTCCTGTATGATCGAACCTTGAAGCCGGCGTCCCGGTATGTCGGCGGCGAAGAAGATCTTCACGACGCCGGGCATGGCCAGGGCGGCGGAGGCGTCGATCCTGAGGACCTTGGCGCGGGGATGCTCGGACAGACGCATGGCCGCGTGGAGCATGCCCGGGACCTTCATGTCGGCCACATAAGGCCGCTGGCCCAGCACCGCGTCCTTGATGTCGTATTTCGGCAAGCGCGTGCCGACGGGGCCCGCTCCCGCGGGCGGCGCCGAAGGCTTGCCGGTGCGCAAGGTCTTGGCCGCGTCCGAGATCGAGGCCACGATCTTCTTGTAGCCCGTGCAGCGGCACAGATGCTGATTCAGGCCGCGCTCGATCTCGTCGTGCGTGGGCTCCGGCGTTTTCTTGACCAGGTTCCAGGCCCGCATCACGATGCCCGGGATGCAGAACCCGCACTGCGCGCCGCCGTTGTGGGCGAAGGCGTCTGAGAACGCCTCTTGGGCGGCCTTGCCCATGCCCTCGGTCGTGACGACCTCCTTGCCATCGACCTGCTTCATCGAGGTCACGCAGGAGAGGACGGCCTTGCCGCCGAGCTCGACGGTGCAGCAGCCGCAGGCGGCCTGGGGGGAGCAGCCGTCCTTGGCGGAGATGATGCCTTCCTCGTCGCGCAGCCAACGCAACAGGGACGCCTCCGGCGCGCCGTTGAACTCCTTCTCGACCCCGTTGAGCTTGAACTTCATCAGTTGAGGCCCGTCCTCGCGTTGAACTCGCCGATGAGCTTGTCCCACTCCTTGGCGCCGGCGAAGGTCTCGGTCCAGAACTCAGGGTCCCAGAGGCGGCGCAGCTCGTCGGAGGTCCGGCCCTGCTGCTCGACCCAGGTGAAGTATTTCAGGTTGTGCAGCGCCTTGCGGTCGCGGTAGTTGAGCTCGCGCAGGTGGTCCGTGTTCGTCCCGCGCATGCGGCGGTCCATGTCCATGGCCGCCTGGACCGGCGTGTACTTGCCGTGCGCCTCCTCGAGCTCGACGAGGCGGGAGCAGTAAAGGTCCACCGAGTCGGTGAAGATCGTGAAGACGATGTCGTCCTTGCCGAGCTCGTAGTACTTGGCGAGCTTGACGGCGGAGAGCATGTTGGAGATGCCGGAGATGCCGAGCAGGCCGAGCTGCTCGACCGCCGCCTTCTCCACGCCCTCGGCGATCAGGTGCTTGCGGCCCGCGGGGTCGTTGAACAGGCGCAGCAGGCGCATGCAGTCCTCATCGTCGATGGCGACGACCATGTCGGTGTTGCGCACGTTGTGCACCCAGGGGATGTGCTTGTCGCCGATGCCCTCGATGCGGTGCTCCCCGAAGCCGTTCATGAACAAGGTCGGGCACTGCTGCGCCTCGGAGGCGGCCACGCGCACCGCGGGGTGCTTCAC
Source organism: Elusimicrobiota bacterium (assembly GCA_030696455.1). Lineage (GTDB taxonomy): Bacteria > Elusimicrobiota > Elusimicrobia > UBA1565 > UBA9628 > GWA2-66-18. Next base: position 31,937 of record JAUYSH010000142.1, read on the forward strand.
GCGCAGATAATCGCCGGCGGCGATCGTTCCGGCTGAGCCGGTGGCCGACACATAGCCCGCGAGGCGCCCGTTCTTGCCCTTTACCTTGTCGAAGACTTCCTCGATCGCTCCGCCGGTGACGTGGTAGTGCCAGGTCGGGTTGCCGAACTCCTCGAACTGATTGAAGATCACGCAGTCCTTGCGCGTCTTCTTGATCTCCCAGCACTTGTCGTAGATCTCTTTGACGTTGGACTCGGTGCCGGGCGTCGCGATCACCTCGGCCCCGATGGACTTGAGCCACGCGAAGCGCTCCTTGCTCATGCCCTCGGGCAGGATCGCCACCGCCGTGCAGCCCAAAAGCGCGCTGTCGAACGCCCCGCCGCGGCAGTAATTCCCGGTCGAGGGCCATACGGCTTTTTGCGATGTCGGATCGAACTCTCCCGTCACGAGGCGGGGGGCGAGGCAGGCGAAGGCCGCGCCGACCTTATGGGCGCCGGTGGGGAAGTGCTTGCCGACGAGGCCGATGACGCGGGCGTCGATGCCGGTGATGGACCGCGGGATCTCCAAATAGTTCACGTCCCCGAAAAGGCCCGACTCGGGATTGTTTTTCCAGGTGATGCGGAAAAGGTTGGCGGGGTCGAGCTCGTTCATGCCGACCTTCTTGAGCCGCTTATGGATGGCGGCGGGAGCCGAGGCTGGATTCTTCATCTGCGCGAAGGTCGGGATGACGACGCCGCGCTCCTTGCAGAGCTTGGCCGTCTTCTTTAAAACCGCTTCGTTGATCTTCATGAATCTCCCCGGTGAAACTGTTTCCGGAAACAGTCGCTGACGGCTCGTCAGTTTTCCGCTTTCGCGGCTATCCTTGGGGATAGTCGCCGCACTTCATCCTAAGAAATCTTCTCGCGGGCGGCCACGCGCCGGACCGTGGCCATGCTGGTCCCGACCTCGTGCGGCCGTCCCGACACCTTCATCGCGCTGGCGATGTCCTTCAAGCCGCTGCCCGTCACGACGATGACGACCGAATCGTTCTCGCGCACTTTTCCGGAGGCGGCGCACTTAGCCAGGCCCGCGTAGGCGGCGGCGCCGGCGGGCTCGGCGAAGACCGAGGCCCCGCGCGCGAGCGCGGGGATGGCGGCGAGGATTTCCCGGTCGCTCACGAGCACGGCGAAGCCGCCGGATTCCTTGAGCGCTTTGACGGCCGCGGCGCCGTCTCGGGGGAGGCTCACCGAGATGCTGTCAGCAACAGTCCTGCCATCGACCGGACGGATAGGCCCGCCGTTCTTCCAGGCGTTGGTGATCGCGGCGCTGCCCTCGGCTTGAACGGCGACCAGCCTCGGCAGCTTGTCGATGAGCCCCAAGTCGCGGAAATCGGTGAAGCCCTTCCACAGGCCGCTGATGATGTTTCCGTCCCCCACGGAGACGAACACGAGATCGGGGACCTTCCAGTCCAGCTGCTCGCACAGCTCGAAGGCGCAGGTCTTCTTGCCCTCGCGCGTGAAGGGATTGTAGCCGGTGTTGCGGTTGTACCAGCCGAACTCGTCGCAGGCCTGCCGGCACAGGTCGAAGGCCTGATCGTAGGCGCCGTCCACGCTGAGCACGACGGCGCCGAAGACGAGGAGCTGGGCCAGCTTCGCGGGCGGCGCGGTCCGGGGCACGAAGATGACGGGCTTGGCCTCGCGCTGGGCCATCATGCAGGCCAAGGACGCCGCGGCGTTGCCGGTCGAGGCCCCGGCGACGGTCTTCTCGCCGGTCTCGAAGGCGCGGGCGGCGACGACGGCGCTGGCTCGGTCTTTAAAGGAGGCGGATGGATTGCGCCCGTCGTCCTTCAGGTAGAGCTTTTTGAGCCCGAGCGCTGCGCCGAGCCTGTTGGCGTGATAAAGGGGGGTCCACCCGACCTGCACCGGAGGGATTCCAGAGCGTCCCGCGAGCGGCAGGACGTCGAGGTAGCGCCACAGCCCGCGCTCCGTGTCGGCCTTCAGCGATCTGCGGCTGAGCGTCTTGCGAACCGCCTTGTAATCGTAGACGACCGAGAGGTTCCCGCGGCACCGGGGGCAGTCGTACTTGGCCGCCGCCAGGGAGAATTCGGACGCGCATTCGACGCAGCGCAAGCCCTCTATTTTTTTCATGGCCTCGCCGCATCATAGGAAATAATGGCTCCCACGGCTAAATGTTAAGCTAGGCCGCCATGCGCCGATCGCGCCTCGCCGCCGTCCCTTCCGATATCCTCGCGGCCGCCGGCCTCGTCTCGATCTCGCTCCTCGCGTTCTGGCCGGCGTTGACCTACGGTTTCCTGAACTATGACGACGATCTCTACGTCACCGGCAACGCCGCGGTTCAGGGCGGCCTGAGCCTCTCAGGGACAGTCTGGGCGTTCACGACGATTCACGCGAGCAACTGGTACCCGCTGACTTTGCTCTCCCACATGCTCGACGTCTCCCTTTTCGGAACGTCTCCCGCGGGCCATCATCTGGTCAGCGTCGTCCTCCATGCGTCTTCCGTCCTGCTCCTTTTTTTCGCGCTGCGCCGGATGACCGGGGACGCCGCCCGCAGCGCGGCCGCGGCGGCGCTGTTCGCCGTCCACCCGCTGCAGGCGGAATCCGTGGCCTGGATCGCCGAGCGCAAAAACGTCCTTTGCGGCTTTTTCTGCCTGGCGGCGGTGAACTTCTACGCGCGCTACGCCGAGAGCCGGTCCCGCCGCGCCTACTGGGCGGTCACCGCGGCCTTCGGCGCGGCCCTGCTGAGCAAGCCCGCCGCCGTGCCCCTGCCCCTGGCCTTCCTCCTCCTCGACCGCTGGCCGCTGCGCCGGCCGGACCCGTGGACGGATCTGGCGCGGGAGAAGCTGCCGTGGGCGGCGCTGGCGGCGGCCTCCTGCGCCGTGACGCTCGCGGCCGCCTCCGGCCGCTCGATCGTGGAGCTTCCCGCGGCGGTGCGTCTGGCCAACGCCGCGCTGTCCTACGCCGCCTATCTGCGCCAGTTCGTCTGGCCCTCGGGCCTGGCCGCCTTTTATCCTCATCCCGGCCTCGCGATCGGCTGGCTGAAGGCCGGCGCCGCCGCGGCCGCGCTGGCGGCCTTGGCCCTGGGGGCGCTGCGCGCGCGGCGATCCCGGCCGCATCTGGCCGTCGGTTTTTTCTGGTTCCTGGTGTTCCTGCTCCCGTCGATCGGCCTCGTGCAGGTCGGCCAGCAGGCCATGGCCGACCGCTACGCGTACCTGGCGTTGATCGGGCTGGCGCTGGCCGCAGCCTGGACCTTGCCGCCGCCGGCGACCGCGGCGTTCGCCGTCGTCATGCTCCTCGCCTGCGTGCGGCAGGTCGGCTACTGGAGCGACACCCTCACGCTGTTCCGGCGGGCGGTGGACGCGGGGGGCGGCAGCGTGGTGGCGCACGTCAACCTGTGCTACGAGCTGTTCACGGCGGGGCGCGACGCCGAGGGCGAGGCGGAGTGCCGGGCGGCGCTGGCCATCGACCCCGACGACTATCAGGCGCTCAACAACCTCGGGCGCGCGCTGACGCTTCAGGGGCGCCGCGCCGAGGCGCGCGTGCTGCTCGAGCGCGCGCTGAGGTCCTCGCCCGGCAACCCGGCGATCCTGTTCAACCTGACCTTGACCGAGCCGGGCGAGGGGCGCGCCCCGAAGGAGCGCGTCCCCTAGCCCGCGATCCGGTCCGCGCTACTTGACGAGGACGGCGTCCTCGAGGGCCACGGGGAACTTGTACATCCCGCCGAGGTCCTTGTCGAGCGTGACCTTGCCCCGGACCGTGATGGTCTTGCCGAGCTCGGTCTCGTCCTTGAGCAGGACGGTGATGTCGTCGCTGCCGTCCTTCGCGCTGCCGGAGCCGTCGCGCAGGTGGGCCCAGTTGCGATCGAGGATGCCCGGGTTGTACTTCACGACCTTCCCGGCGACGACGACCTCCTTGCCCTTGAGCTCCTTCTTCTGGGCGTACACCTCGCCGATCGTGCGCGCGTCGGGGCCGGCGGCCTTGGTCACCTTGATCGGGCCCTTCACCTCGGCGCGGCTGCCGTGCGGGGGTATGCCCCCCATGGCATCACCCATCCCGGCGCCGCCGTGGGCTCCGTGGCCGGCCGGGGCCGAATCGGCCAAGCTGCCGAAGGCGATGGTGGAGAACTTGCGCTTCAGGCTCGGGCTCTCGAAGTCCTTCATCTCCATGGCGCCGGTCACGGTGGCCTTGGAGCCCTTCTTGATCTTGGCCTTGCTGACGGCGGCCCACTTCTGGGCGCCGGCGGGGGTCTTGAGAAGGAGGTAGGTGTAGCCCCCGGAGTCCATGGTCTCGACGACGGTGCCGGTCAGGTCGGCGGCCGAGGCGAGAGGGGAGAAGGCGAGCAAGGCGGCGGTCAGCATCAGGAGCGTTTTCATAGAGTCCTCCACGGAATTATAGCGGCATCATAGCAATCGGAGCGCCTTTCTCATAGCGCGCGGGTCAAGGTGACGCTGATGTGCGAGAACGACGACGGCAGGGGCGTGGCGGTGTAGGTGTATTTGAGGGCGAGGCTCGTCTTGCCCATGGCGTAGGTCACGCCGGCGTTGGTCGTGTACTGCTCGAGGTCCGCGAAGCTTGCGTCCGCGAACAGGCTCAGGCCCCGGAGGGTCGAGTAGCTCAGGCTGCCGGTGAGGTTCTTGGAGTCGTAGGTGGCGCCCTCGGTGGTCCGCGTCTCGCTGAAGCTGCCCCCCACGGAGGTGCGCAGCCGCTGCAAAGGGGTGGCGGAGGCGTTGAAGTTGACCTGGTCGTTGTCCGAGCCTCCTCCCGTGGCGTTGGAACGCTCCCGCGTGTGGTCGTAGCGCAAGGTGGTCTCGCCGCCGCCGTAGATCCGGGTGCGTCCCAGGCCGAGGCGGCTGCTGCGCCGGCCGGCCGGCGCGTCTTCGGTCAGGGGGATGGTCTCGTTGGTGTTGACGTCGACGAAGAAGTTGAGGGTCCTGCGGGGCCGGAGGTCCAGACGGGTGCCGAGGCCGTCGGTGAGCGAGGCGGCCCCCGAGGCGGAGCGGGTCCAGCCCAGGTTCGCGTTGAACGCCGTCCGCACCCGCCCGTCGCGGAAGGCGAGGCTGAGGTAGGGTGCCATGCTCGCGCCGCGCGTCGTCAATCCGCGACCCGAGGCGTTGGCGATCGCGGAGTTGGTGAAGTTCCCGTGCCGGACCGGGCGGTTGCTGCTGATGAGCATGTTGTGGGTCATCGCGTGGGTCTTTCTCAGGAGGTCGCGCCGGGAGTCGTTGGTATAGTTGAGGGCGTGCCTCCAGGCTCCATGCTTGAATTCCTTCGTCCGCAGGCTGACGAAGTTGGAGAGCGATCGTGCCGTGGTCGCGTCGCCGTTGGCGAAGCGCAGGTACTCCGAATGCAAGGTCAGGTATTGGAGCGGCAGCCGCTTGAGGTTGCTAAGGCCGTAGTCGACAGAACCTCGCTGAGTCGTCGCGAGGGCGGAGGGCCGGGTCCCGCCCACGTCCTCGGTGCGCTGACGCTCCTGATTGAGGGAAAGGCGCACGCCGGCGAGTTGGTAGGCGAGGCTTTCGCTCATGAGGGTCTGATTCTGCTCGAGCGAGACGTCCTCGTAGGCGTTCTTGATCCGGTTGTATTGCCGGCTGGCGCTTAACACGGGCAGATAGGGCAAGGAGAGGCCGGTGCTGTAGCCCCAAAATCTGTTCGTGATCTTGGTCTCCGAGGATCCCAGATATTTCGTGTTCTGGATCGAGTAGGTCGGGGCGAAGCGGACATAGCGCTGAACGTCGCGATGGAAGAGGTCGAGCGCGCCGTTGAAGTCCACGACACGTTGGCCGGTCGCGCCGGTGTTGACCGTCGAGTTGATGTTGGTGCCCTCCGAGTAGCTCCCGCCGGTCTTGAAGGTCCCGGCCGCGGGGTGCAGGAGGTCGCCGCCGAGGTTCAAGCCGTAGTTCTGGCCCCAGGAGGAGTAGCGCGCCTTTCCCGACGGGTTCCTGGTGGTGACGTCGTTGAAGTTCCAGCTCATCGAGCCCGACCGGGTGAGGGCGCGCGCCGGGGCTCCCGCTACGATCAGCAGAAGGACCAGCGCGGCTGCCCGGCTCCGGTGCGCGCGCGGCATGAGCGTCTAGGGATCGAAGGTCCCTGAGCCTGAGTGGCAGCCCGTGGCCCGAGAGTTGCAGTTGCTCTTGCTGTAATTGTTCGGGCCTGAGGCTTTCCGGAAGCCATCGATGACGAGCCTGTCGTAGGTGCCGGCGCCGCCGTAGTTGTAAGGCGCTCCTTCCGAGGCATAGCCGATCATGCGCGAGCGTTTCGCTCCGTGCGGGACGACGACGTGGCAGGCGACGCACTGGATATCTTTATCGCCGGCCCGGCGTCCTTCGTGCGCGTCGTGGGCCTTGTTCTTCCAGTTTCCGTTCGTGTACAGCGGATGGCAGTTCACGCAGAAGAGGTTGCTCGACCAGCTGTTGGCGCCATCCTTGATGTCCCGGAGGGTCCATGGGGTGCCGGAGGCCCTGTTCGGCCAATAGCGTCTGGGGCCTTTGAGCATTTTGGGCGCCGCCGAGCCGTGCGGACCTTTCGGATCGCTTGTCACATCGGAGGCGTGGCAGTCGGAGCAGGTCATCGTCTGGGCGCCCGGGCTCGCGTTCCATGGCGCGGACATCTGCGCGGCCGCGAGAGCCTTGGGCGCGACCGAGCCGGCCTGATCGTTGGCTGAACTGCGCACCGGGTGCGCGGAACGATTGTTCGGGTTGAACTCGATGGATTGGTCGGTCGAATTGGCGGGCGGGTTGGTCCCGAAGGCGTAGTAGGAATGGCACTTGAAGCAGAGCTGATACTCCTTGTAGTTCACCGTGTCGTTGAAGACCTGGCGCACGTAGGAGGTCGCGGCGAGCCAGGCGCCCGCGCCGTAGGTCGGCTCGACACCCCAGGCGCCGAGGAGGGAGTCGCCGATCCCGTTGCCGGGCGTCGCGTGCGTGCCGATCCGGGCCCGGTGGGGGTTGTGGCAGTCCCAGCACTCGGCGTGGCGCTTTCCTAATCCCAGGTTCGAGGCGTCGAGCTCGGGATTCTTGTGGACGCCGGAAACGGTTTCCGTCGGGTGCTTGGACGCTTTCGCGAAGAGGTTCTTGATGCTCTTGGCGCCGAGCAAGGCCGGAGAGCCGTGGCAGTTGTAGCAGGTGTTCTCCTCGGCGTCGCGCATGATGTAGGCCTGGGCCGAGGAGGCTCCGTGGACCTTGTGGCAATTGCGGCAGGAAAACTCGGCGACCGTCGTCGCCGCGGCGCCCGCGGGCGTGTATACGGTGTTGGAGACGGCGTGCGCGCTCGAGGTGTAGCCCGTCTTGATGTGGCAGGAGGTGCACAGAGCCGCGTTGGCGTTGGATTTGACCAGGAAGCTCCCGTAGGTGTTGTCGTGCGGGTCGTGGCAGGAGGTGCACTCGACCCGGTTCGTGTCTCCATAGACTTTCACGGGGTCGCCGGCCGGAGGAAGCTGTATCTCGGGGTTGGTGCCGGGCTGGGCGGGAGGGCCGGCTCCGGGCTTGACATCGTAGAGCACCGGATGGTCATTGGCGAGGTTGGTGCCGATGACCTTCGACGAGCCCAGGCCGCCGGTTACCTCCAAGGTGTTGGGCGCCACGCTGAACACCGCGCCCAGCGCCGTCACGCCGTCGTGACAGGACAGGCAGAGCTTGGTCTTGGAGGCGTTGAGGTCGCTCATCGTCGGCGTCTTCATGCCCAGGTAGTTGTTCAGGTAATTGGAGGAGTAGAAGGTGAAGTCGACGGGGGCGCCGACCCGGTTCCACAGGGCGCTCATCTGGGCGGGCTTGTGCATGGTGTGGCAGAACAGACAGGTGAGCGTTTCATTGACCGCCTTCGGCCCGGAGGTGGCGCTGGTCGCGGCCAGGTCGTGCTTGGAGTCGATCACGGAGGCCCGTGCGGGAAGGGCGCCCGCCAGGAGGATGAACGCGGGAAGGAGGATGTTGTTCATGGCTTGACCTCTTTGATGTACTGGAAGACCTGGACGCGGGCGTTCTGGGTGTCCGCCACGTAGACGCGGTCGCGGCCGTCGATGAAGATGCCTCCGGGCATGCTGAACTGGCCCGGCGCCGTGCCGGCGCGGCCGACGAACAGGAGGAAGTTCCTCTTCTCGTCGAAAACCTGGAAGGCCTCGAAGGCCGCGTCGACGACGAACACATGGCCTTCGGAGTCGACGGCCACGCCGCGAGGGCGGGCCAGGTAGCCGGGTCGGTTGCCGTTCTCGCCGACGGAGCCCCCGTAGCGTCCGTCCGGGCCGAACCACTGCAGGCGGAAGTTCCCCGAGTCGGTGACCCAGAGCCGGTCGGTCTTCCCGTCGAACCACATGTAGGTGGGGAAGTTGAACTCGCCCGGTTTGCTCCCGCGGCGTCCGAAGGCCTGCAGGAAGGTCCCGTCGATCCCGTACACCGCGACCCGGTGCTTCTTGGCGTCGCTGACGTAGATCCTTTTCCCGGAGACGGCCAAAGCGGCGGGCCGGCCCAGGCCCTCGGGATCGCCCTCGAGCTCGCCCGCGACGTTGCCTTCGGCGTCGAGGATGAAGACCTTCCCGAGCTGGGAATCCAGGATGAACAGGCGCCCATCCGGGGCGCCGGCCACGCTCACGGGGCTTAAAAGAATTTTCTCGACGCCGCGCGGCCACCACTCGCCCTTCCCGGTCGCTTCTTCATAGCGCAGGACCCCGCGCATGCCGGGGTCCGCGACGAAGACGGTCCCGCCGGTGACGAACAGCCCCGTGGGCTTGACCAGGCGGTCGGGGGCGATCTCGCCCGCTTTGTCGAGGCCGATCAGCGCGCGCAGAAAACCGCCGAGCCGGCCCGTCCCGGTCACGCGCGGGCCGGCGATCTCGCCGGCGAATCTCAGGCGGGCGGTCTGCGGGGCGGCCGGCCACTGCGGGGGCGGCGGCTCGGCCGGCGGAGTCGCGGCGGTCAGGACCACGATCAGCAGTACGGCGGATAGCGCGCGGTTCATGGCATGTCCTCGGTGACGAGAGTCCGGCGTAGGTCCGCGTCCTTCAACGCCTCGGTCAGGATCTTGCGCACCCGCCAGGCCGTGGCGAGCTTCACGTCGAGCTTGACGGATAAGGACGAGCAGGTCTGATGCCCGGAGGCCATCAGGCGGGCGGCCTTGGCCCAGAGGGTCAGGGGAAGGTGGGTGCGGGCCAGCGGCGTGCCCGTCAGGTCGTTGAAGGTCCGTCCGCAGCCGGAGCAGCGCAGCTTGCGCCGGCCTTCCTTGCCGCGCGCGTGCAAAGTGCAGTCCCGGTGGCCGCAGCGGGGACAGCGAAGTCCCGCCTTCCAGCGGAGGGTCTGGAGGCGGGCCATGAGCAGGCTTTCATCAGTCGTCGCGTCGATCATATTCAACCTAGTCCGAACACCGTCAAACGGAAACTCCCGCCCAAAAAAGACCCCCCTCGCGGGGGGTCTTGGTGAGGATTTACTTGCCGCCGTGGCAGTCCAAGCAGACCGGACCGTGCTGGCCGTCGCGCGAATTGACGAGCAGCTTGCGGTTCGTGTTGGGGCTGCTGTGCATGCTGTGGCAGGTCGTGCAGCCGACGAAGTACCGCGTCGTCTTGACGCCGTTGGCGTTGGTGATGCTAACCGCGTCGCCGGCCTCCATGGAGGCTTTAGTGACGGTGCCATACTTGCTGACCGCGGTGCGCTCGTTGCCGATGCGGTGGTTCTGGGACAGGTCGCCGGGGGCGATGGTGAGGTTCGCCCGTCCGGTGATCATCCCGCCGTCGCTGACCGTCTGCGTGCCGTCATGGCACGACAGGCACAGTCCGGAGCGGCTGTCGGCGAAGGCCCAGGTCGGGATCAGCGAACCGGCCGCCGTCGAATTCTTGATGGGGTCGGCATCGAACGTGGCGTTCGTGTATTCCGTGGGGAGGATGCCGGATTTGACCGTCCAGGTCAGGTTCTTGTCCGGGTTCTGGCGGGCCCACAGGGGCTTCATCTTCACGGGTTTGTGCATCTCATGACAGGTCGAGCACTGGTTGATGGCCCCGGCGCCGCCGCCCGTGTAGGTGAGAGTGAAGTCATGCTTGGAGCCTTCGATCACGTTCATGCCGGACGCGGACGAGGCATGGACCTTTCCAACGAGAACGAGACCTGCGACGAGCAGTCCCGTCAGTTTGAGCAGGGATTTCATTTTTTTCCTCCTGAGATTTTGCGACGGCGACTACTCGCCTACATCTCCGGTGGCAACGAACCTGCCGCCGGTTTCTCCTCGGAGGGACGTTTAAATCTCTTATTTGTGAACCCGGAGCGCGGCTGCGCGCTCGGGGTGCGCGATAGCGCGCACGGCGCTATTTGGCCTCCTGCGGCGCGGCGGAGGCCTTTTCCTCGGGGTAGGTGATGTATTGATAGACCTCGACGCGCTTGTTCTTGCTGTCGGCGACGTAGATGAAGTCGTCCTTATCGATGAAGATGCCCGCCGGCAGGTTCAGCTGGCCGACGACGTCGCCGGGGCTGCCGTACCACATCATGAGCTGGCCCTCGCGATTGAATATCTGAACCCTCGAGAAGAGCGCATCCACCACGTGGATATTGCCGTCGGAGTCGGCGGCGATGCCCCGCGGCCGGGACATATAGCCCGGAGCGTCGCCGGCCTCGCCAAAGCCTCCGCGGGCGGCTCCGGTCGAGCTGAAGATATGGACGCGCGCGGCCAGGGGATCGCTGACCATGAAATCGCCGTTCTTGAACGCCCAGACGTTGTTCGGGTTGGGAAGGGCGTAATACTCCTTCTTGGCGTGGACGCACATCTCCCGGATGAAGGTGCCGTCCTTGCCGAGGAGCACGATGCGCCTGTTGCCGCTGTCGGCGACTAGGAGCTCGCCGGACGGGGTGAGGGCGATGCCGGCCGGGCGTTTGAGGCCCCCGGCCGAGCCGCCCACCCCTTCCGACTTCCACAAAAGCTTGCCTGCGGGAGAGTAGGCCTTGACCGCGCCCTCGCCGGTGTCCGAGACGTAGGCGATGCCCGCCTCGTCGGCGGCGACGCTCACCGGGGACTTGAGGTTCTCCTCGCCGCGGTCGCCGACATAGGCGAAGGTGCCCTTCTTGAGGTCGATGACCGCCATCGTCTGGGCGCCGGTGTCGGTGACATACAGCTTGTCGCCCTGGCTCCAGATGCCGTAGGGGTTGTTGAAGATATCGGGGGTCACCTTGCCTCCCGAGAACTTGGCGATCAGCTTGGTGAAGAAGCCCTCCTCCTTCTTCTCCGTCTTAGGCCTCAGGTCGTCGTCGCTCTTGATCGTGCGCACGAAGCGGATGCGCGGCTTGTCGGGCGCCGGAGGCCAGACGAGGTTGGTTTGCGGCAGGAAGGCGGGTGCCACGGCGGGAGAGGTCGAAGCCTCCGCCGCCCCCGCGGGCCCGGCGGAGACGGTCAGGATGAGAGCGAGGCTCAGGGTGATGGTTTTCATTTTTTATGGCACTCCCCACAGAGGGTGAAAATATCGCCGCGCATCAGCTTCGGGCTCTTGCCGGCATGCGGCTCATGGCAGGACGCGCAATCGAAAGGCTTGCCTTCGCGGCGCGGGTCGGACTTGCCTTCCTTCGCGGTCGGATGCCGCGAGACGGGATGGGCGTCCTTGAGGGCGTCCGCATCGTGGCAGCCGAAGCAGATGTCGGGGAGGGGCCCGCGGACCAAAGCCGCGCGCTTGCTCACGTGGGGATTATGGCAGGTGCTGCAGTCTCCGGAGGAGAAGGGCTGATGGACGACGGCGCTCTCGCCCAGCTTGCGGAAGTTGGAGTGGCAGACGAAGCAGGCCTCCTCGGGAATCTTTTTAAGAGCCGGTTTTCCGTCGGCTCCTGATTTGGCGTGGCACATCTCGCAGGAGCGCGAGCCGAAGGGGATGTGCTCCTTGGCCTCGACGATGAGCTTGGGGTTCTTCGAGGCATGGGCATCGTGGCAGTCCGTGCATTTGCCCTCGAAGACGCTGACGCCGAAATGCCCCTTGGCGATCGCCGCGTCCTTCGGGTCGTGGCAGGTCGCGCACAGCTCGTTGACCGGTGAGTTGAGCAAAGGCGCGTTGTCCGAGGCATGGGGCTGATGGCAGGTATTGCAGTCCATGTCCTTGAAGGCCGAATGGACCGAGGCCTTCTTCATGTCCTCGGCCTTGGCCGTGTGGCAGGACAGGCACAGGGGCTTCTGCTCCATGGTCAGCTTGGTCGGGTCCTTCTTATCGGCGTGGCACTTCGAGCATTCGCCCGCCTTCACGGGCGCGTGGGCGCCCGCCTTCTCCATCATCGGCGCGGCGATCTCCTCGTTGGCGGAGCGAAAGGCGTCCTTGGCCTGCTTCTTGCCGAACCAGCCCTGGGCGGAGGCGCTCCCGGCGAGGAAGGCGAGCATGAGGAGCGCGCCGATGGCCTCCTTAAGGCCGAATTTCTCCATGCGCCGGCGCAGGGCGTCGCGCGACAGCCCGAGCGACTGCGCGGCCTTCTGCTGGTTGCCGCCGCTGCGCTTGAGCGCCTGCATGACGAGGTCCTTCTCCACGTCCTCCAGGCGAACGCCGTCCGGGGGCAAGGCCATGGAAGAGTCCTCGGCGGCGGCTTGCGCGCGCGCGATGTGCGCCGGCTGCGCCGCGGCGACGGGATGGAACTCCAGTTCGTCGAGGATCATCATTCTCTCCAGCACGTTGCGAAGCTCCCGGACATTGCCGGGCCATTTATAGGATCGGAACTGCTCCAAGGTCTCGGACGCCAGGACGGGCTTGGTCTTGAGCATCTCCGCGCTGAGCTTGCCCAAGAGCACGTCCATGAGAGGCAAAATGTCCTCCTTGCGCTCGCGCAGGGGCAGCAAGGAGATGGTCAGCACGTTGATCCGGTAGTAGAGATCCTGCCGGAAGCGCCCCTCGGAGACGGCGCGCGGAAGGTCCTCGTTCGTGGCGGCGATCACGCGCACGTCGACGGTGATGTCGTCGCGCCCGCCGACGCGCTTGAAGGTCTTGTCCTCGAGGGCGCGCAGGATCTTGCCCTGAAGAGCGGGCGGCATGTGGCCGATCTCGTTGAGGAAGATGGTGCCGCCGTCGGCGATCTCGAACAGGCCCTTCTTCTGGCCGACGGCGCCGGTGAAGGAGCCTTTCTCATAGCCGAACAGCTCGCTTTCCAGAAGATTGTCGGGGATGGCCGTGCAGGAGATCTCCATGAAGGGCTCGAAGGCGCGCGGGCTGCCGTAATGGATGGCGCGGGCGATGCGATCCTTGCCGCACCCGCTCTCACCGAGGATGAGGACGGTGCCGAAGGGGCTCGCCGCGATCTTCTTGGCCATGGCGAGCGCCTCCTTCATGGAGGGGCTCTCGGCCACGATCGAGGCGAAGTTGTACTTGTCGACGCCTTTCTGGTGGACGCGGTCGAGGCGCCGCTTGAACTGTGCGGTCTCCAGGACCCGCTTGAGGGTGATCTTGAGGCCGGCGAGCTGGAGGGGCTTGGAGATGTAGTCGGCCGCGCCCTCGCGCAGGGCTTCCACCGCGCTGGCGAGGTCGGCGAAGGCGGTCATGATGACGACGGGAAGCTCGGGGTTGCCTTTGCGCGCGGCCTTGAGCACGTCGAGGCCGCTGTCGCGGCCGAGGCGCAGATCGGTGAGGACGACGTCGGGATTCTCGGCCTCGAGGGCGGCCTCGGCCTCCGCCAGGTCGGCGGCCACGACGGTCTTGTAGCCCGAGTTGGTGAGATCCTGGGACAAGGACCACCGGATCAGCTCCTCGTCGTCCACGATCAAGATCTTCGACGCCATGTCAAACCTCCGCAGCCGCCGCCGGCAGGCGCACGAAGACGCTGGTGCCGCGGTCGGGAACGCTTTCGATCCAAATCTCGCCGTTGTGCGCCATGACGATCTGGCGGGACAGCGGCAGGCCGAGCCCGCTGCCGTTCTCGCGCGTGGTGAAAAACGCGCGGAAGACGTGCTCGAGGTCGGCGCTGGAGATGCCCTTGCCGGTGTCGCTCACCTCGACGAGCAAGGTCCCCTCGGGCTCCGCCCGCGCCGAGACGCTCAGGGTCCCGCCGTCGGGCATGGAGTGGGCCGCGTTGATGAAGAGGTTCAGGAACACCTGCTCGAGCTGCCCGGGGTCGCCGCGCAGGCGGGGGAGGTTCCGCGGGATGTCGCGCTTGAGCTCGATCTTCTGCGTGCGCAGGCGGACCTCGAAAAGGTCCAGCACGCGCTCGAGCGGCTCGTGCAGGTCGAAGGGGCGCACGACGGTCTCGGGCATGCGCGCGAAGCGCAGGAAGCTGCCCATGGTCTGCTCCATGCGGTTGAGCTGGCCGAGGACCTTGCCCAGCACCTCCCGTCGGGGGCTGCCTTCGGCGGTCTCGCCTTGCAGGACCTGGATCGTTGAGCTGATGCCCGTCAGCGGGTTGCGCACCTCATGCGCGAGGTGGGCGGACAGCTCGCCCAGCGCGGCCAGGCGGTCCAGATGGCCGACCTGGCTGCGGTGCAGGTTGACGATCTCGCGGCGATCCTTCTCGAGCAGGCGGACCATGTTGTTGAAGCCGCGGGCGATCGAGCGCAGCTCGCCCGAGGGCAGGTCGTCGACGCGCGTGTCGAGCTTGCCGCGCGCGACCCGGTTCATCGCCTCGACGATGCGGCCCATCGGTTCGTCGATCACGCGCCGCACGACCATCAAAGTCCAGAGACCGACGATGAGGAAGGAGGCGAAGAGGATGATCAGGCGGCCCTTGAGGTTGGCCTCGGCCGCGATCTGGCGGTCGCGCTTGGGCGAGACGAGGCGGACGTAGCCGAGCGGCCCCGCGTCGGCCCCGTGGCAGCGCGCGCAGGCTCCGCGGTTCTGAATGGGGAAGTCCATGATGATGCTCTTGGCGGGATCGAAGGCCTTCGGCGCCTCGCGGCGCGGCTTCACGCCGGCGGCGAGATCCTGGGTGTTGACGGCCAGCTTGTCGGGGTCGAGGAGGAACATCCGGTCGGCCATGCCGTGGCTGTTGTGCACCGAGAACAGGTGCGCGATCCCGCCGCGCGACTTCTGGAGCATGGAATCGGCGATGACCCGCTCGATGACGGGGAACATGCTGCGCATCGTCGCGCGCTCCATGTCGAGGACGCTGTTGCGCGTGTCCTGCACGTACAGCAGGAAGGTGATCGCCGTGACGGCCACGGTGAACGAGTAGAAGGCGATGAACGTCTGGCGCGCCAGGGAAGCGCCGCGCCAAGCGACGGTCAAACGCCGAAGCAGTCGGCCTGGACGCAGTCGCCGCATAGGGGTTCTTCCCGCTTGCCTCGCAACGGTCCGGCCAGCCGGCGGGAGACTATGACGCCGGTCATGGCCGCTGGAGCCGGCCTGGGCGTACACTGCTGTTGGAGCCCACCCCCATGAACCCCCGGCCCCGGTCGCTCATCATCCGTTCCGCGCTCGTTTTCACCGCGCTCGTCGCGGCGCTCGCGATTCGCGCTCCCCGCCCCGTTCAGAGGTTCCCGGCCGACCTGCGCGACTCCGTGGGCGAGCACCGGGCCATGCTCAGCGCGGGGCACGCCTCGTTCGCCTGCGGCGCCTGCCACATCTCCCATCCGGCGAAGGCCGCGAGCCCGCTCTGGCAGACGCAGGGCTCCGGCGACGCCGGTTTGTTCGTCCGCGATTCGGCCGCGGCGGGCGGGGTCAAGACCGGCCTGTGCATGTCCTGCCATGACGGCACCATCGCGCCGACGATCACGGCGCACATGACGACGACCGGGGGGACGGACCTGGGGGCCAACCATCCCGTCGGGATCGATTATCAATTCGCCGCGCGAAGAGATCCCGCCGCCTTTAATGATCCGGCCGCGAATTCCCGCATCGTGCTGGAGGACGGGAAGGTCGCCTGCATCTCCTGCCACGCGGCTCACGACATCGGCTCGATCTCAGGCGCCAGCGTCCGCCATGAGGTCTGCATCGAGTGCCACCGCCGTTAAGCGGCCCTGCGCGTATTCGCGCATCGGTGACGCGTTTGTGGGGGTGGGCCGCCCGTAGACCCCTTAAATTCGTTTGTTCGTGACGGTCGGATGGTCTTTTTGTTGCCATGTAATCGTTCACGATGATGAACGAATGGATGGTCGTCGGCCTGAACCACTCGACCGCTCCCGTCGAGATCCGCGAGGCGATCTCCCCGAAGCCGCATGAAGCGGGACGCATGAACGCCATCATCAGCGAGGCCGCCGGCCAGCAGGGCGTCGTCGTCCTCGCCACCTGCAGCCGCTTCGAGGTATACTTCCAGCCCGACAAAGACGGCGAGCAGGCCGTCATCGCTTGGCTCAACCTCCGCGCCGGCCGGGACATCGGCGAGATGCTTTTCGTCCACCGCGGCGCTGAGGCCGTCGGCCACCTCTTCCGCGTCGCGGCGGGGCTGGACTCCTGGATCATGGGCGAGACCGAGATCCTCGGCCAGTGCAAGGCCGCCTACCAGGGGGCCTGCGCCGAGAAGACGGCCAACCGCTTCGGCCACCTGTCCTTCCAGCGCGCGCTGATGGTGGGCAAGAAGGTCCGCAACGAGACGCGCATCGTCGGCGGCATCGCCTCCATCGGCGGGGCGGCCGCGATGATGGCGCGCAGCATATTCTCCGATTTGAAGGAGCGCGTGGTGGTGGTCTTCGGCGCGGGGACCATGGCCGCCTCCTCGGTGCGGCACCTGCGATCGAAAGGCGCGGGCAAGCTGTTCATCAGCAACCGCAGCCTGGATAAAGGCCAGGCCCTCGCCGCCGAACTCGGCGGCGAGCCCGTCACTCTCGCGGAAGGCTTCTCCCGACTCGACGAGGCCGATATCGCCGTGTTCTCCACCGGGGCCGACCGCTATCTGCTGGACGGGGACGCAGCACTTGCCCTGTCGCGCCGCCGCCGCGGCCGGTCGCTGTTCATCATCGACATCGCGATGCCGCGCAACGTGGCTCCCGAGGTCGCCAAGGCGGAGGGCGTCTACCTGTACGACATCGACGATCTGAAGGGCGTCGTGGCGAAGAGCCTCGCCAAGCGCGAGGCCGACATGTTCCAGGCGGCGGCGATCGTGGCCGCGGAGAGCGCCGACTGCTGGCAGCGCCTGACCTTCCCGGTGCCCGTCGCCGCGCGACAGGCCGTCGCCGCCTGAACGGCGGACCCGCAAAAAGCTACAGTGTCGGCCGATGCCCTTCGGCCTGCCGACTTTCTCCGCCGCCAACATCATCGGGAACCTCCTGTTCTCCGGGCTCGGTTACGTCGCCTATTCGTATGGCCGGAAGATGGACAAGACGAAGGTCACGATCCAGGGCGGCGTCCTGATGGCCTTCTCCTACTTCATCTCCGACACGGTCTGGATGTACGCCGTCGGAACCGCCTTGACCGTCTGGGTCTGGGCCTCGCGCCACGACGCCTGAGGGCGCGACACTTTCGGCGAGCGGGCGCCGTCTAATCAGCGAGGGCTCCAGGAGCCCAGGGGGTAGTTCGAATGAAACGGATCATATCCATGGCGACGGCGGCCGGCTTGCTCGCGGGCTCGTTGCTGCTGCCGGCGGCGCTGCGCGCCGAAGACGGTCCCAAGGGGAAGGCGGGAGCTTACGGCGAGAAAGGCGGCAAGGAAGGCTTCAAGGAGCGCATGCGCGAGAAGTTCGATATCTCCGAGGAGCAGGAGGCCAAGCTCAAGGCCGCGCGCCGGGCCAAGCGGGACGGGTCCGCCGCCGCGCACGCCGAGATGGGCGAGGCGATGCGCAAGCTGCAGGACCAGCTCGAGGACAAGGCTCCGGAAAAGGAGCTTTCGGCGACGCTCGACAAGCTCCTTGCCGCGCGCAAGCAGATGCGCGCCGAGGAGGATAAGTTCGAGGCCGCTCTGACCTCGATCCTGACGCCGACCCAGCGCGCGAAGATGGCGGTCGCGATGAAGGGCCGCATGGGCAAGAAGCACGGCGGGAAGATGCACGGCGGCAGGAAGATGGGCGACGGACCGAAGCCGGACGAGGACGACTAGAGGCGATAAGGCTTTCCGCCGACCGCACGACGCGCGAGATGATATCATCGTCTTCATGGGCTTGCGCGTCGTCCTGGTCGGGCCGGAGAATCCGCTGAACGTGGGCTTCGTCGCCCGGGCGATGCGGGCGTTCGGCGCGGAGGATCTCGTCATCGCGGGGTCCTCGTGGAGGACGATGCCGCCCGAGGCGCGCGTCACCGGGGTCAGCGCCCCGGGCATACTCGACGGCGCGCGCTTCGAGGACGACCTCGCCGGGGCGCTGAAGGGATGCGGGACGGCGATCGCGTTCTCGCGCCGGCCGACGGACCTGCGCCAGGATGAGTTTACGCTGCCGGCGCTGCCGAAGACGCTGAGCCTGAAGGGGCGGACGGCGCTCGTGTTCGGGCGCGAGTCGAAGGGGCTCACGCGGGCCGAAACGGCGTTGTGCCCGTACCTCGCGAGGATCCCGTGCCGGAACGGCGTCAGCCTCAACCTGGGGCAGGCGGTCGCGGTGGGGCTGTTTTCTTTAACGGCAACGGATCGAGAAATCCCGGAACGGGCTGCAACGGCCTCGATGGACCGCATGTCGGCCCTTTGGCAATTTATTCACCCCAAGCTCGCGGCTTCGCCGCGGTTTAATGAGGAAAGGCAGCGGCGGGTGCGGCAGGTCTTTTTTCGCATGAATCTCAACGACAACGATTACGACATTCTATTCTCCGTCATGAAAGCCCTCGTTAAATGAAAACGATCGCCGCGACACTCTGCTATATCCGCTCACACGGACGGACCTTGATGCTGCATCGCAATAAGAAAGCGGGCGATGTCCATAAAGGCAAATGGAACGGCCTCGGCGGGAAGCTCGATCCGGGGGAGTCGCCCGAGGAGTGCGTGGTGCGCGAGGTCCGGGAGGAGTCGGGCTTGACCTTGCTCGACGCGCGCCTGCGCGGCGTGCTGACGTTTCCCGCGTTCAAGCCCGGCGAGGACTGGCTGGTGTTCGTCTATACGGCGACGCGCTTCGAAGGCGAGCTCGGCGTCTGCGCGGAGGGGGACCTGGAGTGGATCCCCGACGAACGGATGGCGGAGCTGCCGCTGTGGGAGGGGGACCGCATCTTCCTGCCCTGGCTCGAGCAGGAGCGCTTCTTCTCCGGGAAGTTCGTTTACCGCGACGGGCGCCTCGCGTCGCACGGCGTGTCCTTCGGCTGACGCCTAGGGCTTTTTCGCCGGAGGCTTGGCGAGCAGGCCTCTCAGCTCGGCGATCTTGAGGCGCGCGCGCGCGTGCTCGGAGCGGTCCCGGTCGCTTTCCAGGATGCGCGCCCACAGGACGAGGGCTTCGCGGTGCTCTCCGCGCGACTGCCGCAGGTTGGCCAGGATCGACTTCATCGTGCTGGGAGTCTCGGGGCGGTCGAAGCTCGATTCGAGCAGGGCGATCATCCGGTCCGTGTCCCCTTCCTTCTTGTAGGCCAGCGCCGCGAGATAGATCGCGTACATCGGCTGCTCCGGCGTACGGCGCATGCCCTCGTGGAGCAGCTTCGCGGCCTCGTCGGGGCGCTCGATGCCGTGAAACCAGCCGAGTATGCCGGCGGCGAAGAGGACGGCGCGATGGAAGGAGGGGTCAAGCCGCGTGACGCGAAGGCTGAGCGTCGCGAGATGCTCGTACGGATGGCCGGGGTGATCGGCGTATTCGGGCAGAGACCCCGCCGCGTACTGCAGGAGGTGGATCCAGGCGAGGTCCGCCGCCGGCGCCCGATAGCCCGCGGCGGCGAGCATGGCGTCCTGGAAGGCGAAGGGACCGGCCTTGAGCTCGGATAGAGGCGGAAAGCGCGGCTCGTGCAGGCGGCGCATGCGCGCCCCGGCGATGAGCGCCAGGGCGAACAGGGCGGACGCGAGCGCGAGCCAGCGGCCTCTCATCAGAACTCCTTCTGCTCGAACAGCTGGAAGGACAGCGCCAGGCAGGCCGCCGTGTAGGCCAGCGCGTACACGCCGGCCCACATCAGCCACTCGCCGCCGGGCGCGGCCTGATGCCAGAAGTCGCGGTAGTTGAAGTGCGCGAAGTCGGGGGCCGCGTGGGAGAAGGCGACGAGCGCCGTCTTCATGAAGGAGCTGCCGGAGCGGTCGGCGAGAAAGCGCATCTCCGCGGAGAAATGGCCGAGCATCCAGAGGAACACCGCGAACGCCATGGCCGCGGCCTCGCTCGTCAGCGCGAGGGACAGGAGCAGGGAGAGCGCGCCCATGACCGAGATCTTCCCGAGCATGCAGCCCAGGGCGGCCAGGTAGCGCAGCGGCTCCCACCAGCCGTACAGGCTGAGCAGGATCAGATGCAGCGCGGCCATGGCGGCCATGCCGAGGGCCACCGCCGCGAGGGTGCCGAGGAAGCGTCCGAGCAGGTAGTCGGACCGCCGCACCGGGTGGGTGAGGATGAGATAGATGGCGCGCGACTCGATCTCGGCCAGGATCAGATGCACGGTCAGGAACACGACCGAGACGAGCGCGATCAGCTCGATGGAGGCCAGCCCCAGGTCGAGCAGGAGGCGAGCGCGCTCGTCGGCGCCGAGCGCGGAGACGATGATCGCGCCCCCGAGCAGGACGAGGCCGAACAGGGCGGCGGAGAGCCAGGCCTTGTGCCGGAGGTGCTCCTTGAACGTATACGCGAAGACGGCAGAGATGGTCTGCATATCACTCCATGCGGATGGGGCCGACGCCGTCGGTTCGGACGACGGCCGCCGTGAAGGCCGTCTCGAGGGCGTCGGCCTTGCCGCGCCACTCGTCCTGGGCCATGACCTTCACGAGGCGCCCGCCGCTGAGGATGCCGATGCGGTCGCAGACGCGTTCGACCTCCGAGATGTCGTGGGAGGAGAAAAGCACGGTTCTCCCTTTGCCTCTCAACCAGAGAATCAGGGCGCGGACCTCCTTGATCGCCAGCGGATCGAGCCCGGTCACGGGCTCATCGAGGATCACCAGCTCGGGATCGTGCACGAGCGCTTGCCCCAAGCTCGCGCGCTGCAGCATGCCCTTCGAGTACTCCGACAGCCTCTGGTCCATCGCCTTTCCGAGCCCGACCTTCGCGAGCATATCCGCCGTGCGCTCCTCGATCTCCGCTCGCGGGATGCCCGACAGCGAGGCGAACAGGCGCAGGTTCTCCCGGCCCGTCAACGTCTTATTGAGGTACGCCGCCTCGGGCGCGTAGCCGATGCGCGCGAGCACCTCTACGTCGGAGGCCCGGCGGCCCAGCGTCTCGACCTCGCCCTTGGTGGGATGGTGAAGCCCCATCAGGAGCTTGATCGCCGTGGTCTTGCCCGAGCCGTTGAGGCCGAGCAGGCCGAACACCTCGCCCTTGACGATGTCGAGGTCGAGCCCGGCGAGGCCGGCGGTTTCCGTGACGCGCCCGAGGTGCGAGCGGCGGTAGATCTTCGAGACGTTCTGGAAGCGGATGGCGTTCAAGCGTTCACCTCTGAAGAGACTGCCAGATTCCGTAAGCTCCGATCATGGCCAAGGCCGTGGCGGTCAGGCGCACTCGCCGCGCGAACAGCTCCTCGACGCGCGACTCCGAGACGTCGGCGAGGCGGCGGTGCTCCGCGCGGATACCGAGCCGGGCGGCGACGAGAAGCGCCGCGCCCGCTCCGAGCGCGCCCGCGCAGGCGAACGCGGCCGCGAGCGCGCCGTGCGGAAGCAAGGGGGCGGCGGCGGAGCGCCAGGCCAGCGCGGTGGCGGCGGCGGCCATGGCCGCGGCGCTCAGGACCGCGGCGGGCTGCCCTCGCCCGGCGGCCAGGGCGGCGCCGAGGGTCGCCGACCAGATCAGCCAGGACGGCGCGTCGAGGAAGCCGCCGGCGGCGAAGCCGCTTAGCGCCGATGCCAGCAGGGCCGCGAGCGCCGCCCTACCCGGCGGGCGCGCTCCGAGGCACAGCGCGATCGCGAGCAAAGCGGGGAAGCCGGACGCCATGCCGAGGGCGCCCTCCGCGCCGCGCCGCAGGCCCTCGAGCGCCATGGCGAGGGGGGGCCGGCGCGCATCGGCGGTGGAGACGCTGAAGGAGGGGGCTTCGTGCGTCAAGGTGAACGCTGCCCTGCGGCGGCCTGGGATCTCGAGCAAGGTGCGGTAGCTCTCCGCATCCGGAGGCGGCCCCTCGGCGACCTCGCCCGCGATCTCCCGGCGGTACTCTTCGTAAAAATTGGCGGTGCCGGACAGGGCCGACCCCTCGGCCGGCGGGTAAACGAGACGCAGGAAGAAGACGCCTTCCGCGTTGACCTCCCAGGGGAACTGCCGATAGCGCGCCGCGACGAGCTTGCCCATCAGCGGGCGGCCGTCCGAGGCGAGCCGGAAATGGGCGTTCGCGTACGCTTCGGTCCTGGACAGCGCCTGGGCGGGCCAATCACGCGCGGGCATCGGATGCAGCCCGGTGACCTCCTCGATCCAGAAGATCGAATCCGCCCTGAGGTCGGCGACGATGCGGTCCGGCTCGACGCGCAACGTCGCCCGGACGGGGTGTATCGGGTAGAACTCGTGGGCGGAGGCGCTCAAAGCCGCGCCCAGCAGCCAAGCGATGATCGGCACGCCGCCAATATACGAAATTCCGAGGCTAGCCGAGGCGCCGCATCAGGAGCATCGCGGCCAGGCCGGCCCCAAAACTCATGAGAGAGGAGAGGTCGCCGTGCTCGCGCCGGTGCAGCCGGGGCAGGACCTCGGCGGCCCCGATATAGAGGAAGGACCCGCCCGCGAACGCGAGGAGCAAGGCGAAGGCCCGGGGTTCGAGGCGCGCGGCGACGGCGGTGCTCGACAGCGCGCCGATGGGAGTGGCGAGGGCCACGGCGGCCAGCGCCGCCCGGCGCAGGCCCGCGGAGCCGCCGTTGAGCATGGTCGAGATCGTGAAGCCGTCCGCGAGCTTGTGCAGGATGGTGGCCGCGCCGACGGCGAGGAGGATGGGAGCCCCGGCGAACGCGGCGGCGCCCAGGTTGACGCCGTCGAAGAACGAATGGAGGAACAGCCCGGCGACGGCGGCCTTGCCGAGAGGATGGGCCGAGCAGTCCTCGGACGCCTCGTGGCAGGGATCGAGCGGGGCGATGCTCTCCGCGGCGTAGCAAAGCACGAAGGCGGCCAGGGCCCCCCAGCCGGCGTACGCCGGGGCCAAGGTCCAGGCCTCGGGCAGGACGTCGGCGAAGGCGACGGCGATGAGGATGCCGGCGCGGAACGCCTGCACGCGCCACAGGCCGGCGCGGGCGACGACCCGGTCCACGACGGGCGCGGCGCCGCCGGCGATCGTCGCGGCGACGGCCAGCAGAAGAATGACGCTTAGGATGAACATGAAGCCTTGGAGGCCGTCGATGGAAGCACTTCCTAGATGATAACAAATTATCGGTATTGACAGCGCGGGGTATATTTGATAATAATTTATCATTACCAGGAGATGACCATGATCCGACTCGCGCTCGCCGCCGCCGTCGCCTTCTCGCCCGCCGCCGCCGCTCAGGATTTCGAGGCCGCGCCCATCACGATCACCGCCAAGCCGAAGCCCGCCAAGGCGCTCACCGCGCCCGCGGCGGTCACCGTCGTGACCGGCCGGGAGCTCGAGCGCGGGCGGGGACAAAGCGTCATGCAGACGATCGAGGACGCTCCCGGCGTCACGGTCAACACGACCGGCGCCGGCATCGCCAAGCCCGTGGTCCGCGGGCTCTCCTCGCAGCGCGTGCTGACGCTCACCGACGGCGTCCGCCAGGAAGGCCAGCAGTGGGGGGACGAGCACGGCCCGGAGATCGACGCGCACGGAGTGGACCGCATCGAGATCGTGCGCGGTCCGCAAAGCCTCCTTTACGGGCCCGAGGCCCTCTCCGGCGTGATCAACGTCGTGCGCCGCCCGCTGAAGCTCGACGCCGAGTCCTTCAAGGTCGGCGGCCTGTTGGCCCTCGACGGCTTCAGCCACAACAAGCAGACGGCCGGCTCCATCGAGCTCCGCGGCGAGGGCCGCGGCGCCGGGGTCGCGCTGCGCGCTTCGGGGCGCGACGCCGAGGACATCCGGACCCCGCATGGGCGCCTGAGGAACAGCGGCATGAACGAACGCGACCTCGGCGCGTCGGCGGGCGCCCGCGTCGGCCCGGCGACCGTGCTGGGCGATTTCTCGCAATTCCGGCAGAACCTCAAGATCCACAAGAACCCGGCCACGGACCCGGACGCGACGACCTATCAGTTCGTCGGCCACGAGAAGGCGATCCTGCGCGCCAAGACGCCTGTTCCTTTAGGGAGCCTCGAGGCGGCGGGAGGCTGGCAGCGCAACGAGCGCCGGGAGTTCGAGGCGGCGGGCGACTCGTCCCCCGAGCTCAACCTCGTGCTCGACACCTACACGGGCGATCTTAAGTTCCACCACGAACCGCTCGGGCCAGTGGAGGGGACGCTCGGCGTGTCCGGCGCGACCCAGCGCAACGACTCTCGCGCCGCGGAAAGGCTGATCCCGGGCTACAACCAGAAGGACCTCGGCGTGTTCCTCTTCGAGGAGCTTCCCGTCGGCCCGGTGACCTTCTCCGGCGGCGCTCGCTACGACACGCGCCGCATGTCGGTCACCCCGGATGAGAGCCTGGGCGTCGCGGCACAGATCAAGCGCTACCAGAGCGTCAGCGGGGCGTTCGGCGTCTCGTGGGCGTTCGCCGAGGGCTGGGCGCTCGTCGGGAACATCGGCACGGGCTGGCGCGCGCCGTCGCCCTTCGAGCTGTTCGTCAACGGCGAGCACGAGGGCACGGGACGCTTCGAGGTCGGACGCTCCGATCTCCGGCCCGAGCGTTCGATCAACAAGGACGTGTCCTTGCGGCATCATTCCGGTTCCGTCCAGGCCGAGCTCAGCGCTTTCCACAACCGCGTCAACCATTTCATCTTCGCCCGGCCGACCGGCACGAACGACGTGGACTCGGACCTGCCGATATTCAATATCTCCCAGGCCAACGCGACCTTGATCGGCGCGGAAGCGGCCATGAAGTGGCAGGCGCTGGACTGGCTCGGCATGAACGCGGGCGTCGACGTCCTGCGCGCGCAGAACGACGACCTGCGCCAGCCTCTGCCGCAGATGCCCGCGAATCGGGTAAAATTAGGCGCGCGGCTGTCGCAGAAGACCATGGGCTCCGCGAAGAACCCGTATGTATCGGCGTCGAGCCGCCTCGTCGCCCGTCAGAAACGGACGGAGGCGAACGAGACTCAGACGGCCGGTTACGGGTTGGTGGACTTCGGGATGGGCGCCGAGGTCCCGTTCTTCGGAAAAGACGCGAGCGTGGACCTGGGAGTCGAGAACGCCTTCGATCTTCCTTACCGGGACCACCTGAGCCGTTATCGCGCCTACGCGTTGAACGCGGGGCGAAGCTTCACGTTGAAGCTGACCGTGCCGTTCGGCGGCTGACGCCCGGGCTGGACCCGGGTTGGAGGAAGGATGAATCACCTGGGTTTGGTCAAGGCGTTCGCGATGACGGGCGGAGATTGGGTCATTCATCTCCTGGTCGTCGCTTCGGTCGTCGCGCTCGGCGTGATCATCGAACGGGCCGTCGTTTACCGCGCCCGCCGGCTCTCGCCCGCGCTCCCTGAGGGTTTCCTCCAGGAGTGGCGCGCGGGCGACCGGGGCCGCGCCTTGAGCCTGCTCGCGTCGAGCCCGGTCGAGCGCGGTCTCGCGGAGGCTCTGTCGAACGCTCAAGCCGCCGGGGAAAGCGTCGAGCAGGCGCTCGAGGCGAGCCTCGCGCTCGAACGCCGCACGCTCGAGAATCGTCTGACCCTGCTCAATACTCTCGGCAACAACGCCCCGTTCATCGGCCTTCTGGGCACGGTGCTGGGCGTCGTCCGCGCCTTCCATGATCTCGCCTTCGCCAGCGGCGCCGGCCCCGAGGCGGTCATGCAGGGGCTGTCCGAGGCGCTGGTGGCGACGGCCGTCGGGATCATCGTGGCGCTTCCCTGCGTGATCGCTTACAACGTTCTCTTCAAGGCGGCCGACGACCGGATCGCCGACGCACAGATCGTCGGGCGGCGGCTCGCGAGCGCGCTCGCTCGGGGGGCTTGATGGCCGGCGGCGCCTCGTCGCCGCGGGGTCCGATCGGCGGCATCAACGTCACGCCGCTGGTGGACGTCGTGCTCGTCCTGCTCATCATCGTCATGGTCGCGTCCCCCGTGATCGCGAGGCGCGGCCTGACGGTATCCTTGCCCAAGGCCGAGAAGGCCGAGCCGGTCAAGCCGAGCGACCTGCGCGTCGTGCTCGCGAAGGACCTCAGGGTGGAGATGAGCGGGAGCACGATGGCGAGGGAGGACTTCGCTCTGGCCCTCAAAGGGCTCGCGGCCCGAGATCCCGGCCTGCGCGTCGCGGTCGCGGCCGACGAGAACGTGAAGTGGGGGGATCTCGCGGCTTTGCTCGACGACATCAAGCACGCCGGCATCAAGCGCGTCGCGGCTGAAGTCGGCTCGCGCGGCGCGCGATGACAGGCCTGGACGGCGGCGGGCGGCTGCTCTCCGCCTCGATCGCCGCCTCGGCCGCCCTGCATTCGCTGCTGTTCATGCCTTGGCCGGTCCCGCACTCGCACGCCGAGCCTCCGGAGCTCATGGAGCTGGATCTTGCCGGGCCGCCGGGGCCGGCCGGATCACCCGCGCCCGCGCCGGCGAAGACCGGGCGGCGCGCGGACGATTGGAGGCTGCCCGCCGACGCGTCCGTGCCGGCAGCGCCCGCCCCGGCGTCGCCGGCCGAGGCCGACCCCGGCGACGCCGACGCCCCGAGCGAAGGGCCGGGGGCGGAGGGCGGCGGGCCTGCCGGCGGAGGAGGAAGCGGGCGCGGGACGGTGAGGCCCCCGGTCCTTCTCAACCATGGCGAACTCCATCGGCTGCTGCAGCGGCTTTATCCTGAATCGGAGCGAGAGCTCGGCCGGGAGGGGATGGTCGTGCTTTCCCTGAGCGTCGGAATCGACGGGCGCGTGACGGGAGCCGAAATCGTCCGCTCCGCCGGCGCCGCGTTCGACTCGGCGGCCCTGCGGCTCAGCGACAAGCTGCGCTATGCGCCGGCCGAGGACGCGGGCAGGCCCATCGCGGTCCGCATGCGCCAATCGGTCCTCTTCAAGCTCGAACGCTGATCGGCTCTCTTTGCTATCATCGCCATCATGCAGCGCGACACATCCCAGCGGCGGGCTATCCGACGGGCTCTCGACGACGCGGGGCGCCCGCTCGGCGCCCTCGAAGTCCTCGAGGCGTCGAAGGACTTCGCGCCGGGGCTGGGGATCGCGACGGTGTACCGCAACATCAAAGCCTTGCTCAAAGAGGGCGAGATCTCGGAGGTGGCGCTTCCCGGCGAGCCCCCGCGCTACGAGGCGGCCGGCAAGGACCATCATCACCACTTCCGCTGCGAGCGTTGCGAGAAGGTTTACGAGCTTGGCGGGGCCTGCCTGTCCGATCTCAAGAACGCCCTGCCGCGCGGCTTTCGCGTGACGTCCCACGAGGTCCTCGTGCACGGCGTGTGCGCGGCCTGCGCCCACAGAAAATGAACGTGCCCTGGGGCTTCGCCTCGTTCGACCGCGTCGCCTTCGGCCTGATCAACGGGGTGTGGACCCACCCCGTCCTCGACAGGGTCATGCCGTTGGTCACCGACCTGCACAAGATCCCGTGGGTCGTCTACGGGATCGCGCCCGCGGCGATCGCCTTTTGGCTCTACAAGGAGCGAAAGCACGCCCTGCGCGTGCTCGTCGTCGCGGCGATCGCGGTCGGCGCCTGCGACCTGCTCTCCTACCGCGTGCTCAAGCCGTGGGCCGCGCGTCCGCGCCCGCAGTACGCGGGCATCGGCGCGATCGTCCGCGCGCCCGTCGGCGGCAAGCTGGGCTTCCCGTCCAACCACGCGATGAACGCCGCGGCCGCGGCCTCGGTGCTGGGCGTCGCTTATCCGGCGGCGGGCATCGTCTTCTGGGGCGGCGCGGGCCTCGTCGCGTACAGCCGGGTGTACGTCGGCGCGCATTACCCGTTGGACGTGCTCGTCGGCATGGCCGTCGGCGCCGTGCTGGGCATCCCCTGGGCCATGCTGATGCTCGGCGGGGGGGCGGGCGGCGGCTCCGGCGGCGGAAAGAAGAAGAAAAAGAAGGGCTAAGCCGTCTCGCACACCGCGCCCAGGCATTCGGCGATCACCCGGAGCAGCATGCGTTCCTCACGCAGGAATGGCCCCTCGTCCGCGGCGGGGGTGGCCTTCAGGTAGCAGACCTCCACGAACCCGCGAGGCGAGCCCTTCACGAGCACCGGCTCCCGCAGCGCCGCGGGGGCGGACTGGAACTTGGTCGTGCGGTACTCCTGTTCGTCGATGACGGCGCGCGCGCAGGCCAGGTCGGGGAACTGCCACGCTCGGGGCAGAAGGTCGACGATCCTCCCGATGCGCTGCTCGGCGCGCAGGTCGGGGTCGCGGGACACCAGGATCGCCTGGTAGACGCATTCGAGCTCCTTGACCCGCTCGTTGAGCACGCGCGTGCGCGCCTTCATCGCGCCGTCGGTCCAGTCGGACTGGTCCTTCGCCCGCAGGAGCTTGTCCTGCAGGTCGAGCAGATCGGCGTTCATCTTCGCGATGTGCCGGAGGAGGTCCTCCCTCGTCAGCTCTTCCTTATCCATGCCCAGAGTTTAGCGCAAAAGCCGGGGAGGCAGGTTTATCTTAAGATAAACGAACGAGGATGCGTCGCGGCTCAGAGCAAGCAGGTTCCTGGGAACTGTTTCCGGAAACAGTTCGCGCTTACGCGCTGGTGGGGGAGTCTTCGGAGCGGCCGTGATCGTGGCCGTCGCCGTGGGAGTGCTTGTGGCCGTCCTTGTAGCCGAGCTTCAAGACCAGCTTGCGCAGCTCGTCCTCGTCGCCGTTGGTGGAGACCACGTCGGACAGGTGCTCGAGATAGGTGACCGCCTCGCCGAGCGCGTACTTGACGCGCTTGTCGGACTCGTTCTTCTGCCACAGCTTGAGCTGGCTGTGCAGGGTCAGCATGCGCTCGCCGCGGGGGTCCATGAGCTTGAGCCAGAGGTACTGGGTCCGGAAGGCGCTGATCTCCCCGGCGATCTCGGCCTCGGGCGTCAGGCGGCCGGCGGCTCGGTCGAGGGAGTGCTGCGCCTCGTGGGTGACGGTCGCGTAGGTGAAGGCGTCGCCGACGAGTATGCCGAGCATGCGCATGCGCGCGTTGAGCTTGACGAGGCCTCCGTCGAAGCGGTCGCGCATGTACTTGAAGATGCCCATCTGGTTCGGGGCGAGCTCGTCCTGCGTGTCGTAGCTGAGGTTCTTGGCCTCGGCGAGGGCGCGGGCCTGGGCGACGGTCGCCTCGAGGGCGGGCGGCGGCGGCTCCACGCGCGTGCGCTTCCACTCGGCGATGCGCGCGTCGGCCTCGTCCATCATGCCGTCGACGGAGCCGGGCTTGCCGGTGACCGGCTCGCGCTCCATGCGGCGGTAGGTGCCGGTGGGGACCACGAGGCTCTGAGACGGAAGCTTGTCGAAGAAGCCGTACGCGCGGGATTTGACCGAGATGTCGGTCACCGACATGTCCGCGACGGCGTCGCGCAGGGCGTCGGCGCGGGCCTTCAAAGTGGCGGGATCGACGTATTCCTTCTTGGCGGGGTCCTCCACGGGGGCGGGTTGATCCGCGATGACCGGGGCCGCCAGGAGGAGGAGCAGGAGCGCCGTAAGAGCCATGCCGGCAGTATATAGGAATCCCGCCGTCGGGACTCGGGCCCATGGGCCCAGGGGTTCCGGGCCGGCAGGCCTAAGGCGAATTAGGCCTTAAGGCCTAATTCGACCTTGTACGGCAAGGTCTCGTAATGCGCCTGGAGCGACTTGACCCCCATGCTCGCGCCCTGCAGGACCGCGATGGCGTGGACCGCGGCGCCGGCGCTGTGCAGGTTCGTGATGCAGGGGATGTTGAGCTCGAGGGCGGTGCGGCGGATGGAGAACCCGTCCGCGCGCGAGCGCTTGCCCGAGGGGGTGTTGATCACCAAAGACAGGGTCCGCTGCTTCATGAGGTCGACGACGTCGGGCTTGCCCTCTCCGACCTTCGCGACCCGGGAGGTCTCGAGGCCGTGGCGCGTCAGGAAGTCGGCGGTGCTGCGCGTGGCCACCAAGGTGAAGCCGAGCTGGCGCAGGGAGCGCGCCATGGGCACGATCTGCGGCTTGTCCTCGTCGCGCACGCTGACGAAAACGGAGCCGGAGGTGGGCAGAAGCATGCCCGCGGCTTCCTGCGATTTCGCGAACGAACGGGGAAAGTCCGTGTCGAGACCCATGACCTCGCCCGTGGACTTCATCTCCGGCCCGAGCTTGGGATCCACGCCGGGGAACTTGATGAAAGGCATCACGGCTTCCTTGGTCGCGGTGTAGGGGGGCTCGACGTCGCCCTTGAGGACGGCGGGCGCGAGGAGCTTCTTGAGCGGCTTGCCCATCATGACCCAGGTCGCGATGCGCGCGATGGGCAGGCCCGTGGCCTTGCTGACGAACGGGACGGTGCGCGAGGCGCGCGGGTTGGCCTCGAGGATGTACACCGCGCCGTCCTTGACCGCGTATTGCACGTTCATGAGGCCGCGGACCTTGAGGTGAAGCGCGAGCTTGCGGGTGTTCTCCCGGATCGTGAGAAGGACGGCGGGCGACAGGGAGTGGGGAGGCAAGGTGCAGGCCGAGTCGCCGGAATGGATGCCGGCCTCCTCGATGTGCTCCATGATGCCGGCGACCCAGACGTCCTTGCCGTCGCAGATCGCGTCTACGTCCACCTCGGTCGCGTCCGCGAGGAAGCGGTCGATGAGCAGGGACGGATGCGTCGCCGCCTTGAGCGCGCGGCCCACGTAGTCGACGAGCGAGTCGTCATCGTAAACGATCTCCATCATGCGCCCGCCGAGCACGTAGCTCGGGCGCACAATCACGGGGTAGCCGATGCGGCGGGCGATCTTGAGCGCCTGCTCCGCGGAGGCGGCGATGCCGGACTCCGGGGAGAGGATCTTCAGCTTCTTGAGCGCCGCGCCGAACAGGCGCCGGTCCTCGGCCATGTCGATGGCGGCGGGCAAGGTGCCGAGGATCGGCACGCCGGCCTTCTCGAGCTGGACGGCGAGGTTCAGCGGGGTCTGGCCGCCGAACTGCACGATGACGCCCATCGGCTTCTCGATGGCGATGATCTCGAGGGTGTCCTCCAACGTGAGAGGCTCGAAGTACAGCCGGTCGGAGGAGTCATAGTCGGTCGAGACGGTCTCGGGGTTGCAGTTGACCATCACGGACTGCCAGCCGTGCGCACGCAGGGCCTTCGAGGCCTGAACGCAGCAGTAGTCGAACTCGATGCCCTGGCCGATGCGATTGGGGCCGGAGCCGAGGATGACCACCTTCTTGCCGCCTTTGGACGGGATCAGGTCGCCGGTCTCTTCGTAGGTGGAGTAGAAATAGGGCGTCGTGGAGGGGAATTCGCCCGCGCATGTATCAACAAGCTTAAAGGATGGGCGGACCTTCAAGGCCCAACGGCGCTCGCGGATCTTTTGCTCTTTGACGCCCTTGGCTAAGGCGATTTGAGCGTCGGAGAAGCCCATGCGTTTGGCGGCGCGGAGGTTCTCGGAGTCCAACGGCAACGATTGCAACGTCTTCTCGAAATCCGAGATGTCCTTGAGCTGGTGCAGGAACCACGGGTCCACTCGCGACACCTCGTGGATGCGCTCGACGGAAAGCCCCTCGTCGAGCGCGGACTTGATGTGGTACAGGCGGCTCGAGGTGGGGGTGGCCACGCGCTGCAGGCGCGTCTCGGGGTCGAGGGGCTCCGCGCCGCTCAAGCCCTTCTTGCCGCTCTCCAGGCCGCGCAGGGATTTCTGCAGGGCCTCCTTGAACGTGCGGCCGATCGCCATGGCCTCGCCGACGGACTTCATCGCGGTGTCGAGGGTGAACTCTCCGAACTTCTCGGTCGCGAAGCGCGGGGCCTTGACGACGACGTAGTCGATGGCGGGTTCAAAGCACGCGAGCGTAGCTCGCGTGATGTCGTTGGTCAGCTCGTCGAGCGAGTAGCCGACGGCGAGCTTCGCGGCCAGCCGCGCGATCGGGAAGCCCGTGGCCTTCGAGGCCAGGGCCGAGGAGCGGGACACGCGCGGGTTGATCTCGACGCAGATGCGCCTTCCGGTTTGAGGATGCACCGCGAACTGGATGTTGCAGCCGCCGGTCTCGACCCCGACCTCGGAGATGATGCGCTTGGCGTCCTCGCGCATCTCCTGGTACTGGCGGTCGCTCAGGGTCTGCGCGGGGGCGACGGTGATCGAGTCGCCGGTGTGCACGCCCATCGGGTCGAAGTTCTCGATGGTGCAGACGACGACGAAGTTGTCCTTGCAGTCCCGCATGACCTCGAGCTCATACTCCTTCCAGCCGAGCACCGATTCCTCGAGCATGACCTTCTTGACCGGGCTCATCTCGAAGGCGGCGTGGACGCGCGTGCGGAGCTCCTCGAAGTGGTAGGCGATGCCGCCGCCGGTGCCGCCGAGGGTGAACGAGGCGCGCACGATGATCGGGAAGCCGAGGTCCCGCGCGATCGACTTCAGGTCGCTCTCGTCGGTGACGACGACGGAGCGGGGGAGGTCGATGCCGATCTTTTGCATCGCCTGCTTGAAGAGCTGGCGGTCCTCCGCCTTGCGGATGGTCTCCAGACGAGCGCCGATGATCTCCACGCCGTGCCGTTTGAGGATGCCCTTCTCCGCCGCCGCGACGGTGAGATTCAAGGCGGTCTGCCCGCCCAAGGTGGGCAGGATGGCCTGCGGCTTCTCGATGGCGATGACCTTCTCGAGATACTCCGTGGTGAGCGGCTCGATGTAGGTGCGGTCGGCGAGCTCGGGGTCCGTCATGATCGTGGCGGGGTTCGAGTTGATCAGGCAGACTTCATAGCCTTCCTCCCGGAGGGCCTTGATGCCCTGCGTCCCGGAGTAGTCGAACTCGCAGCCCTGGCCGATGACGATCGACCCGGAACCGACGACGAGGATTTTCTTAAGATCGCTTCGCTTGGGCATCGGGCATCGCTCCGCTCTTGGGAAAGCTCTCGAGGCCGTCGGCGATCGCGCACAGCGCGCCGAGCAGGGCCTCCGTTTCGTCGATGTCCTTGACGACGGGCACCCTCCAGACGACGCGGAACTGCTCACCCACGAAATCCACGACGGGCAGCTCCGCGAGACGCTGCTGCATGGTCACGTCGAACACGAGCGGCCCGGCGTTCTTGTCCGAGCAGCGCGCCAGGAGCTTGTCCCGGAAGGCGGACACGGCGGGCTCCAGGGCGTCGGGCACGACCATGCCGGCGCGCTTGGCGACGACGTCCTTGGGGCCGCACTCGACGCGAAGCCGCGTCTCAGCGTTGAGCCACGCCGTCACGACGGCGCCGGACTCGGTGGACTCGATGGCCACCTTGCGCCCGTTCCAGGCGCCGCCGAGCCTCGGCGGGTTCGCCTCGTACTGGAGTCCCAGAACGGTCTTCATGCCCGGCCACTGCAGGGAGGGGGTGTTGAGCTTGTGGTCGCGCCAGAAGAACCAGGCGGTCGGAAGGGCGAAGGCGGCGAGGATCAGCAGCAGGGTCATCGAGAGCGTGCCTCCTGTCGGGCGAGCATCAAGTTCCGGAATCGTTCGAACAGATAGCGGCTGTCGTGGGGGCCGGCCGACGCCTCGGGGTGGTATTGCACCGAGAAGGCGGGCAGCTCGGCGTGACTCATGCCCTCGGAGGTGCCGTCGTTGAGGTTCACGTGCGTCGTCTTGACCGCGGACGGCAGGGACTTCAAGTCCACGCAAAATCCGTGGTTCTGCGACGTGATCTCGATCTTCCCGGTCTCGAGGTCCTTGACCGGATGGTTCGAGCCGTGGTGGCCGAACTTGAGCTTGTACGTCCGGCCCCCCAGGGCGAGGCCCAGCAGCTGGTGGCCGAGGCAGATGCCGAACAAGGGAATCCTCTCGGCGAGAAGATGCTTGATCGTCTCGATCGCGTCGGTCACGGGCTCGGGGTCGCCGGGGCCGTTGCTCAGCAGGACCCCGTCGGGCTTGAGCGCGATGATGCGAGCGGCGCCGGTGCCGGCGGGCACCACGGTCACCTTGCAGCCCATGGCCGCGAGGCAGCGTAGGATGCCGTGCTTGACGCCGAAATCCATGACGACCACATGCAGGGGCTTCTCGGCGGCCTTGAAGCCTTCCTCCCAGGCGTAAGGCTCCGCGCAGGTGACGACCTTCGCGAGATTGAGACCGGACATGGAGGGGAGCGCCTTCGCCTTTTCCACCAGGCGATTCTTATCGCCGTCCAAGGTCGAGATGATCCCGCGCAGCGCGCCCTTGTCCCGCAGCTTCAGCGTCAGCGCGCGCGTGTCGATGTCCTCGATCCCGACGATCCCGTGCTTTTTGAGGAAATCTCCGACCGGCTGCACCGACTCATAGTTGGAGGGGTGCTTGCACAGCTCGCGCACGACGAACCCGGACAGGCGCGGGCGATTCGACTCGTTGTCGCCGGCGGTAATGCCGTAGTTTCCGATGAGCGGGTAGGTCATGACCACGCACTGGCCCGCGTAGGACGGGTCGGTCAGGATTTCCTGGTAGCCGGTCATCGCCGTGTTGAACACGAACTCTCCGCCGGACTCGCCGGCGGCGCCGCACGCGCGGCCCGTGTAAACCGTACCGTCCTCGAGCGCCAGCCAGGCTTTATCGTTCATGGATGAGTTATTTTACCATTCCTCGACGAGAAACAGCGTCTAGTGCCGGAAGTGCCGCATGCCCGTCATCACCATCGCGAGCTTGTGCTCGTCGGCCGCGGCGATCACCTCGGAGTCCTTGATGGAGCCGCCGGGATGGATGATCGCGGAGATGCCCAGGTTGAACGCCGCGTCGATGCCGTCGCGGAAGGGGAAGAACGCGTCGGAGGCCAGCACCAGCGCGGCGGGTCCCTCGTTGTCGCGCAGCCAGAGCTTGAACTTGACCCCGGCCATGTGAACGGAGTCCACCCGCGACATCTGCCCCGCGCCGATGCCGACGGTGCGGTCGGGGCCGGCGAGGACGATCGCGTTGGACTTCACGTGCTTGGCGGCGGTCCAGGCGAACCTCAGCGCCGCCTCCTCGTTCGCGTTCGGCGCGCGCTTGCTGACGACCTTCCAGTCCGGCCCGGCGATGGCGCGGTCGGGCTCGGTGACGAGGACCTCGTCGCCGATCGAGCGGTATTGCAGCGCCGCCGTCGGGCGGCGCGTGCGCAGGAGTATGCGGACGTTGGGCTTTTTGGTCAGGATCTCGAGGGCTTCCGGCTCGTAGGCGGGGGCGACGAGCACCTCGACGAAGCGCTTGCTCAGCAGCTCGGCGATCGCGCGCGTGACCGGGCGGTTGAAGGCCAGGGCGCCCCCGAAGGCGGAGAGCGGGTCGGTGGCCCATGCCTTGTCAAAAGCCTCCTCGATCGTCGCGCCGGCGCCGATGCCGGCGGGCGTGACGTGCTTGAAGACGACGGCGGCGGGGCCCTCGAAGTCGGAGACGGCGTCCCATGTCCCCGCGGCGTCGAGGAGGTTGTTGTAGGAGAGCTCCTTGCCGTGGATCTTCGAGAAGGACATCCCCGCCTCGGAGGCGTACAGCGCGGCCTTCTGGTGCGGGTTCTCGCCGTAGCGCAGGTCCTGGACCTTGATCAGCCGGTTCTCGAGCGCGGCCGGGAAGCTCCCGGCCTCCTTCGAGGAGGCGGCGGCGCCTCCCGCCCAGGCGCCGGCG
>JAUYSH010000005.1 GCA_030696455.1 Elusimicrobiota bacterium
CACGTTCGATCGATTTGAACGGCTCAAGGCAAAAGAAACGGCTCTACTGACCTGGTAACGAAACCAGGTCTATCTTGGACAAAGGAGGCACGGCTTAACGGCAACGGCTACGGTAACATCTCTTAATGAGTTGACAGGGGCCGATAGCCCTACGGGTGATAAGGGCCTGAAGACCTATCTCGGTGGCCGGCGTCGATAGAGGGCCAGGGGGCCGGCGGCCGGAGCGAAATCTCGGAACAGGGGATCGGGATTATTCTGCCACAGAAGCCGCGGCGCCGGCACGGGGACCGGCTCGTACTCCGCGGCGAGGGCGGCCAGCTCGATCGATGCTTGAGGGTCCAGGCGCAGCCACGGGGAGAGCAGGAGCCAATCGGGCTTGAG
The DNA here is from genome assembly GCA_030696455.1 of Elusimicrobiota bacterium. Classification (GTDB taxonomy): domain Bacteria; phylum Elusimicrobiota; class Elusimicrobia; order UBA1565; family UBA9628; genus GWA2-66-18. Next base: position 382 of record JAUYSH010000005.1, read on the forward strand.
GAAGGCCAGCTCGTCCTTATAGACGGGCGTGACCCCGGCCGCGAACAGAAGGGACAGGTTGTCGGCGTCGGAGAACGCCGTCCCCGCCCCGCCGGCCTTGATGGCGCGCGCGGCGGCCTCGATATAGCCTTCCGGGCCGCGGGCGAGCTCGCCGAGGAAGCGGGCGAGGTCGGAACGGGGACGCGCGTCGCGAAGGCGCTGACGCATCATGCCCGACACGGAGACCGCCGGCTCCGCGGGCGCGCCGAACAGCGCGGCCGCCTTCATCGGCAGCCAGCCGGCCCAGTTCGCCGCCGCGAGCGCGGCCGCCAAGGAGAGCGCGGGGACGGCTCGCCCGCCGGCGAGCTCCGCGATCCACCGTCCGCCGAGATAAGCCAGCGCCGGGAGGGCGCCCATCAGGTAACGGCCGTACGGCTCCGCGGCCGACCACGAGAGAAGGCCGAGCGTCGCCGCGAGCCACAGCCACGCCAGCCTCTCCATTCCCCGCGAGCGCGCGGCATTGACCGCGAGCCAGACGAAGGCGAGCGCCGCCGCGGCGCGGGAGAACGCCCCCTCCGAGACCAGGCCGCAGAGAAGGACGAAGCCGGCCGACGGGAGCGCCCAAGCCCGACGCTTCGCGGCGACCGCCGCGGGAAGAAGCGCGGGGAGCGCGAAAAGGCTCGTCCACAGCAGAAAGGTCTTGAGGAACTCCAACGTCTCGACGGGAGCGTAAAGGTGGTTCCCCGGGCGGTCCCAGACCCGGAAGTACCAGAAAACCGGCAAGCTTAGGGCCGCCGTCGCCAACGCGGCGAGCGCGAATCGCCGCCGCAGGCACTCGCGTCCGCGCAGCGCCGCGTCGGCGGCGAGGGCGAGCGCGGCGATAGCGAAGAAGGCGAACGAGGAGTGCAGCAGGAGGAGCAGGGAGGCGACCAGCGCGGCGGCCCCGCCCTTCGAGTCCGCCAGCAGACGACGCCACGCCAGGAGGACGAGGACGGTGCCCAGGGCGGTCAGGGCGTAGTACCGGGACTGGCGGGCGAAGAGGAGGAAGGCGGGCGACAGCGCAAGCAGAACGACGCCGCTTTCGGCGGCCCACGGAGGGCCGGCGTCGTCTTCGAACAGCCGGGGAAGAAGCCACACCGTCAACAAAGCGCAGAGCGCGAAGGGAAGACGGGCGGCGAAAGGCGTCTGACCGAGAACGAAGAACGACAACGATGTCATGTACGCGGGCAGCCAGGTGTTCCAGATCCAGATCCCGTCGGCGTTGCCTTCGTGCGCGGCCAACGACGGCTGCGCCGTCACGAGGACGCCGTCGAGGAACGTGCGCGGAAGTCCGGTTTCCTGGATGGAGGCCGCCCTCAGCGCGGTCTCCGCCTCGTCCTGCCAGAGCGCGGGGCTGCCCAGGCGGAAAAAAAGCAGGCCGGCCCCGAGGACGAGCAGGCCGGCCCGGACGTTGCGCTTCAGTCCGGCCTCGAGGACGAGCACGTCATCGCGGGCCGAAGGCCTTGCGCGGCCACCGGGCCGTGATCGTGGACTGCATGCCGCCGCGCGGGGTGAACTTTCCGACGACCTCGAGCCAGACGGGCTTCGTCGCCTTCGCGACGTCGTCGCATATCCGGTTCACGGCATTCTCATAAAAAATGCCCATGCTGCGGTAGCCGAGCATGTAGTACTTGAAGCTCTTGAGCTCCAGGCACTCCTTGTTGGGCAGGTAGCGCACCGTGATCGAGCCGAAGTCGGGCAGCTTGGTCTTCGGGCACACGGACGTGAACTCGGGCACCTCGATCTTGATCTCGTAGCCCCTGTACTGGTTGGGCCAGGTCTCGATCGGCGGCAGCGGCGCGTCCGCGCCGGACAGCGACAGATCCGGGTTGTAGCCGTAGATCAACGGTTTGGACTTATTGCGTTTAGACATCTCTTCTCCTCAGCCTCAGCGAATTCAACGCGACGGAAATCGAGCTCAACGCCATCGCCGCGCCCGCGTACTCCGGACGCAGCAGCACCCCGAAACGCGGATACAGCGCGCCCGCGGCCACCGGGAGCAGCAGAAGATTATAGATGAAGGCCCAGGCCAGGTTCTCGCGAATCACGCGGCGGATGCGGCGGCTGAGCTTGATCGCCCGGACGAGCGTCATCAGGTCGGGGCTGTGCAAAGTCATGTCGGCCGACTCGATGGCGACGTCCGTGCCGGCGGCGAGCGCCACCCCCACGTCGGCGCGCGCCAGGGCGGGCGCGTCGTTGAAGCCCTCGCCGACCATCGCGACCTTCTTGCCCTCGATCTGGAAGCGCCGGACGATGCCGGCCTTTTCCTCAGGTCTTATCTCCGCGAAAACCGTGCCGATGCCGCACAGCTCCGCGGCGCGGTAGGCCGCGGCGTTGCGGTCGCCGGACACGAGGTAAACCTCGAGGCCCATGTCCTTGAGCGCCGCGACGGCGGCGGGAGCCGACGCGCGCAGCGCGTCCTCCATTTGAAACGCGCCGAGAAGCGCGTCGCCGACGGCGACGCCCAGCAGCGATCCGAACTCGGAGAAGCGCAGCGCCTGGTCCGCGGGGATCGAGACCCCCTCCTCCTTGAGCCAAGGCAGGCTGCCCGCGCGCACGACGAGCCCGCCGGAGGTCACGAGCACGCCGCGCCCCGGGAACGCCTCGACGGAGTCCGCCTTCGGGGCCTTGACCTTCCGCTCGCGGGCGAGTGCGACGATGGCGGCGGCGAACGGGTGCTCGGAGCGCTCCTCGCAGGCGAGCGCCCAAGCGAGCATCTCCGTCTCCGTCCCCCGCAAGGTGATCGCCCCCGCCGCGCGCGGCCGGCCCTCGGTGAGCGTGCCGGTCTTGTCGAAGAGCACGATGTCGAGCTTGCCGACCTCCTCGAGGATCTCCGCGTTCCGCAGAAAGACTCCGAGCTCGGCCGCGCGGCCGGTCCCGGCGAGCACGGCGAGCGGCGTGGCGAGGCCCAGCGCGCAGGGGCAGGCCGCGACCAGCACCGACACCGCGCACGCCGCCGCGAGCAGGAAGCTCGGCTCCGGCCCCCACCGCAGCCAGACCACGGCCGTCAGCACCGAAAGGCCGGCGACGGCCGGAACGAACCAGACCGAGATCTTATCGACGAAGCGCTGGACCTTGGGCTTCGTGGCCTGGCTCTCGCGCACCGCCTCGACGATGCGGGCCAGGGCCGACTCGTCGCCCGGCCGGACGACCCGGATCTCAAGCACGCCGCCCTTGTTGAGCGTGCCGCCCCACACGCGCGAACCGACGGTCTTCTCGACGGACCGGCTTTCGCCGGTCAGCATCGACTCGTCGAGGGTCGAGGCGCCGGTGACGACCTCGCCGTCGGCCCCGATCTGCTCGCCCGGGCGCACCCGGACGACGTCGCCGGCCTCGACCTCGGCCAGCGGCACGACGACCTCCTGCCCGTCGCGCAGGACGCGGGCGGTCTTGGGCGCCAGGCGCATGAGCTTGGCCACGGCCTCGCTCGTCTTGCCGCGCGTGCGCGACTCGAGCCAGCGGCCGAACGTCACGAACACGATCAGGCCGCTGACCGCCTCCCACTGGGTGAGGCGGGCCGCGGGCGGCAAGGTCTCCGGGAAGAGCACGACGTAGGCGCTGTAGAGGAACGCGGCCCAGGTGGACAGGGACACGAGCGAGTCCATGTCGGCGCGACGCCGCAGCAGCGCCCGGGAGAGTCCCTGGTGGAAATGCCAGCCGCCCCACACCTGGACGGGCACGGCGAGGAAAAGCGCGCTGTAGGCGGACAGGTTCAGCGTGCGCGCCAGCAGCAGCGGCGCGGAAAAGATGAGCGCGACCTGAAGGCGCGTCATCAGCGCGCTCTGTTCGGCCTGCTGGGACAGCAGGCTGATGGACTCCGCCTGGGTGCGGGTCTCGCTTTCGCCGAGCACGTCGTAGCCCGCCTTCTCGATCGCGCGGCGCAGGCCGCGCACGTCCAGCTTGCCGGGAATCGGCGTGAACTCGACGGCGACGGTGCGCGAAGGGAGGTCCACCGACACGGCCCGCACTCCCTCGAGCCGCTGGAGCGCGCCCTCGACCTTCGACACGCAGGCCGAGGAATGCATGCCGCGCACGGGAAGCACGACGCGGCGCGAGTCCGCGGCCGCTGCCGCGCTCACTGCATGCTCCGCTTCCAGTCGCGGTCGAGTTCCTCGAGCGTCCGCCATGAGCCGGGGAAGCCCTCGGCGACGGCCTGGTCCAGGTTCTTGTCGTAGCGCAGGGCGTTGAGGAATTGGGAGAAGCCGATGCGGCCTCCACGCTCGATCATGAAGCGCACCATGCTCTCCGCCTGGGCGTACCAGAGGCTGACCTCGTAGGCGCGCTCGGTCGCGGGCACGAGCCGTATCATCTGGTCCATCGGGATCGGCTGGGAGCGCAGGTTTCCGCGCAGCACGGAGAACATGTCTCCCTGCCCGCGGGTGCCGAGCGCCTTGTTCTCCTGGTGCACCGCCAGGCCCTCGTTGACCCAGCGATGGTCCGGATTGACCCGGCCCATGAACTCGAACCAGATCAGATGGGTGATCTCGTGGGACAGCACCGCCTCGAGCCGCGGCGACATGTAGGTATAGATCGCATTGCCGACGGCCACCCCGCCCGACCAGTCCGGCTGGCCGGTCTTCTTGCGATACTCGTCCTGCGTGCCGTACACCACGATCTGGTAAAGGCCGCGCGGCATGAAGGAGCTCAGGCCCGTGTCGGTCATGATGCGCGTGTAGGCCGCCTCGGCCACGGACGAGACTTCGAGCACGGTGGACTGCCCGTACGCCTTGACCTTGAAGTGCAGGCTCGAGTTCTCCTGCGCGCCGGCCTCCAGGCCGGGGTAGACGCCCTCCATCACGCCGGTGTAGGCGCGCCCGCGCCCGTCGTCGGGCAGTTCGCCGGGATAGGGGATGCACGCGGCGCACGCCGCGGCGACGAGGAGCAGGACCCGATGACTCTTCACCCCTTCATTCTATGAAATTGCCGCAGGGCTGTTTCCGGAAACAGTTGGGGCTCCGGGTTTGGTATCATCTCGTCGTGGAACCCAGAACCGCCTCCCCCTCGATCGGAGAAGTCCTCACCGTCAAGGTGGACCGCATGGCCCCCGCCGGAGACGGCCTCGCGAAGGCGGAGGGCTCCAACCGGGTCGTGTTCGTGCCCGGCGCCGCTCCCGGAGACCGCCTCGAGGTCACGGTGTTCGACGCGAAGTCCAACTTCGCCCGCGCGCGAATCACGAAGGTCCTCTCCTCGGGACCCGAGCGCATCGATCCCCCGTGCCCCCATCACTCGGCCCCGTCGCGCCAGGGCCCTTTCTGCGGCGGCTGCGACTGGCAGCATCTCGCGTACGAGAGCCAGCTCAAGCACAAGCGCGAGATCGTCGCCGACTGCGTCAGCCGCATCGGCAAGTTCGCCGACGCCGAAAAGCTCGTGCTCCCGACCTTGCGCGCGCCCAAGCCCTTCGGCTACCGCAACAAGGTCCAGATCCCCTTCATGGCCGGCCCTCACGGCCCGCGCATGGGCTTCTTCTCCGCCGGCTCCCGCGAGATCGTGGACATGAAGGAATGCCCGATCCAGCCGGACCTGTCGGTGCGCATCGCCCTGAAGGTCAAGGCCATGGCCGTCGAGCGGGGCTGGACCTTCTACGACGGCAAGACCGGCCGCGGCTGGCTGCGACATCTCTACATCCGCACCAACGCCGAGGGCCAGGCGCTCGTCGCGCTCGTCACCACGCATCAGGAATTCGCCGACCGCGAGGTGTTCGCCGCCGAGCTGCGCGCGAACTTCCCCGAGATCGCGGGCATCCACCAGAACGTCAACCCGGAACGGACCTCGGTCGTCCTCGGCTCCGTCTGGCGCCGCCTCTGGGGACAGCGCGAGCTCGAGGAGACGCTCGGGCGATTCCATTTCGCGGCCTCCCCCGGGGCCTTTCTGCAGGTCAACACCCCGGCCGCCGAGGTCCTCTACAACGCGGCGAAGGACGCCGTGCGCGAAGGCGGCGCGAAGTTCCCGATGGGCCTGGATCTGTACTGCGGCGTCGGCACCCTCACTTTGTGGCTCGCCGACGTTTTCCCTCGCATCGTCGGCGTCGAGGAGAACAAGGACGCCATCAGCGACGCCTACCGCAACGCCGAAAGAAACCGCGTGCGCAACGCCCGCTTCAAGGCCGGCCGCGCCGAGTCCGTACTGCCCAAGCTCGCCGCCGAACTGCCTCCCGACACCTGCGCGGTCGTCGACCCGCCCCGCGTCGGTCTGTCCCAGCCCGTGCGGCGCTTCCTCACCGACAAGAAGCTCAGGCGCCTCGTCTACGTCTCCTGCGATCCCGCCACCTTCTCCCGCGACGCCGGCTTCCTGTCCCACTCCGGCTGGACCCTGCGGCGCGTGCAGCCCGTGGATCTCTTCCCGCAGACCAGCCATGTCGAGCTTGTCGCGCTGATGGACCGGAAGTAGGCCTTTAGACCCAGACGCCTCCGGGGCCAAAAGGCCTTGCGCTTTGTCGGTTTTGGGCTTATATTTGCTCCAGCGTTCCATAATAGGCAGTAACATAGAGGACTCCATGAAAATCCCTCGCCTCGCCCTGCTCGCCTTCCTCGCGCTCGCCGCGCCCTACGCGAACGCCGGAAGCCTCCCCACCTGGCCCGTCATCGAGGAAGGCCCCCGCGCGTGGGCGCGCGTGTTTTTCAAGGTGGGAACGGATTCCAAAACCTTGCGATGCCGTTATAACGATTGCAAGCCGGAGTCCAAGGGGATATCCAATCTCTATACCATCACGCCGGTCGGGACCGCCACTCCGACCAAGGTTACGATCTACAAGCTCGTCCCGCGCAGCAAGTGGAACCCGCGCTACCACACCGACGGCCCCTACGAGCGGGTCCCGGAGGTCATCAACGCCAAGGCTCAGCCGTACGCTTCGGAGCTCTCTCATTTCAAGCTCGACAACACCGGCGCGCAGCTCGTGGTCGTCCAGGGCGGCGTGAAGTATCCTGCCACCACCGACATCTCTCAGGCTCAGTACAACAGTTACGATCAACTGAAGGTCGCTCCGCCCACGAAGATGATCGACGACGTGGTCCGGCCCGCCGCACCCGCTCCTATCGGCCCTCCCGCGCCCCCCCGCAGAGGGAACCCCGCGACGGTCAAATGGTGGTGCGACCCCGCGACCGGCGAGAAGTACAGCGCCGCACGCCCACGCCGCGGCAGCACCCTGCTGCCCTCGCAGAGCGCCGAATGCAAGAAAACCGCCGCGCCGACGCCGGGCCCCGTCGTCGCCCCCCCCGCGCCCGTGGAGGCGGAAGCCTCACTCGCCCTCACCGAGCATGAGACCCGCTGGCTGACCCGCGAGCAGGCTGACGCCTACGCCTCCGTCAGGAAGGCCGCGAAGAACGAGGCGGCGATCAAGGCCGCCGACGCCGAGTATCGCGCCCTCGTCGAGGAGCAGACGCGGCCCGAAGCCAAGGCCAAGTACGCGGCGGCGCACGCCCTGCCTCCCGCGGACGCTCCCAAGAAGATCGAGGAGGCCCTCGCGAAGGTGGAGATGTGGGGCGGCGAGATCAAGGAGGTCGTCGGCCCGTTCACGGAGACCGCCGACGCCAAGAAGCTCGAGGTTCAGCTCTCCAAGGCGGACTACGAAGCCCTGAAGAAGAAGCCCGCGGACCTCGCGACCTACGAGACGGCTCGCGCGACGATCAAAGGTGAAAGCGAGATCCGCGCCGACGGCACGACGAGCGAGACCCGGGGCTTCAACCCGGCATCCCTGGATCCCGTCGCCCTTCACCTGACCGTCGTGGCCGCGAAGAAGGCCCTGGCCGGCGCGGCTCCGACCACGCCGCCCGCGCCGGCGGGCCCGGAGCAAGCGGCGCTCCTCGACCTGTTGACCGACGATGAGATGAATTATCTCCTCACTCCCACGCAGCGCGATGAATATAGAACAATCCTCGACGGCGCCCCGGAGCCGAAAAAGTCCGACCGCAGCGTGCAGGAGAGGCTCAAGATCCTTCGCCCCATCATCGAATCGCGCAGGAGCAATCCTTACCCCAAGGAAGGCCTGACAGAGTCCACGTTCGACGCGGCCCCTGGTTGGCACAAGGACAAGTTCTGCAGCCCTGATAAAATCGGCGGCCAGGTCGCGGAAGCGACCGAGCCCAAGCTCGACTTCGACCCCAAAATGGGCTCGCTGACCGACCTAAAGCGGCTCAAGGCCGAAAAAGCCGCCGCCGCGCAGCGGGCCGCCGCCGCGGCCGCCAAGCCGCTGCCGCCTTGGGCCGTCGCCAAATGCAAAGGGTCCCCGTTCTACACGGAGCCCGCCGGCCCGTCAGGGCCGCGCGAGGAACCCAGCGGCATCGGCAACATCAGCGGCGGCAAGGAGACCGGGCCGGACACCGTGGGCAATCCGGGGGAAGAAGGCAACAAATGGGTGACGAAGCCGCTGATCCAAACCGCCGTCAAGGGCGCGCTGATAGGCCTGCTCATCGGCTCCCTGTTCGGGCCCGTCGGCCTGATCGCCGGGCCGCTCATCGGCGCCGCGCTGTTCTACGGCATGTCGAAGTACGACGAGATCAAGGCGGACAACGCCAAGGAGAACAAGCCGGAATAGGAGCCCAGGTCTAAAGACCTGGGAGGCGACAGGGTCCAAGGCCCCTTACGGGGCGAGGCGTGGAACGCTACCCTATCGAGGTGAAAGCCTCGATCCTGCCGGCCCTGCTCGCCGTCGTCATGCTCGCCCCCGCGGGAGCCTCCGCTTCGGGCGCCCTCGATCAGGCGGCCGTCGCCGCCCACGACCCCGCGATGTTCGACGGCGGCCGCGCCCGCGCCGGGGCTTCCCTCGTAACGCCCGGCGCTCCCGCGGACGCGCGGACCGCGGCGCAGATCGCCCGCGACGAGCAGCGCCGCGCCGACGCGCGCCTTCGGCCCG
>JAUYSH010000069.1 GCA_030696455.1 Elusimicrobiota bacterium
CCGCCGCGCTGCGCGACGCCCGCGAGCAGGGCCAGGCCGCCTACGCCCAGGGGCTGAGCGTCGCCCAGGCGCACGCCGACCACGCCGAGCGGGCCCTCGAGGCGTCGCGGCGCGCCGAGGCCGCCGCCGCGGAGAAGGCGCGCATGGCGGTCGCCGCGCTCGGGGAATACCGCGACCGGATGCAGGCCGAGATCCAGCGGCTGGCCGCCTCGACGAAGGAGCAGCGCGAGCTCGCCGAGATCGCCGTCGCCGCCGCCCGCCGCGCCGAGGCCCAGGCCGCGGCGCGCCTGGCCGGCGAGCTCGCCCGCCGCGACGCCGCGCTCGAGGAGGAGCGCGCCATCCTGCGCTCGGGCTTCGAGGACACGCGCGCCAAGCTCGAGGACGAGATGGACGCCGAGCGCCGCGCCCTGCGCGAACGCTGGAAGGAGCAGACCGAGGCGCTCGACCGGCTGCGCCGGGAGATGGAACATGGACGCCCCGGAGCGTGACCCCGCCGTCGACGCCCCCCAGCCTCCGCCCGCGCCGGCGGAGGCCGACGCGCTCGACGCGGTCCGGCTCGAGGTCCGGCTCGAGGAGTTCGAGCGCCGCCTGCGCGCCCGCTCCATCGAGCTCGAGACCGAGCTCAAGAGCAAGGAGCGCCTGCGCGAGCGCGTGCGCGAACTCACGACGCGCGTCGACGAGCTTCAGGACACCGCCTCCGCGCTGCACCGCGAGGCCGCCTCCGCGACCTCGCTGGCCCGCGAGCTCGACGAGACGCTGAAGGTCGCGGCCGAGGCCCGCGCCCAGCTCGGCGGCGCCCTCGAGGCGGAGCGCACTCGTCGCGTGGAGCTCGAGGGCGAGCTGTCGGCGACCGAGGGCGCGCTCTCGGCCCGCGTCTCCGAGCTCGAGAGCGAGGTCGGGCGTCTGGCCGGGGAGCGCTCCGCCCTCGACCTGCGCGCGCGCGCCGCCGAGGAAGGCCTGGCCCGCGTCGAGCTGGACCTCGCCGCCGCCCGCGCGAAGGCCCGCGAGCTCGCCCTCGGGAACGAGGAGCAGGCCGCCGAGGCGCGCAAGCGCGAGGAGGAGCTCGCCGTCGCCCGGCGCGGCCTTTCCCAGCTGCGCCAGAAGACGTCGGGGCACGAGGCTCACATCGAATCCCTGCGCGCCGACCTCGAGGAGGCCGGCGCCTCGCGAGCCCAGGCGGACGCGGCCGCCGCCGAGACGAAGGCCGTCCTCGACGCGGCTTCCTCCCGGCTCGCGCGCGCCGAGGCCGACCTCGCCGCCTCGCGCGACCGCGTCGAGGCGCTGGGCCGGGACCTCACCGCCGCCCAGGCCGCCCTCGAGAAGTCCTCCGCCTCGGCGCGCGTCCTCGAGGACGAGGGCCGGCGTCAGCGCGAGGAGCTTGAGGCCGCGTCGCGCCGCCGCGTCGAGCTGGAGTCGGCCCAGAAGGCCCTGCGCGCCGAGCTCGAGGCCGCCCGCGCCGCGAGCGCGGAGTTCGTCTCCTCCACCGCCGAGGCCCGCGCCGCCTATGAAGCGATGGCCGCGCGGGTGGATAAGAACGAGGACGAGCTGCTCGCCGCGCGCGCGCGCGTCGAGGAGCTCACGCGAGGCATGAACGCCGCCCAGGAGGCCCTCGAGCAGTCGCGCCTGATCACGCGCCGCGGCGAGGACGAATCGCGGCGCCTGCAGGCCGTCATCGAGGGCCTGCAGAAGACCTTCGACGAGCGCCGGGCGGCCGAGGAGAAGAAGGCTCGCCAAGCCGTCGAGGCCGCCGAGCAGATCCGCCGCGAGGGCGTGGAGGCCTTCGAGAACGCCCGCGAGGCGCAGATGCGCCAGGACCTGGAGGCCGAGCGCGTGCAGAAGGAGCTCGCCGCCGGCATGCGCCGCCTCACCGCCGAGTCCGAGGCGCTCAAGGCCAAGGCCGAGAAGCTCAAGGCCGAGCTGCGCGCCCGCGCCGACCGGGAGACCGCCGAGATGCGCCTCGCCCTCGACGAGGAGCGCGCGCGGCTATACGCCGATATCGAGGCCGAGCGCGAGGCTCGCGGCAAACGCGCCGCGCCCCCGCCCTCCGATGGCTCGGCCGAAAGGACCCGCGAGCTGGGCGAGGCTCGTCGCCGGGAGATCGCGATGGAGGTGTCGGGCTACCTCACCCCCGCGCCGAGGACGCCCGCGCCCGCCCCCGCCCCCGCCCCCGCGCCCGCCGCCGCGACGTCCCCCCCCTCGGCCTCCGAGGCGCCGCGATCCGCGCTCACCGCTTCCGCCCCCCCGTCCTCGATGTTCCGCTGGGACGAGGAGCTGCGCCTGCTGCTTTACGTGGCGATCGGCGCGCTGGTCCTCGCCGCCGCCGTCTCCGGCGTCGTCCTCTACCAGGGTTAGCGACTCGGTCCAGGACCGAGTCCATGTTTATCTCAAGATAATCCTCTCTCCGCTCGTAAGTCGCCGAAGGTCGCGCCTCCGAGCTAGCCAGGTAGGCCGGGCGGATGATCCGGAGGGAGCCGGCGAACATTCGCCGGGCCCGGAGGATCATCCGCCCGGACGCGACTACGCGAGCTCAAGCGGGTGCGCGACCGGCGCTCGCGCGAAGAGTCCTAGTCGGCGGCGCGGGGCGGGCTATGGTAGCCCGCCTTCTTGACGAGCGCCTCGCGCTCGGCGACGGCCAGGTCCTCGCGCGCCATCTCGCGGACGAGTTCGTCGAAGCTGACCTTGGGCTTCCAGCCGAGGTCCTTGCGGGCCTTGCGCGCGTCGCCGAGCAAGGTGTCCACCTCGGTCGGGCGCAGGTAGCGCGGGTCGAGCGCCACGATGGTCCTGCCGGTCCTGCGGTCCACGCCGCGCTCGGCGCGGCCCTTCCCCTTCCAGACGAGGTCGAAGCCGAGCTCGGAGGACGCCGCCTCGACGAACTGGCGCACGGAGTTCTGGCGGCCGGTGGCGGCGACGTAGTCGCGCGGCTGCGGCTTCTGCAGCATCAGCCACATCATCTCGACGAAGTCGCGGGCGTGGCCCCAATCGCGCTTGGCGTCGAGGTTCCCGAGCCAGATCCTCTCGTCGAGGCCGAGCTTGATGCGCGCCAGGCCGCGCGTGATCTTGCGAGTCACGAAGGTCTCGCCGCGGCGCGGGCTCTCGTGGTTGAAGAGGATGCCGTTGCAGGCGTAGATGCCGTACGCCTCGCGGTAGTTGACCGTGATCCAGTACGCGTACAGCTTGGCCACGCCGTAGGGCGAGCGCGGATAGAAGGGCGTCGTCTCCCGCTGGGGCGTCTCCTGGACCTTGCCGAACAGCTCGGAGGTCGAGGCCTGGTAGAACCTGGTCTTCTTCGACCAGCCGAACGTGCGGATCGCCTCGAGCAGGCGCAGGGTCCCGAGCGCGTCCACGTTGGCGGTGTACTCCGGCTCCTGGAAGCTGACGGCCACGTGGCTTTGCGCGGCCAGGTTGTAGATCTCGTCGGGCTTGACGATCTGCAGCACGCGCAGCAGGCTCGACGTGTCGGTCATGTCCCCGTAGTGCAGGATGAAGCGCAGCTTCTTCTCGTGCGGGTCCTGGAAGAGGTGGTCGATGCGGTCGGTGTTGAAGAGCGAGGCGCGGCGCTTGATGCCGTGCACCTCGTAGCCCTTCTTGAGCAGGAACTCGGCGAGATACGAGCCGTCCTGGCCCGTGATGCCCGTGATCAGCGCTTTCTTCATGGCGTCTATTTAAGCAAAGAACCGCGCAGGGGCGTCAGCGGGCTTTGGGGAGGTCGTAGGGCGCGCCGGGGACGAGCGCCACGGGGGCGCCGGTCGAGAGCCGGACCGTGACCGTGCCGGAGGAGACCTCGATCGACGAGACCGCGCGCGTGGACACGATGAACTTGAACGAGGAGCCTTCTTCCGCGACGACCTTCGTCTTGCCGTGGCGGAACTCCGCGGTGCCGTAGACCATGGTCACCGTCGAGTCGGACAGGACGGGAGGCTTCGTGGACTCCGAGTTCGCGCGCACCGTGTCGTTCCAGCCGGCGAGGTCCATCGTGCCGTCGAGCTTGGTCACGCACAGGGAGCGCGTGCAGGGTTTGGGCCCGGCGCAGGCCGCGAGCAGGACGAGGAGGAAGGGCAGGGCGCGTCTCATCCCGTCTATCTTAGTACATCGTCCCGCTCGGGGTCACGGCCTCATTGAAGGACGGAAAGGCCTCCGCGCGCCGCGCGGCCGGCCGGCGCAGGTCGGTGACCTTCGAGTGGTAGAACAGGACGACCTTGCGCACGTAGGCCCGGGTCGAGGGGTAGAGCTTCTGGCGGGTCAGGAACTTGGGGCCGGCGTGGTAGGCGGCGATCACGCGCTGGACGACCCACATCGGCGCGTCGGTGTAGCGCACGCCCTTGAGATTGAAGATGCGCCAGGCCATCTTGAACAGCACCTGGATGTAGGCCGCGCCGGCCTTGACGCCCGATTGCGGGTCGTGGAGCTTGGAGGCGGATATGCCGACGCCCTCGGCGGTCTTGGGCATGACCTGCATGAGGCCGCGGGCGCCGGCGGGCGAGAGGGCCTCGGGCTTGAACTCGGACTCGGCGGCCATGATGGACTTGAGCAGGCGGCTGTCGAGCTTGTAGATCTTGGCGTACCGGAGGATCAGTTCGTCCCAGCGGTCGGTCTTGGCGGGGTTGGCGAGCATGATCTTGAAGGTGCGGCGGTAGGACGGGGTCTCCTTGGGCACGGGCACCACGAGCTGTTGGTGAAGGCGATGGGCGGCGGGGCGGCGATAGAGGGTCTCGAGCTTCTTGTTGGGGGAGCCGGCTTCCTCGATAGCCCGGGGCCCGGGGATCACGACCCCGGCGGGGCGGACCTTGGCGGCGTCGAACATCAGGTTCAGCTGCCCGGGGGCCATCGGCGCTCCTCCCTGGAAGGCCACCGCCATATGGGCGTCGGGCATGGCGGCGGGCCGGCGGGAGTGCGGATCCTGGGCCCCGGCGGGAAGGGCAACCGTAAGAAGGGCCCACGCGGTGATCGAACCGGCTCGGCTAAGGGTTATATGGTCGATTCTTAAGTATAACACGCCCCCCCGCAAGCGCCTGGGCCCAACGGCCCCCCCCGAGGGGGCCTTCGAGGGGCTAAAGACGCGATAAACGCGAATTTGCTACGTTTTAGTCATGGACGGCAAGATCATGGTCATCGGCGGCACGGGCCTGGTGGGCAACGCCTTGCTCCGGGCCTGGACCGCCCGGGGGGCCGAGGTGGCCGCCGCGACCTATCACAGCCACCCTTCCGGGGGCTTCCTGCAGTTGGACATGCGGGATTCGGCGAGGGTCGGAGCCCTTCTGAAGGCCCACCGGCCGTCCGTGGTGGCCGTCCCCGCCGCGAACCCCTTCGTGGACTATTGCGAGTTGCACCCCGAGGAGACCCGCAAGGTCAACGTGGAGGGCACCCTCAACGTGGCCCGGGCCTGCCGCGAACTCGGCGCCCGCATGATCTTCTATTCCTCGGATTACGTCTTCGACGGCCTCAAAGGTTCCTATACAGAGGAAGACGCTCCGTGCCCCATCAACGAATACGGCCGCCAGAAGGCGGAGGCCGAGCGCGGCGTCCTTGCCTGCGACCCCCGCAACCTGATTCTGAGGACGTCCGGCGCCTACGGCTGGCAATGGGAGCCCAAGAACTTCGTCCTGCAGGTGCGAAACAACCTGAGCGAAGGACATCCGATGCGTGTCGCGAACGTGCGTTACAATCCGACCTACGTCGAGAACCTCGCCGAGATCACCGCCGAGCTCGTTTCGGCCGGCGCCTCCGGGATTTTTCACACGGTCGGAGCCGAAGAGATCGCGCGCGACGAGTTCGCCCGGCGAGTCGCCCGCGCCTTCGGCCTCAGGGACTCCTTGATCCAGACGGTGCCCGCCGGAGAGTTCAAGTCTCCCACCCCCCGCCCGAAGCAGAGCAGCCTAAGAACGCAGAAGGTCCAGCGCATCCTCCCGGACACCCCCCCCGTCGGCGTGGACGCGGGTCTGAAGGCGATGCTGACCATGGAGCCGGCGTGGCGGGACTACGCCCGCACCCTCCCCGACCCGGCCGCCAAGTTGAAGCCGTAGGCCGGGCGCAAGCGCCCGGCCCGGATGCGGCTGTGGAAAACTTTATAGCATCCAGCGTCGGGAAATTTGCTAATATTTTCCCTCGTCCATTCCCGGAGGATTAAAACCCGCTCATGATCAACGTCTCTATGAAAGCCATGTTGGAAGCCGGCGTGCACTTCGGTCATCAGACCCGCCGCTGGAATCCTAAGATGTCCCGCTTTATCTTCGGCGAGCGCAACGCCATCCACATCATCGACCTCCAGAAGACCGCCAAGGAGATCAAGAAGGTCGCCCAGTGGGTCTCCGACCAGGCCGTCGCCGGCAAGAAGTTCCTCTTCGTCGGCACGAAGAAGCAGGCCCAGGACATCCTGAAGGCCGAGGCCGAGCGCTGCGGCGCGTCCTACGTCTCCGAGAAGTGGCTCGGCGGCACGTTGACCAACTTCGCGACTTTGCGCAAGTCCGTCAAGCGCCTCGAGGAGATCGAGAAGTGGCAGACCGAAGGCATCTTCGCGGTCCTGCCCAAGAAAGAGGTCTCCCGCCTGAACAAGGAGATGGCCAAGCTCCAGCGCAACCTCTCCGGCCTGCGCGGCCTCAGCACGCTCCCCGACATCGTCTTCGTCGTCGACCCCGTGGAAGAGGACCTCTCGGTCATGGAAGCCCGCAAGCTGGGCATTCCGATCGTCGCCGTCTGCGACACCGACTGCGACCCCGACCTGATCGACCACCCGATCCCGGGCAACGACGACGCCGCGCGCTCGATCAAGCTGTTCTGCCAGCTCGTCGCCGACGCCGTGCTTGAGGGCAAGGGCATCGCGGAAGCCGCCAAGAACGCGGAGTCCGTCGCCGCCGCCGAGGCGCAGATGCTCGCCGCCGCCGCCGCCGAGACGGCGGAAGCTCAGACCGCGGACGTCGTCTACGCCGCCGAAGAGACGACCACGCAGGAGGCCTAGCCCCATGGCGATCGCCGATTCCACCTCTTTGATCAAGGACCTGCGCGAGAAGACCGGCGCGGGGATGATGGACTGCAAGCGCGCGCTGGATGAGGCGAAGGGAAACTTCGAGGAAGCCCTGACGCTCCTGCGCAAAAAGGGCATGGCCGACGCGGCGAAGAAGTCCGCGCGCGTGACCAAGGAAGGCGCCGTCGCCTTCAAGACCGACGGCAAGACCGGCGCGATCGTCGAGATCAACTCCGAGACCGACTTCGTCGCCAAGGGCGCCGATTTCCAGGCGCTCGTGAAGAACGTCGTCGAGAAGGCCGCGGCCGGGACGCTGAAGAGCGTCGAGGTCGCCAACGAGGAGCTGGTCAAGCCGATGGTCGGCAAGCTGGGCGAGAACATGGCCCTGCGCCGTTTCGACCGCTTCGAGCTCAAGGGACCCGGCCTCATCGCCGGCTACGCCCACCAGACCGACATGGCCGTGCCCGCCAAGAAGGGCGCGCTGATCGAGATCTCGACCTCCACCGTGGAGGCCGCGAAGTCCCCCGAGGTCGCCGAGCTCGCCAAGGAGCTCCTCCTCCAGATCGTCGGATTCTCACCCAAATACCTCAATCGCTCGGAAGTCCCCGCCGCGGACATCGAGAAGGAGAAGGAGATCCACACGGAGATCCTGCGCAAGGAAGGCAAGCCCGAGGCCTCGATCCCGAAGATCATCGAGGGCAAGATCAACAAGCTGTTCTACCAGCAGTGGTGCCTCCTCGACCAGATCTCGGTGCGCGACAACAAGACCCCCGTCACCGAGTTCGTGAAGGCCGCCGGCGTCAAGCTCGGCGCGACCATCACGGTGACGCGTTTCGTCCGCTACCAGCTGGGCGAGTAGCGTCTCGAGGATGCCCGCGGCCAGGAAGTACAAGCGAGTCCTCCTCAAGCTCTCCGGCGAGTCGCTGTGCGGCGAGAGCGCGCACGGCATCCGGCCGGAAGCCCTGCTGTCCATCTGCGCCGAGATCAAGCTCGCCCACGAGCAGGGCCTGCAGATCGGCATCGTCGTCGGCGGCGGCAACATCTGGCGCGGCGAGCAGGACCGCGGAGAGGCGATCAGCCGCGTGACCGCCGACTACATGGGCATGCTCGCGACCCTCATGAACGCCCTGGCCCTGCAGGACGCCCTCGAGAACGTCGGCGTGCCGACCCGCGTGCAGAGCGCCGTCGAGATCAACAAGCTCTCCGAGCCCTACATCCGCCGCAAGGCGATCCGCCACTTCGAGAAGGGCCGCGTCGTCATCTTCGCGGGCGGCACGGGCAACCCGTATTTCACGACGGACACCGCCGCGGCGCTGCGCGCCGTCGAGATCGAGGCCGAGGTCGTGCTCAAAGCGACCAAGGTGGACGGCGTTTACACCGCCGACCCGAAGAAGGACAAGAACGCCAAGAAGTTCGACAAGCTCACCTTCATGGACAGCATCAAGCAGCGCCTCAAAGTCATGGACACCACCGCTTTGACTCTCTGCATGGAAAATCAAATGCCTGTCGTCGTTTTCGACCTGGCGGTGAAGGGCAATATCGCCCGCGCCGTCGCCGGTTTAAAAGTCGGCACTTTCATCACCACGGAGTAACCCCATGGCCACCGAAGCCGCCGTTGCCGTGCTCGCCCAGATGGAAGCCGCGATGAAGGACCGCATGGCCCGCATGCAGAAGGAAATGTCGGTCATGCGCACCGGCCGCGCCAACCCGATGATGCTCGAGTCCGTCAAGGTCGAGGCCTACGGGTCCCTCGTCCCCCTCAAGCAGGTCGCCGCCGTCTCCGTCCCCGAGGCCCGCACTCTCGAGATCCGGCCTTGGGATCCCTCCACCTTGCAGGACATCGAAAAGGCCCTCCAGAAGGCCGAGGTCGGGGCCATGCCCCAGAACGACGGCAAGATGCTCCGCATCTCGCTGCCCATGATGACCGAGGAGCGCCGCAAGGACCTCGTCAAGATGGTCAAGAAGCTCGGCGAGGAGTTCAAGGTCGGCGTGCGCAACGACCGCCAGGACGGCCTCAACAAGCTCAAGAAGTCCTTCCAGTCCAAGGAGATCACCGAAGACGATCTCCGCGGCCTCGAGGCGCGCGTCCAGAAGCTCACCGACTCCTTCACCAAGCAGATCGACGACTCCGTCGTCATGAAGGAGAAGGAAATCACCACGATCTAGGCGCATGGCCCTGGATCCCGCGAAGCTCCCCCGCCACGTCGCCGTCATCATGGACGGCAACGGCCGCTGGGCGGCGAAGCGGGGCCTGCCGCGGGTCGCCGGCCACAAGGCGGGTGTCGACTCCGTGCGCGCCATCGTCCGCGCCGCGGGCGAGCTCGGGATCGAGACCTTGACTCTTTATTCGTTCTCGACGGAGAATTGGCTGCGCCCGGCGGAAGAGGTCGGCGAGCTCATGAAGCTCCTATCGTGGGCCCTCAATAAAGAAACGCTCGAGCTCGACAAGAACAACGTGCGCCTCTGCGCCATCGGCCGCCTCGAGGCCCTGCCTGCCGGCGTGCGCAAGGAGCTCGAGGGCGCGATCGTCCGCCTCCAGCACAACACCGGCCTCAACCTCGTCCTCGCCCTCAACTACGGCGGCCGCCAGGAGATCCTCGACGCTGCGAACCGCGCGCTCGCCGCCGGCGCCAAAACCCTCGACGAGGACGACATCGCCGAGAACCTCTACACCGCCGACCTCCCCGAGCTCGACCTGATGATACGGACTTCTGGCGAAGTCCGTATTTCAAACTTCCTGCTGTGGCAGGTCGCCTACGCCGAGATCTATGTGACGCCCACGCTCTGGCCGGACTTCCGCCAGGAGCACCTCATCGCCGCCCTCGAGGACTACCAGAAGCGCGACCGCCGCTTCGGCGGGCTCACGGCCAAGAAGCCCTGAACGGGGCTCGCGCCGGTGCGGAAGTGGAACTGTTTCCGGAAACAGTCGAAGCCAAGTAGCCCCCTCGTGATTTTGTAGAATCCCGGGATGCTTCTTCCGCGCGTCCTCACGGCGCTCGTCGGTATCCCTCTCATGCTGTATCTGGTCCACGCCGGCGGCGTGGCCTACGGGCTTTTCGTGGTCGCGATCTCGACCTTGTGCTGCTATGAGTACGCCTTGATGCTGCGTCTGGGCGGACGCCCGGTGCAGTTCGTCCTGACCGTGGCCCTCGGCGCGGCCCTGTCCGCCTGCGCGGCGCTCGGCGGTCCGCTTCCCGCGGTGCTCGCCGGGGGCGTCGCGCTCGTCGTGCTGGCCGAGATGGCCGCCAAGGAGCACTCCCTCGACCGCGTCGCCCTGACCCTGTTCGGGGCCTTGTTCGCGGGCTGGCTGCCCGCCCACCTGGCCCTGATCCGCGACCTGCGCCCCCACGGCGAGGCCTTCGCCTTCCTGACCTTCGCCGCCGTCTGGGCCATGGACACGGCCGCCTATGCCGCGGGCCGCGGCTTCGGCCGTCACGCGCTGGCGCCCACGCTCTCGCCCAAGAAGACCTGGGAGGGCGCGATCGCCGGCTTCGCCGCCGCCATCGCGGTGAGCCTCGCCTTCCAGAAGTTCATGCTTCAGGACTCCCTGTCCCCCCTCATGGCGGTCGCGATCGGCGCGCTGATCGGCTCGATGGGCCAGCTCTCCGACCTCGCCGAATCCATGGTCAAGCGCGAGGCCGGCGCCAAGGACTCCGGCGCCCTGCTGCCCGGCCACGGCGGCGTGTTCGACCGCTTCGACTCCTACATCCTCTGCGCCCCCGCGGTCTATTACGCGCTGAGCTTGAGATGAAAAGGGTCGCCATCCTCGGCTCGACGGGCTCGATCGGGGTCAACGCCCTCAACGTGATCCGCGAGATGCCCGATCTGCTGAGCGTGTTCGGCCTGTCCGCGCACTCGAACTCCGCCCTCGTCGCCGAGCAGGCGCGCGAGTTCAACGCCTCCGCCGTCGCCATGTTCGACGCGAAGGCCGGCGCCGACCTCAAGACCCGCCTCAACGGCCGCGCCAAGCACCTGGCCCCCGGCGTCGAGGGGCTGTGCGACCTCGCCTCGCATCCCGACGTCGACGTGGTGCTCACCTCCGTCGTCGGCGGCGTCGGCTTCGCCCCCCTGCTCGCCGCGATCCGCGCGGGCAAGATCGTGGCGCTCGCCAACAAGGAGCCCATGGTCATGGCCGGCGCCCAGTTCATGCTCGAGGCGGAGCGCTGGAACGCCAAGATCGTGCCCGTGGACTCCGAGCCGTCGGCGATCTTCCAGTGCGTCCAGGGCCTCAACCCGGACCCGCGCGCCGCGGCCCCGCTTAAAACCATCAAGCGCGTGATCCTCACCGCCTCCGGGGGCGCCTTCGCCAAGTACACCGGCGACCTCGCCGACGTCACGCCGGCCATGGCGCTCAAGCATCCGACCTGGAAGATGGGCAGGAAGATCACCGTCGACTGCGCCACGCTCATGAACAAGGGCTTCGAGATGATCGAGATCATGAACTTGTTCGGACTGCGGCGAGATCAAGTGGAGATCGTCATCCATCCTCAGTCCATCTTCCATTCGGGAGTCGAGTTCTCGGACGGATCGGTTCTGGCTCAGATGGGCGTCCCGGACATGAAGCTCCCGATCCAGTACGGCATGACCTATCCCGAGCGGGGTCATCGCGTCATCGAGCCCCTCGACCTGATCAAGGCGGGCACGCTCGAGTTCCGCGCCCCCGATTTCTCCCGCTTCCCCTGCCTGGCGCTGGCCCGCGAGGCGGCGCTGAAGGGCGGCGGCATGCCCGCCGTGCTCAACGCCGCCGACGAGATCGCCGTCGAGGCCTTCATCGCCGGGAAGATAAAATTCACCGACATACCGCGCGTGATCGAGAAGACCATGGCGGCGTATTCCCCCAGCGGCGGCCTGCCGGGATTCCAAGAAGTCGTCGAAGTCGATGCCTGGGCGCGAGCCAAGGCCGAGGAACACTGCAAATGAACACGATCCTGTCCGTCCTGCATACCGTCGGAGCCAACGCCTTCGCGCTCGGGCTCGTCATCGTCCTTCACGAGGCCGGGCACTTCTTCGCCTGCCGCCGCCTGGGCGTGCGCGTCGAGAAGTTCGCCTTCGGCTTCGGCCCCGAGCTGCTCGGCTTCACCGACAGCGTCGGCACGCGCTTCTCCCTGTGCGCGATCCCCTTCGGCGGCTTCGTCAAGCCCGCCGGCGAGGACCCGACCGTCGAGGGCGCCTTGGCGCCCAAGCCCGACGAGTACTTCGGCCAGAACTGGTACCGGCGGCTGATCATCGTCTACGCGGGCCCCGCGATGAACTACGTCCTCGCCTTCGCGCTGTACGCCGGCCTGATCTGGGGCAAGGGCATGCCCGAGGCCTCCAAGGAGCCGGTCATCGGCAACATGATGGTGGGCTTCCCCGCCGACAAGGCCGGCATCCAGATCGGCGACAAGATCACGGCCTTCGGCGGCCGCGCCTTGGCCGGCTGGGAGGACCTCGCGACCTCCATCCACCGCTCCATGGAGAAGGAGATCACTTTGTCCGTCGAGCGCGAGGGCAAGAAGCTCGAGATCAAGGTCGTCCCGCAGAAGAGCGAGGCCGGCGACCGCGGCGTGATCGGGATCATGCCCAAGGCCGAGTATAAGGCGGTGGGGCCGCTGACCGCCGCGAGCGAGGCTCTCCGCTTATGCTGGACCCAGACCAAGCAGACGGTGACGGTCATCGCGGGCAAGCTCTGGAAGCGGGAGCGCCCCGACCTCGCCGGCCCCGTGGGCATCTTCCAGATGGTCTCCCGCGCGTCGCGCGCCGGCTGGGAGGAGTTCGTCTTCCTGATCGGCTTCATCTCGGTGGCGATCGGCTTCTTCAACCTCCTGCCCCTGCCTCTGCTCGACGGCGGCCACGCGATCTTCTACTGGTGGGAGGGCATCCGCGGCAAGCGCGCCTCGACCGCGGTGATGGAGAAGGCCAACACCCTCGGCATCGCCTTTCTCTTGTCGCTGCTCGTCTTCGCGACCTACAACGACGTCCTGCGCATCCGCACCGAACGCGCCGCCAAGTCCGACAAGCCCGAGAAAGCCGTCGAGCTCAAGAAATAGGACCCCGGTGCCAGGCCTTCAAATTCGTTAAATTCGAAGGCCTCGGAATTTATCGAATTTGAAGGCCTGACACCAACAAACCATGAAATTATCGAAATATCTTCTTCCCACCCTTCGAGAAGCCCCTTCCGACGCGGACAACGTGTCGGCTCAGTTGATGCAGCGCGCGGGGATGATCCGCAAGGTCGCCTCGGGCATCTACGACTGGCTGCCGCTGGGGCTGCGCGTGCTGCGCAAGGTGGAGAAGATCGTGCGCGCGGAGATGGACGGGATCGGCGGGATGGAGGTCGATCTGCCCGTCATCCAGCCGAAGGCCCTCTGGGAAGAGACGGGCCGCTGGCCCGTGTACGGCAAGGAGCTGCTGCGCATCAAGGACCGCAAGGACGCGGAGTTCTGCTTCGCCCCGACGGCCGAGGAGGTCGTCACCGACCTCGTGCGCCGCGAGGTCCGCTCCTGGCGCCAGCTGCCGACGATGCTCTACCAGATCGGCCGCAAGTTCCGCGACGAGATCCGCCCCCGCTTCGGCGTGATGCGCGCGCGCGAGTTCATCATGAAGGACGCCTACTCCTTCCACGCCGACGAGGCGGACGCGAACACGTACTACAAGACCATCTACGAGGCGTACAAGCGCGTGTTCGTGCGCTGCGGCCTGAAGTTCAAGCCCGTGCTGGCGCAGGCCGGCGCCATCGGCGGGTCCTTCTCCCATGAATTCATGGTGCTCGCCGAGACGGGCGAAGAGACGATCGTGTCGTGCACGAAGTGCGATTACGGGGCCAACATCGAGCGGAGCGAGATCAAGGACGCGTTCAAGGCGCCGGACGCCGCGGCGTTCAAACCGCTGTCCGAGTTCGACACGCAGGGAAAGACCACTGTCGCCGATGTGGCGGCGCTCATAAAGCGCCCGTTAACCGATTTCCTGAAAACGCAGTTGTACATGATCGACGGGAAGACCCCCGTGATCGCCCTGATGCGCGGCGACCACGAGTTGCACGAGGCCAAGCTCGCCGCAGTCGTCGGCGCGCCGAACCTGTACCGCGCGACGCCGGCGCAGTACGAGGCCGTGATGGGCTGCAAAGTCGGCTACGGCGGTCCGCAGAATCATCCCAACGCTGATATCTACGCTGACTTCTCGACGAAGGGTGTGCTCAACGGCGTGTCAGGCGCCAACAAGGACGGCCTGCATACCGATAACTTCAATATCGCGCGTGACCTGCCCGAAAAACCGACGATTGTCTTTGAAAATGACGCTGATCTTAGGAACATATCGGCAGCCAAGTTCAGAGGTTTTTTTGATCTGCGGAGCGCGACGCTCGAGGACCCCTGCCCGAGTTGCGGCGGCAAGACCGAATTCTTCAAGGGCATCGAGGTCGGCCATACCTTCAAGCTCGGCACAAAGTACTCGACGTCCATGAAGGCGGAGTACCTCGACAAGGCGCAAAAGCCCCAGGTCATGGTGATGGGCTGCTACGGCATAGGGGTTTCCCGAGTGGTGGCCGCGGCAATCGAACAAGGCCACGACAAGGACGGCATCGTCTGGCCCTCCGAGATCGCCCCCTTCCAGTGCGCCGTCGTCGTCATCGACGAGAAGGACGACGCGCGCGTGCGCCCCGCGGTGGACGCGCTCGTGGCGTCGCTCGAGGCGAAGGGCTTCGACGTGCTCGAGGACGACCGCGACGGCAAGCCCGGCGTCAAGTTCAAGGACATCGACCTGATCGGCATCCCGCACCGCTTTGTCGTGTCCAAGCGCATGCTCGACGCCGGGCACGTCGAATATAAAAAACGCGGAGACGCGGCCGCCGTTCATTGGCCGCTCGAAGCGGCGGCCGACAAGCTCGCGGAGTTGCTCTCCGCCGCGGTTAAGTCCGCCGTTTAGCGCGGACGCGCGGTGTTGTCCCCAATGAACGCCGCGACTGTTGTCAACAACAGTCGGAGCGGAGCCTGGGGATAATACTGCCGCGTCAGGATTTCTTGGGCGTCCAGGCCGAGCCGAGCAGCTCGGGCGTGTAGCCGGCGGGCACGACGCCCGCGGTCGCGTAGCGGTAGAGCACGCACAGGTAGATCTGCCCCGCGACGCCGAGGGCGTAGGAGAACGCGATCGCCGCGACGAGCCATGAGGACAGGCCGATCGCGACGGGCCACAGGGACTGCATCGCGTACGCGGCCCAGCCGGCGACGGCGCCGGCGAGGAAAAGGCTCGACAGCACGATCAGCCCGCCGAGCTGCAGGCCAGCGTAGCCTCCGAGCGCCTCCCCCCACGCCGCGCGGATGACGCCGGCCGAGCGCTTCATCACCTCGAGCGGGTTCTCCGTGGTCTTCTCGACGACGAGGATCGGGATGACGAACACCGCCGCCACGCTCCACGCCGTGCCGATGAGACGGATGACCCAGCGCCCGAAGAAGCCGAAGCGCTGCTCGAGGGCCTTGATCAGCAGGCCGACGACGCCGGCGAACAAGGTCCACATCAGGATGGGCTTCAGCTTGGTCAGAGCGAAAGCGATGCCCTCGGCGACCGAGACGCTGTTGCCGTCGAGCGCGTCGAAGATCTCGTGGACGAAGGCCACGTTGAAGAAGGTGGCGAGGAACATGGAGAGGAAGTACGCGAGGATGAAGTAGGCCAGCGCCTCTTTGGACAGGGACACGCGGCGGTCCCGCCCCTTGAGGCGGTCGACGGCGTCGGGCGGGCCCGTGACGATGAGGCGGGAGCCGACCTCGGCCCAATGCGCCGAGGTGGTGTAGGCGTGCTGGGAAGGCTGGAGCACGATCGGGGTCATGAAAAGGACCCCGATGACGACGGTGAGCACGGCCGTCGCGGCCGGGAAGAGGAGCAGACGCGGGTTGGCGCGCATCACGGCGAAAGAATTGCCCAGCAGGGTGAAGCCGTTCTTGAAGCGCGCGATGAAGTTCATGGGCGCAGTATAACCCCTCTCATTGCCGAGGGCAAGCCCCCATTTTTCCTCGCGGGTAAAACCTGGCCGAGAGCCGGGTTTATCTCACGATAAACGAACGAGGCCCCCGAACCGGCGATCCGCGCGCTTGACAGGCTTCTTACTTCGTGCTATTATACTCACGGTCGCCTCCCAACGTCTTGGGGGGCGCATTTTCTTTCGGAGTGGCTGCCGTGTTGAGCCACTCTTTTTATTGGAATCGAACCTATGGACGCCAAAGAGATCGAAGCCCTTCTGACCCCCCTGATCGAGCAGGAGGGCGGCGAATTGGTGGACCTGCAATGGCGCAAGGAAGGCCATCAGTGGGTCCTGCGCCTGTTCCTGGACAAGCCCAAGGGGGTCACCCTCGACGACTGCGCCTATTTCTCGGACCGGGTCAGCGCGACGTTGGACGAGGGCGACAAGATCAACCGGTCTTACGTGCTCGAGGTGTCGTCTCCGGGCCTCGACCGCGTGATCAAGAAGGACAAGGATTTCGAGCGCTTCTCGGGCAAGCCCGTGAAGCTGAGGCTGAAGCTGCCGGACAACGGCCAGCGCCGTTTCACGGGAGTGCTGAAGGGATTGGCGGACGGGAAGGTGTCGATCCAGGTGGAGAAGGACCTCAAGGCGTTCTCGCGCGAGAACATCGATGAGCTGCGGCTCGACGATTCGGCCGCGTTCGAATTGGAGGACTGAATTTATGAGCAAATCCGAGCTGATGACGGCGTTGGAGCAGATCGCGCGCGAGAAGAACATTCCCGTCGACGAGATCCTGTCCATGATCGAGGGCGCGGTCGTCTCCTCCCTGCGCAAGCACGTCGGCAAGAACGCCGACATTCGCGCGTCCATCGACCGCGAGAGCGGCATCTTCTCCGCCGTCGTGGCGAAGAAGGTCGTCGAGGCCGTCGTGGACCCCGAGCTCGAGCTCACCGAGGCCGACGCCCAGAGGATCAAGAAGGGCGCCAAGGTCGGCGACGAGCTGATCTACCCCGCCCCCGCCGCGGATTTCGCCCGCATCGCCGCGCAGACCGCCAAGCAGGTGCTGACCCAGCGCGTGCGCGAGGTCGAGCGCGACAAGCTGTACGAGGAGTTCAAGCCGAAGGAAGGCGAGGTCGTCTCCGGCTCCGTGCACCGCTTCGTCGAGCGCAGCATCATCGTCGACCTCGGCAAGACCGAGGGCGTCTTGCCCCCGCGCGAGCAGATCCGCCGCGAGCGCTACAACATCGGCGGCAACGTGCGCGCCGTCATCCTGCGCGTGGACAAATCCCAGCGCGGGCCCGCCGTCGTGCTCTCCCGCGCGGCCGACCTGTTCCTGCAGCGCCTGATGGAGGCCGAGGTCCCCGAGATCGCCGACCGGACCGTCGAGATCGTGCGCATCGTGCGCGACCCGGGCTTTCGCGCCAAGGTGATCGTCAAGTCCAACGACCCGCGCGTGGACGCGATCGGCTCGTGCGTCGGTCTGCGCGGCTCGCGCATCCGCTCGATCATGAACGAGGTCGCCGGCGAGCGCATCGACCTGATCGCCTACGCCGAGGGCGTCGAGGAGTCCCTCGCCGCGGCCCTGGCTCCGGCCAAGGTCTCCTCCGTGCAGGTCATGGACCCCGAGAACCGCATCGCCGAGGTGCTCGTCGCCGAGGAGCAGCTCGCTCTCGCCATCGGCAAGGACGGTCAGAACGTGCGCCTGGCGCAGAAGCTGACCGGCTGGACCCTCGAGGTCAAGGCCGAGCCCGCCAAGCCCGCCGCGAAGGCCGCCGCGAAGGCCGCCGTCTCCGGCGCGGACGCGTCGCTGACCACGCTCGAGGGAGTCGGCCCGAAGACGCTCGAGACCTTGGTCAAGGCCGGCATCACCACCGCCGCGAAGCTCGCGGAGGCGTCGGCCGAGGACCTCAAGACGGCCGGCATCGGTGAGAAGACCGCGGCCAAGATCATCGCGAACGCGAAGACCTCCATGGAAAAGGCGTAGGCCTAGGCCTCTTCTAGGCCCCCGCCAAAATGCTATAATCGTTCGGTAATGGAAAAGAAGCCCACGAAAAAGACTCCGGTAAAGAAGCCTGCCGCCGCGAAACCCGCGGCCGCCAAGGCGAAGGCCGCCCCTAAGAAAGCCGCCGCCAAGGGCACGGCCGCCGAGGTCCGCACGACGCAGGAAGAGGGCTCGATCGCCCCCCCCAGCGCCAATCTGGTCTCCGCGTTCGCGATGTTCAAGAAGCGCAATGTGTCCACCGCCGGACCGACGGTGACGCGCCTCGCCGCCGGCGCCGCGCTCCCGAAGCCTCCCGCTCCGAAGCCCGTCGTCCCCCCCGCTCCGATCGCGGCCGCGCCCGCGCCGGCGCCCGTGGTCCCTCCGGCGGCGCCGCTCGTCAAGCCCGCGATCCCCGGCATGCCGGTCGCCCCCAAGCCGCTCGTCCCCGGCGCGCAGCCGCCCAAGCCGATCCAGCCCGCGGCCGGTGCTCCGGCCGCCGCGCCCTTAGCGCCCAGGCCCGCCGTGCCCGGGGCTCCGGTGCCGCCCGCGCAGAAGCCGCCGACGACCGGCGCGCTTCCGCCCATGCCGCCGAAGCCCGGCACGTCCGGGCCGCAGAAGCCCGTCATCCTTCGCCCCGGCGCGATCACGACCCGCCCGCAGTTCGCGCCGCGCCCCGGCGCGCCGCGCCCGCCGATGCCCGGCCAGCGTCCCGGCCAGCACCGCCCCGGACAGGGCGGCGGCAACCGCCCGCAGCACCAGAACCGCCCGTCGGCTGCGCCGTCGAAGCCCCTAGAGCCCGGCCAGAAGCCGCCGCTCAAGAAGATCAAAGTCTCCTCGATGATCACCGTGCGCGAGCTCTCCGAGAAGATGGAGCTCAAGACGAACGACGTCATCAAGAAGCTGATGGGCCTGGGCATCTTCGCCACCATCAACCAGCGCCTCGACACCGAGGCCGCGCAGGTCGTCGCCTCCGACTTCGGCTTCGAGCTCGAGGTCGTCGCGATGTATAAAGAAGAGGAGCTTGCCGTCGTCAAGGCCGAGAAGGAAGACCCCGCCAAGCTCAAGCCCCGCCCCCCCGTGATCACCATCATGGGCCATGTCGACCACGGCAAGACCTCCTTGCTCGACGCGATCCGCTCGGCGAAGGTCGCCGAGGGCGAATCCGGCGGCATCACGCAGCACATCGGCGCCTACAAGGTTAAGATCGACAAGGGCGAGATCGTTTTCCTCGACACGCCCGGCCACGAGGCCTTCACCGCCATGCGCGCGCGGGGGGCCAAGGTCACCGACATCGTCGTCCTCGTCGTCTCCGCCACCGACGGCATCATGCCGCAGACCATCGAGGCCGTCGACCACGCCAAGGCCGCCGGCGTGCCCATCGTCATCGCGGTCAACAAGATCGACCTCCCCGGCGCCAACCCGCAGAAGATCCGCCAGGACCTCTCCGGCATCGGCCTGCAGCCCGAGGAATGGGGCGGCAAGAACATCTTCGTCGACGTCTCCGCGAAGAAGCGCCTGAACCTCGACAAGCTTCTCGAGTCCCTGGCCCTTCAGGCCGAGATCCTCGAGCTCAAAGCCAACCCCGACCGCCCCGCCTACGGCACCGTCCTCGAGGCCCGCATGGACACCAAGCGCGGCGCCGTCGCCTCGGTGCTCGTCCAGGCCGGCACGCTCAAGCTCGGCGACGCGTTCGTCGCGGGCCTGGCGCACGGCAAGATCAAGGCCCTCGTCGACGACAACGGCAAGCGCATCGACTATGCAGGACCAGCCACTCCAGTGGAAATCCTCGGCATCATGGGCACTCCCCAAGCCGGCGACGCCTTCACCGTCGTCGACAGCGAGAAGGCCGCGCGCGACATCGCCGAGAAGCGCCGCCTCATCCACCGCGAGCAGACGATGGCCCACCAGAAGCACATGACCCTCGTGGGCCTGCGCTCCGCGATGAGCTCCGGCTCCTCGAAGGCCAAGGACCTCAACATCCTGCTCAAGGCCGACGTGCAGGGCTCGCTGCAGGCGCTGCGCGACTCCCTCGAGGGCCTGTCCACGACCGAGTGCCGCGTGCGCATCATCCACGGCGCCATCGGCAACGCCAACGAGTCCGACATCCTGCTCGCGTCGGCCTCCGACGCGGTCACCTTGCTCTTCAACGCCGAGGTCGAGCCCCGCGCGGCCGAGCTCGCCGACCGCGAGGGCGTCGAGGTCCGCAACTACAAGGTCATTTACGACCTCATCGAGGACGTGAAGGCGGCCCTCGAAGGCCTGCTCGCGCCCGAGATCGTCGACGTCATCGTCGGCAAGGGCGAGGTCAAGGCCCTGTTCAAGGTCAAGACCGGCGTCATCGCGGGCTCCGCGGTGCGCGACGGAAAGATCACGCGCGGCGGCCAGATCCGCGTGGTCCGCGACGGCAAGACGCTCTTCACCGGCAAGGTCTCCACGCTGCGCCACTTCAAGGACGACGTCAAGGAAGTGGAGAAGGGCCAGGAGTGCGGCATCGGCATCGAAGGCTTCAACGACATCGCGGTCGGCGACCTGCTCGAGTTCTTCGTCAAGGAATCGCGCACCCGCCGCCTTTCGCAGTCGCCGCGGTAAGCGGCCATGTACGAGCGCAACGACCGCCTTCGCGAGCTCTATAAAGAGCTCGTCTCCACGCACCTGCGCGAGGTCAAGGACCCCGGCCTCGTCGGCTTCATCACGGTCACCGACGTGGACCTGTCCCACGACCGCAAGACGCTCAAGGTCTTCTACTCGATCCTGGGCACCGACGCCGAGCGCGAGCGCGCCGCCGCCGCCCTCGAGCGCGCCGCCCCGTACCTGCGCGAGCTCATCAAGAAGAAGGTCTCTGTCAAGACCATCCCCAACCTCATCTTCACCTACGACATCACCCCGAAGAAGGCCTCGCGCATCGACGAGCTCCTCAACAAGCTCGAGAAGGAAAAGAACCAGTGATTGCCGGCGGCCTTCCGGTCGCTGGTATGCTGCTGATCGACAAGCCCGCGGCCTGGACCTCGCACGACTGCGTCGCCGTCCTGCGCAAGCTCTTCCCCCGCAGCACCAAGGTCGGCCACACCGGCACCCTCGATCCCCTCGCCACGGGCCTGCTGGTCGCCCTGATCGGCCCCTGCACCAAGCTCCAGGCCCGCCTGCAGGGCATGGACAAGGTCTACTCGGGCACCATCCGCCTCGGGGTCAAGACCGACACCGGCGACATCACCGGCAAGACCCTCGAGGAGAAGCCCGTGCCTGCCCTCGACCTCGCCGCTCTGAAGACGGCCTGCGCGAGCTTCGTCGGCACGGTGGAGTCCTCCGCGCCGGCCTACTCCGCCGTCAAGCATCAGGGCCGTCCGCTGTACGAGTACGCCCGCAAAGGCCTCGAGATCCCCGTCAAGGCTCGCTCTTCGGTGGTCCACTCGTGGGACGCTTTATCGTGGGACGCGCCCGAGCTGACCCACCGCCTGCACTGCGCCAGCGGCACCTACGTGCGCACCCTCGCCGAGGTCCTCGGCGAGAAGCTGGGCTGCGGCGGCACGGTCTCGACCTTGCGCCGCGAATCGGTCGGGCCCTTCCTGCTCGGCGACGCGCTGACCTTGGAGGCGACGCGCGCCTTGGCGCCCGAGGCGCTCGCCCAGCGCCTGCTCGAGTCCTTGCCCGCCCTGGAGAGAGCGCTCAAGTGACCTCCGTGCGCGGCCGCGTGGTCCGCGGCGAACGCCTGGGCCGCAAGCTCGGCTTCCCCACGGCGAACCTCAAGCTCCCGTCCTCCTCCCGCCCTCCGCGCGGCGTCTGGAAGGTCCTGGTCAAGGGCACCACGTTGGGCGAGCGCCTCGGGGCCTGCAACGTCGGCGTGCGTCCCACGCTCGGCGGCGTCCGGCTCGTCGTCGAGGTCCATATCCCCGGCTTCCGCGGGAATCTGTACGGACGGACCTTGAGCCTGTCCTTCCTCTCCCGGATCCGCGCCGAGCGCCGCTTCCCATCGCTGGCCGCGCTGAAGGCCCAGATCCGCAAAGACGTCCGCTCGCTCGGCGCTTAGCCCGTCAGCGTTCTTGTCCGAGGCGATCCAAACCCTCTTGGGCGTCGTTGTTCGCGGGGTCGAGCTTTTTGGCCAGGAGCCACTCCCGGCGCGCGCCCTCGACGTCGCCCTTCTGATAAAAGAGTATGCCGCTGAGGTAATGCTGCTGGGACTCCATCTCCGGGGCGGGCCCGACGCTTGGGGCCGGCGGCGCCTCGGCGTGGAAATCGCCTTTCTTGAGCCAATGCGCGATCCGAGCGCTCAGCTTTCGGGCAGTCGCCCGATTCCGCTCGATGCTCTCCGGGCTGGTGTATTTCGTCGGCTTGCCGCCCTCGGCGAGGTATTCATGGGCCTCGCCCAGCCATTGGACGATGCATTCCAGAGCCTGGGCGTCGTAGTCGGGCCGGTCGTCGCCCGCGTAGACCGTGCACCCCAGCGGCTCGACGTGGAGCGAAGCGAGAGCCTCCGTGGGAGCCGGCGCGGCGGGCTCGACCTGCGCGGCCTTACGGTGGCCGACGCAGGCCGACAGGGACGCGGTCAAAACCGCCAACGAGATGATCTTGATGTTCATGAGGGGCCTCCGGTGCCGTCCGCGAGAGAGTACCCCCGCGATCCGCGGAATTGATTCCGCGGGTGTTTCGGCGGGGTAAAAAAACGGTAAACGGGCGCCTCAACGTCCCGTCACATAGTCCTTACCCCGGCGCTCTCCCACGTCCCGGCGCCCGCGGCTATAATCGAGTCACCAAGGGAGACCAAGATGACGACCCATGCCAAAGTCGCGTTTCTCCTCGCCGCCGCGCTGGCCGCGGCCTGCGGGGGACAGAAGACGACGCTGAAGCCGGTCAAGGGCGTCGCCGACGTCGCGCGGGCCGACGGCGTGCAGATGACGATCGCGGGAGGCGGCTGGACCGGCCATCCCGCCGAGCTCGATGGGACCTTGACCCCCCTGCGCGTCGACATCCGCAACAACAGCGGCCGCCCCCTGCGGGTGCGCTTCGACGAGATCAAGCTCGTCTCCCCCGCCGGGCGCGAGTACGCCGCCATTCCTCCTTACGAGATCGACGAGACGATGACGGAGCCGGTCTCCAAGCCGCTCGATCCGGAGTTCGCGCACGACCGCTTCTACGTCGTGCCCTACGCCTCGCGGCACTTCACCCCCGGCCTGCGCCCCTGGAACGAGCCTTTCGCCTACGACGCGGCCTATTACGGCCCGCGCTACGCGGAGTGGCCCGCTTACAGCCGGCGCGTCGAGGTCAAGCTTCCGACCGAGGACATGGTCGCCCGCGGCCTGCCGGAGGGCGTCATCGAGGACGGCGGGTCCGTCTCGGGGTTCGTCTATTTCCAGAAGGTCCCGGGCAGCCTCGACAGGGTCGATTTCCGGGCCGAGCTGGTCGACGCCCGCACGGGCGAGGAGTTCGGCACGGTCACGGTGCCTCTCGCGGTCACGCCATAATGAGCTAAAATGACGGCATGAACGGCAAGATCAACGGCGACGGGAACATCATCGGGCGGCTCGGCGCGGTGGCGCTGCTCATCGCGGCGGGCATCGGGCTGCGCAACCTGACGCTGTATGGGCAGATGTGCCCTATGAAGTCGAGCGCGTGCTGCTCCGGCTCCGAGGTCGAGGCCGAGCCGGCGATCCCTCCTACGGCTCCCGCCGAGTAGCTCCGCCGCCGCCGGCGCTCGGTCCTGGAACGAGCGGCGATGACCTGCACGACATATTCACTCCCATCGATGGGAGTAAATGCCCCCGACTGACGGTAGCTTCAGTTGCTTCCGTCTCCCAAGTTCGGCTGACATAGCCCGCGGTGTTCACGCCCCGCTTCCAGACGGCGGGCCTAGCCAAGCGCTGCATATCCCTCTATAATCCAACGTGTGACACTGTTATCCAGCTGCGCTATACACCTGGCTCACGCCGGTCAAGTGATTCACACTTTTTCCCCGGGGAAGAAGTGTGAATAACTTGGAACTGCCATGTCGGGCGCCGCTTCCAATTTACCGCGCCGCTGAGCAAGGCAAATGAACCAGCGAGAAATCGACGAGGCGGAATGGAAGAACCCGGCCAACTGGTCCGGCCCCGGCCTCTTCATCTTTTACTTCAGCAAGCGCGACAGCCGCACCTGGGTGCCCAAGTCGATCCCCTGGATGGGCTGGACGGTGAACCTCGGCAAGCCGGCGGGCGCGAAGTGGCTGATCGCCCTCTTCGCCCTCCCCGTGCTCGTCCTCGTCATAGTCCTCGCCGCGTCCCCCTAGCCCCCCAAATAGCGGCCCTTTCCGTCCCCACTCCGACGGCGCCCTCGCCCCACGCATGGTACACTGATCCGTGCCCATCCTCCGTTTCCTCGTCCCCTACCTCGGCTACCTGTTCTCCTCGTTCATCAAGCTCACGACGCGCCTCACCACCGTCCGCGGCGAGATCCGCTCCAACCTGCGCCGAAACGACCAGCGCTTCATCTACGCCTTCTGGCACCAGCGCCAGGTCTTCTTCACCGTTTCCCACCGCGGCGACCCCATGTCCATGCTCATCAGCAAGTCCGTCGACGGCGAGATGATCGCGGAGACGATCCGCCGCTGCTGCGGCGTCGCCTCGGTGCGCGGCTCCTCCTCTCGCGGAGCCTCGGACGCGGTCAGAGGCCTTATTAAGGCATTACGTTCGGGCCTGGACCTCGGCATCACCCCCGATGGCCCCAAGGGCCCCAAGGAAGAGATCAAGGAAGGCATCATGTACCTGGCCCAGAAGCTCGGGGTGCCCATCTTGCCCGTCACGAACGCCCAGTCGAACCGAATGATCCTGAAAGGAACCTGGGACCAGTTCCAGATCCCCATGCCCTTCGGCCGCTCGGTCGTAGTCTATGGTGAGCCGATATCGGTCGGCCCGCTCGACAGCCTGATCGTAAAGGCGGCCGAGCTCAAGCTCTCCCTGGACGCGATCACCCGTGAGGCCGAGGCCCTCGTCGCCTAGTCCTCGAACCCGCACATTACAATTTGAATGTATAACTTGCAAATTGTAATAAAATCCGTTATACTCAAAGCATGTACAAACGCCTGCTCGAACCGGTGCTCGCCGCGTTGGCGAGGCAATATCCGGTCGTGACGATCACGGGCCCTCGGCAGAGCGGCAAGACCACTCTCTGCCGGCGGGTGTTCCCCGGCAAGGCGTATGTGAGCCTGGAGAATCCCGATACCCGCAGGCTCGCCATCGAGGACCCCCGCGGTTTTTTGTCCGGCTATCCAGACGGCGCCATCCTCGATGAGGTCCAGCGCGCGCCGGAGCTGCTGTCCTACCTGCAGGAGGTGGTGGACAAGGACCCTCGCAAAGGCGTATTCATCCTGACCGGAAGCCAGCAGTTCGAAATCATGAGCCGCGTCACCCAGTCCCTTGCCGGCCGAACGGCTCTTTTGAAACTGCTGCCGCTGAGCCTGGAAGAGTTGCCACGCGCGCGGCGGGCCATGTCCGTCGACCGCCTCATGTTTTCCGGGTTTTATCCGCGCGTGCACAAGGAGGGCCTGGACCCGGCCGGCTTCTACGGCGACTACCTGGAAACCTGCGTAGAGCGTGACCTTCGCCAACTCGTGTCGGTCAAGGATCTCAACACCTTCCAACGCTTCGTGCGCCTGTGCGCGGGCCGCGTCGGAGGATTGCTCAACCTCCATTCGCTGGGTAACGACGCGGGAGTGTCCCATACGACGGCCCGGGCCTGGGTCACGCTGCTTCAGGCCGGTTACATCGTCTTCCTGCTGGAACCCTATCACGCGAACATACGCAAACGTCTGGTTAAAACACCCAAGCTCTACTTTTACGATACGGGCCTGGCCTGCCGCCTGTTGGGCATCGAGAATGAGCGCCAGCTTGCGCGCGATCCCTTGCGCGGGGGCTTGTTCGAAAATCTGGTGGTTCTCGAGGCCCTCAAGCACGGCTTGCACCGCGGCTTGCGCCCGGAACTATCCTTTTATCGGGACAATGTCGGCAACGAAGTGGACCTGCTCTACGGCCGCGACGCCGACGCCATCCCCATCGAAGTCAAGGCCGGGGCCACGGTCGCCGGCGATTTTTTCAAAGGCCTGTTCCATTATGCCAAGGTGTTCCCGAAGAGTCCGGGAGGAGTTCTGGTCTACGCCGGAAAAGAGGAGTACGTCCACCAGGGTGTTAAAATCATCGCACCGCGCGGACTGCACTCGCTCTTGGCGGACCGGACGGACTGAGCGCCTCATGGCTGCGGGATCGGCGAAGCCCTCGTCGCCTAGTCGCCGAAGCAGGTCCCGACCGCGCGCGCGGCCGCGATCAGGGGATGGTCCTCCGGCACGAGGCGGATCTTGCCCGCCACCTGCTTGAGCGGCACGGCGATCAGATCGTCTCCCCGAAGGGCGACCATGCCGCCGAAGGTGCCGGCGGCGGCCAGCTCGGCGGCCTTGACCCCGAAGCGGGTGCAGAGGACGCGGTCGGAGGCCAGCGGGGAGCCCCCGCGCTGGA
Source organism: Elusimicrobiota bacterium (assembly GCA_030696455.1). GTDB lineage: Bacteria > Elusimicrobiota > Elusimicrobia > UBA1565 > UBA9628 > GWA2-66-18. Next base: position 26,346 of record JAUYSH010000069.1, read on the forward strand.
CGTGGCCGAGGACGGTCACGCGCGTCTCCAACCGGAACCGTTTCTCTATAAAACCCGACAGGGCCTGGCCGACGCCGCCGAGGCGGATCGGATCGGGGCTGGTCGCCTCGGTGCGGGCGACGGTCATCGTCCCCCCCTTGGGCCGGGCGCCCTCGGCGACGACGAGTATGCTGTAGCGCTTGCCGCGCCGGGCGCGCGCCTTCAAGGCCTCGCCGATCTTCGCGAGGTCGTACGGGATCTCAGGCAGGAGGATGACGTCGGCGCCGCCGGCGACGCCGGAGGTCAGCGCCAGCCAGCCCGCGTAGCGTCCCATCACCTCGACGACCATGACCCGGTTGTGGCTCTGGGCGGTGTCGCGCAGCTTGTCGATGAGGTCGGAGGCGGTCTGCACGGCGGTGTCGAAGCCGAAGGTCTTGTCGGTGCCCGCCAGGTCGTTGTCGATGGTCTTGGGCACGCCGACGATGCCCAGGCCCATGTCCGAGAGCTTGCGTGCGCTGGCCATGGTCCCGTCCCCGCCGATGATGACCAGCCCCGAGAGCTTGTGGCGGCGGCAGCTGGCGGCGGCCTTGGCCGAGCGGTCGTGGTAGGTCAGCTTGCCCCGGTTCAGCTCGGCCCAGCGGAAGGGGTCGTGGGTGTTGGAGGTTCCCAGGATGGTGCCGCCGCGGGCGAGTATGCCGGACACGTCGTCGTTGCGCAGGCGCACGGCGCGGCCGGTGACCAGGCCGTGATAGCCGTCGCGGAAGCCGATCACGTCCATGCCGTAGTCGTTGAGGGCGGTCTTGACCACGGCGCGGATGACCGCGTTGAGCCCGGGGCAGTCCCCTCCCCCCGTCATGATCCCCAAAGTCTTTTTCTTTTTGGCCGCCATGCGCATAGACTAGCCCCTCAGCGAGGAGGTGTCAATGACGCGAGGCTTCGTCGGGGCGGACGGCGAAGGCGGCGTTGAGGGCGATCAAGGTGAAGGTCGCCAGGAGAAGGCAGACGGAGAGGGCGTTGATCTCGGGAGAGACGCCGAACTTGATCATCGAGTAGATCTTGATGGGCATGGTCACGATGCCGATGCCGGCCACGAAGAAGGAAGTGACGAAGTCCTGGAAGCTGACGGTGAAGGACAGGAGGGCCCCGGAGATGATCGCGGGCCGGGCCAGTGGCAAGGTGACCTTGACGAAGGCCTGCCACTCGGTAGCACCCAGGTCCATCGCGGCGTCTTCCAAAGATGATTCCTGCAGGGAGATCAGGCGCGCGCGCACGGCGGCGATGGTGTAGGGCAGGCAGATCAGGGCGTGGGAGCAGGCCAAGGCGAAGAAGTCGAGCTCGTAGCCGGCGCGGACGAGGAAGGTGAGTATGCCCACGCCGAGGGCGACCTCGGGCATCATCAGGGGGACGCTGAGCAAAGCGTCGTAGGCGGAGCGGCCGCGGAAGGGCTTGTGCTTGACCATGGCGTAGGAGGCGAGCATGCCGATCACCGCGGCGATGGCGGCCGCCGACAGGGCGAGCTCGACCGAGGTCAGCATCGCGGCCATCATGTCCGTGTTTTGAAACAGGGCGGAGTACCACTTGAGCGTGAACCCCTTCCAGACCACGTTGCGGCGGGCGTCGTTGAAGGAGAAGACGAACATCACCGCGAGCGGCAGGTAGAGGAAGCCGAACACCCCCGCGCAGTAAAGGCCCATCCCCCGGCTCTTCTTCATGCCTTCTCCCAGCGCTGGTACAGCCACAGGCCGCCGACGAGGCCGGCGAGGAGCAAGGAGGTGAGGGCGGAGCCGAAGGGCCAGTCCTGGGCCATCATGAACTGGTTCGAGATGAGGTTGCCGAGCAGGTAGTAGCGCGGGCCGCCGAGGATCTCCACGGTCAGGAAGTCGCCCAGGCAGGGGATGAAGGTGAGCAGGCAGGCGGCGACGACGCCCGGCAGGGAGAGCGGCAAGGTGACCTTGCGAAAGGCCGTCCAGCGCCCCGCGCCGAGGTCGTAGGCCGCCTCGACGACGGAGCGCGGGACCTTGTCGAGCGAGGCGTACAGGGGCAGGACCGCGAACGGCAGGTAGAAGTAGACGAGGCCGAGCAGGATCGCGAACGGGGTGTACAGGAAGCCGATGGGCTCGGAGAGGAAGCCGAAGCGGATCAAGTTCGCGTTGATGAGGCCCTCTTTCCCCAATACTATCATCCAAGAATAGTAGGCGACGAGGCAGGAGCTCCAGAACGGGACCATCAGACCGACGAGCATGATGTTGCGCCAGCGCCCGGCGCGAAAGGAGAGGTAGTAGGCCACCGGATAGCCGATGAGCAGGCACAGGACCGTGGTCGCCGCGGCGAAGGCGAAGGTCCGCAGCAGCACGGGAAGATACTTGGGATCGAAGGCGCGGGCGTAGTTGTGGAAGCCGAACTCCCAGACGATGGTCCCGTAAGGGCCGTTGGTTGCGAAGGACAGGACGATGAGGCCCAAGGCGGGGATGACGAGCAGGAACAGCAGCCAGAACGAGGCCGGGGCCAGCAGGAGATGGGTGGCCAGCGGCGTGCGGCCGCCGAGCAGCCAGGACAGGGCGCGGCTCACTAGGCGACCTTAACGTCGGCCCAGGTCTTGCTCCACAGCTCGCTTTGCTCGCTGTCGAGGACATGGTGCAGCTGGAGCTTCTTCATCACCGCCGGCGTGGGGTACACGCGGGGGTCGTTGAGGAGTTCCTTGTCGATCTTGGGCTGGGCGGCCAGGTTGGGCGTCGCGTAGCGCACGGAGTTGGCGATGCCGGCGGCCACGTCCGGCTCGAGCAGGTAGTCGATGAGGCGGAGGGTGTCGGCGCGGTGGCGCGCGCCGCGCATCATCGCCAGGCAATCCACCCACATATAGGTCCCCTCCTTGGGGATGACGTAGTCCAGGTCGGGGTTCTCGCGCGCGGTCTGGAACAGGTCCCCGGACCAGGTCATGGCCAGATCGATCTCGCCGGCGACGAGGCTGTTGAGGTAGGAGGCGCTCGAGTACTGCTTGACCAGGGGCTTTTGCTTGACCAGCAGCTCGCGGATCTTCTTGAAGTCCTCGGGGTCGCGGGTCGTCTGCGGTATGTTCAGCAACTGCATGGCGACGGAGATGCAGTCGCGCACGTTGTCGAGCATGGAGACGCGGTCCTTGTACTGCGGGTCCCACAGGTCGCGCCAGGAGGTCGGCGCCTTCTTGATCCTTTTGCGGTTGTAGGCGATGCCGGTCGTGCCCCACAGGTAGGGCACGGTGGTCTCCTCGGGATCGTAGACGGGGCTGCGGAAGCGCGGGCCCAGGTTGCCGCGGTTCTTGAGCTCGGCGGCGGGGATGGGCTCGATGAGGTTCAAGGCGCGGAAGCGCGGGATGTGGTAGTCGCCGACGACGATCAGGTCGTAGCCGCGCGCGCCGGCGCGCAGCTTGGTGAACATCTCGTCCTCGTCGGCGAACAGGTCGTAGCGGACCGCGACGCCGGTGCGCTTGGTGAACTCCGGCAAGGTGTCCTTGCCGATGTAGTTCGACCAGTTGAAGAAGTTGACGACCTTCTCGTCGCTCGAGCGGCGGCAGGCGGCCAGCAAGGACGGGATGAGAGGGGCCAGGATCGCCGCCTTGAGAAAGCCCCGTCGCGAGATCGGCTCAGTCATGGTCTTCCTCCAGGATGTAGACGTCCTCGGGCTGCACGGCGGCGATGACGGGCACGTCCAGGTCGTCGTGGACCGCGTAGCGGTCGCCGCCGGCCCAGGCGATGGTCAGGCGCTCGGGGGCCTTCTTGAACATCTGCAGATAGATCTGGCAGGCGTCGCCGAGGAAGACCGTGTCCTTGAGGGTGGCCTCGAAGCGGATCAGGCCGAAGGGAAGCTCGTCTTTATAGAAGACCTTCACGCGCTCGGGCCTGATGGCGATCTTCACGCGCTTGCCGACGGCGGGAAGGCTTTCATAGGGATCCAGCGGGACATCGAGCTCGTGCTCGCCCTCGAGCATGAGGCGGGCGCGGCCCTCGGCGCCGGCGAGGACGGTCGCGGAGAAGATGTTGGCGCCGCCGATGAAGTCGGCGACGAAGCTCGTCTTGGGCATCTCGTAGATTTCCCCGGGAGTGCCGACCTGTTCGATGCGCCCGTGGTTGAAGACGGCGATGCGGTCGGACATCGTCATCGCCTCCTCTTGATCGTGCGTGACGTAGATGAAGGCGATGCCCAGGCGCTTCTGCAGGCCCTTGAGCTCGAGCTGCATCTCCTTGCGCAGCTTGAGGTCGAGGGCGCCCAGGGGCTCATCCAGGAGCAGCACGGCGGGCCGTCCGGCGATCGCGCGTGCGAGCGCCACGCGCTGCATCTGGCCGCCGGACAGGGACTGAATGCGGCGGGCCTCGAAGCCGGAGAGCTTGACCATCGATAGCGCTTCGGGGACGCGCGTCCTGATCTCCGCCTCGGGCACCTTGTCCATGCGCATGCCGAAGGCGATGTTGTCGGCCACCGAAAGGTGCGGGAAAAGGGCGTAGTGCTGAAAGACGGTGTGCACGTCGCGCTCGTAGGACGGGACGTCGGTGACGTCCACGCCGCTGAGGCGCACGCGCCCGCCGTCGGGAGACTCGAAGCCGGCGATGATGCGCAAAGTGGTGGTCTTGCCGCAGCCGGAGGGACCGAGCAAGGTCATGAACTCCCCCTTCCGGACGGTCAGGGAGACGTCGTGCAGGACCGTGGAGGTCCCGAAAGCCTTGTTGAGGGTGGTAACTTCGAGCAGCGCGTCTTCAGGCACCGTCGTTATTATACTACGAGGGGAAGTCCACGACGGCTTTTTTGATGAGGGCGAAGGCTTCCTTGGCCTGGGCCTCGGTGAGGTTCAGGGGAGGCGCGAAGCGGATGGTGTTCTCGTGCGTGTCCTTGGCGAGCAGGCCGAGCCTCATGAGGCTCTCGACGAGGGGCCGTACGCGCGTCTTGAACTCGAGGGCGAGCATCAGGCCGCGGCCGCGGACATCCTTGAGGTTCGGGTGCTCGAGGGTTTCGAGCTGGGACTTCAAATAGGCACCGGTCTTGGCCGACTTTTGAGGGAGGCGCTCGTCGAGGATCGCCTTGAGGGCCGCGAGGCCGACGGCGGCGGCCAGCGGGCTGCCGCCGAAGGTCGAGCCGTGCGTGCCGGGCGTGAAGAGGCCGAGGACCTCGTCGCCGGCGCAGACGGCGGACACCGGGTACAGCCCTCCCGAGAGGGCTTTCCCGAGGATATACAGGTCGGGCTTGACGTCCTCGTGCTCGCAGGCGAACAGCTTGCCGGTGCGGCCGAGGCCGGTCTGGATCTCGTCGGCGCACATGAGCACGCGCTTCTCCGAGCAGATCGCGCGCACGGCGGTCAGCCAGCCCTCGGGCGGGATGATGACGCCGGCCTCGCCCTGGATGGGCTCGAAAAGAAATCCGACGGTGTTCGGACCTATCGCTTTCTCGAGCGCGGCGGCGTTGCCGTAGGGGATGGTCTTGAACCCCGGCGTCGCGGGTCCGAAGCCCTCGGAGGAGGACCGGTCGCTGGAGAAGCCGACGATGGTGGTGGTGCGGCCGTGGAAGTTCTCGGAGCAGACGATGATCTCCGCCTTGCCCGCGGGCACGTTCTTGCTGCGGTAGCCCCACAGGCGCATGGCCTTGATCGCGGTCTCGACGGCCTCCGCGCCGGAGTTCATCGGCAAGGCGCGCTCCATGCCGGTGGCCTTGCACAGCAGCTCCAGGAAGGGCCCGAGGCGCTCGTTGTGGAACGCGCGAGAGGTCAAGGCCACCAGGCCGAGCTGCTTCTTGGCGGCGGCGACGATCTTGGGGTGGTTGTGCCCCTGATTGAGGGCGGAGTAGGCCGAGAGGAAGTCGAAGTAGCGCTTGCCCTCCACGTCCCAGACGAAGGGCCCCCTGGCGCGCGCGACGACGACGGGCAGGGGATGATAGTTGTGCGCGCCGTACTTGTCGGCGAGGGCGATGTGGCGGTCGGTCTTGGACGTCATGGGCATGGGCGATTCTATCAAATACCGTCGGCCCGGCCCGGCGCCGGGAGCAGGGCGCGGCCGCCGGCGAGGCGCAGACCGAAGACGACGAGGAAGACGCCGGGGATCCAGGGCCGGCCTAGGCTCGAGGCGACGACGAGCACGCCCAGGCCGATCGTGAAGTCGAGCATCGGGCCGCCGTGGAAGACGCGCCCCTTCGCCGTCGCATAGAAGATGTAGGCGTAGCCGCTGACGACGAGTGCCACGAACTGGGCATAGTAGAGCCGGCTCCACGCCTGACCGCTGAGCGTGCCCGGGTTCGGGCCGTACGCCGACAGCCAGGTCATCGCCAGCGGGGCCAGCGAGAGGGCGCCGAAGCCCGCGCACAGAAGGCCTAAGCGGCTCCTCTGCTTGGCGGGGCTCACAGCTCACCCTCGGCGCGGACGGGCGCCTCCTTGATGCCGGTGGCGTAGATGAGGTAGAGGATCCCCAGGACCATGACGATCAACGCGGCGCCGACCTGGAGCTTGCGCTCCTTGGTCCAGAACACGATCTCGGGCGGGGTGAGCTGGGCGATCGGGGCGGGCTTGAGGTGCTCGGGCTCGGCGTGGGGCCTCTCGATCAAAGCGATCCCCGACGCCCCCGTCACCGGCTTCGGCGCCGGCGGCGGCGCGGCGGCGGGCGCGGCGGCGGGCGGCTCCTCCTGCTTCGGCTCGAGGCGCTTGAGCGTGGAGAAGCGGCCGTCGGCGCGAACCGCGTTGGAGGCGAAGCGGGAGTCCATGGCCCGGTCCTGCAGCCGCGGCATCGGCTTCTTCTTCGCGGCCCGCGCGGCGGGCGGCGGCGGAGGCGGAGGCGCCTCGTAGCGGGGCGGCGCCTCCTCCCCGGAGACGCCGACGACCTCCGTGCCGGTGCGGCTGAGCCCCGGCTCCGGCTTGAGCATCATGCTCGAGGGCGCCGGAGCGGACTGACGTTTGACGCCGTCCGGCAGGAGAAGAGCGATCTCCGGGGCGGGCTCGGGCGCCGGGGCCGGCGCGGCGGGCCGCGCCGCTTCGCGGCGGAACTCGATCACGTTCTGCAGGCAGAACATGGCCGCCATCCCGGCCAGCACGGCGGCGGCGACCTGCGCGAAGCGCCCCTTCCGGGAGGCGTTCCGGCGCGGGTTAAGCTCAGGCATCCTTGAGCGCCTGCTCCAGCGCGGCCACGGTCCGGTCGGCGTCCGCGAGCGTCCAGCACAGCGGCGGCTGGATCCGGAGGGTATTTCCCTCGAGGCCGCCCTTGCCCACGAGCACTCCCTGGTCCTTCATCGATTCGACGACGCGGATGGTGAGCTCGGGCGCGAACTCCTTGGACTTGCGGTCCTTGACGAGCTCGACGCCGACCATGAGTCCCATGCCGCGCACGTCGCCGACACGCTCGTCCTTGGGCTGAAGCTTGCGCAGCCCCGATATCAGCCGGTCTCCGACCTTCTTGGAATTGCCGGCGAGGTCGTCCTTCTCGACGACGTCCATCACCGCGTCCGCGGCGGCGATGGCCATGGGGCCGCCGCCGAAGGTGTTGTAATGCAGGAGCCCTTTCATCGAGTCGGCGATGGCCTTGGTCGTGATGATCGCGCCGATCGGGTAGCCGTTGCCCAGGCCCTTGGCCATGACGATGATGTCGGGCTTGGCTCCGTAGTGCTTGATGCCGAAGTAGTGCTCGCCGGTGCGGCCGACGCCGGCCTGGACCTCGTCGCAGATGAACAGGCCGCCGTGCTTGTGCACGAGTTCCACGGCCGCCCTGAAATACTCCTTACCGGGCGTTATGAGCCCCCCCACGCCCATGATGGTCTCGCCGTAGAACGCCGCGATCTTGCCCTGGGTCGTCGTCTTCAAAGTCATCTCAAGACCGCGAACTGCGTTCGCGGTGCTCTGCTCGGGCGTGCCGTCGAAGCGGAAGGCGTAGTCGGTCGGGGTGAAGGACACGCCGACGGGGTAGGGCGCCTGGTTGCGCCAGTTGTGCTGCCCGGTCAGCGCCGTCGTCAGCAAGGTGCGGCCGTGATAGGAGCGCTGGACCGCGATGAGGTCGTGGCGGCCGGTATAGGTCTTGGCCACGAAGGCGGCCATCTCGTTGGCCTCGGAGCCGGAGTTCGTGAAGAAGCAGACGTCCATGTCCGGATTGACGGCCTTGGCCTTGTCGGCCAGGCGCTTGGCGAAGGCGCCGACGGCGGGATGAAGGTACAGCGGCGGCTCGTGCTGGAGCTCGTCGATCTGGGCCTTGAGCTTGGAGACGAAGTGGGGATGAGAGTGGCCGATCGAGACCGTGGCGACGCCGGCGAAACCGTCCAGGTATTCCTTGCCGTTCTCGTCGTAGAGGAACTGCATCTTACCGGTGATGATCTGCACGGGCTTGGCGAACATCGGCCCGGGAAGCGGCATCAGGTGGGCGGCGCGCAGGGCGGCGACGTCGGCGGTGGACGCGGTGGCCTTGGCGGCTTTCGGGGCGGCGGTCTTGGGGCTCATGAGGGTTTCCTCCGGAATTTCGCGTCGAGAGACAGAGCGAGGCAGATGCCGGCCCCGGACAGCAGGCCGTCCATCAGGTTGACCGGCGACGGCAGATAGGACACGGGGCTCCAGCGGCCCTTGGCGTAGGACGGAACGGCCCACAGCAGGAAGGAGAGCACGCCGTACGCGCTCAGCGACCCGAGCGTCGCGGCCAGCACGCCGCGCCATCTGGTGGTCGCCGCGCTCATCGCGCCCAGGACGGCGATCGTGCCCCAGATGGCGACGGTATAGACCGAGGCGACCGCCACCGTCCACTGGAACGTCCCCGGCAGGCCTCGCGGCATGCCCCAGCCGGGATAGCGCGTCAGCCCCGCCATGACCACGGCGATGCCCAACAGCGGGCCCAGGAGGCCGACCAGGGCCGTCGACGCGCGCCGTCCGGCCGCCGCGCCGATGGCGGCGTAGAACACGCCGGTGTACAGCGCGATCAGGAAGAACTGCGGACCGTAGGGCCCGCGCAGGAAGCCCTCGGCCCCGGCGCGGTCGGCGGCCGTGCTCAGCACGTGCGCCAGGGCGGCGCCGAAGAATCCGGCGGCTCCCCCTCCCACGATCGCGGCGAATGGCGTCACGGGTATCCTCAGTAGAGGTTCGAGGCGCGCCGCGCGCCGGTGTAGTCGAGGAACACGGTCTTCTGCTCGGTGAAGAAGTGCATGCCTTCCTTGGCCATCTCGCGCTCGCCGACGCCGGAGCCCTTCACGCCGCCGAAGGGCACCTGGGCCTCGCCGCCGATGGTGGGGCTGTTGAGATGCACCATCCCCGTCTCGATCTCTTCCGTGAAACGCATCGCGAGGGTGAGGTCCTGGGAGTAGAACGCGCAGGTCAGGCCGAAGGGGCAGTCGTTTGCCAGCTCGACGGCCTTGTCGAAGTCGTCGGTCCGCGCCACGGCGAGCACCGGCCCGAACACCTCTTCCTGCCAAAGCCGGGATTTCGGGTCCACATTGTCGAAGATCGTCGGTTCCACGAACCAGCCGTGGGCGAGGTCGCCCGTCGTGATTCGATTCCCCCCGCACAGCAAGGTCGCCCCTTCCTTTTTCCCGATCTCGATGTACTCGAGGTCGGTGTTCATCTGGCTCTCGTCGACGGCCGGGCCCATGCCGCTGGTCTTGTCGAGGCCGGGGCCGACCTTGATCTTGGCGACCTCGGCCAGCAGCATCTTGAGGAACTGATCGGCGATCTTCGTGTGAAGGATCAGGCGCGAGGTGGCCGTGCACCGCTGCCCCGTCGAGCCGAACGCGCCCTTCATCACGCCCGCGAGCGCGAGCTCCAGGTCGGCGTCGTCCCAGATCACGGCCGGGTTCTTGCCGCCCATCTCGCAGACGACCGGGATGCCGCGCGCGCCCGCGATGGTGTGCACGCGCTTACCGATCTCATTGGAGCCGGTGAACGACACCGCCTTGATGCGCGGCTCCTCGACGAGGATGTCGCCCATGGCGGAGCCCGCGCCCATCACGAGGTTGAGCACGCCCGGCGGCAGGCCGGCGTCCTCGAAGGCTTTGACGATGCCCACGGCGAGCGCGGGCACGAGCGAGGCGGGCTTGAACACGACGGTGCAGCCCGAGATCAGGGCCGGGGCGATCTTCCACGCCGGGATGGCGAACGGGAAGTTCCAGGGCGTGATGATGGACACGACGCCGCGCGGGTGGCGGGTGGTGTAGAGCAGGTTCTTGGCGAGCTCGGAGGGCTGGGTGATGCCGCCCATGCGCAGGCCCTCGCCGGCGAACCACTCGATGAGCGTGATGCCCTTCTCCATCTCCCCCAACGCCTCTGGAAGAATCTTGCCCTGCTCGAGCGACATCAGCCGCGCCAGCTCTTCCTTGCGCTCGCGCAGGATGAGGGCGGCCTTCATGAGGATGCGGCCGCGCGCGGGCGGGGTCGTCGCCTTCCACGCCGGGAACGCCTTCTGCGCCGCGTCGATCGCCTTCAGCGCGTCGCCTTTGTCGGCGCCCTTGACCTTGGCCAGGACCTGGCGGTGGTCGGCGGGGTTCGTGGAGACGATCTCCCTGGAGGAGGAGCCCTCCACCCATTTCCCGGCGATGTACTGCTTCAAAATGGAGACTTCGGGCGTGGTTTTGGCGGCGGTGGTGGTGGTCATGACGGTATTATAACTATTCCTCGACGAGCGGCCGCCTTCTTTTTGTGACCGAAAATGGAACTTTTTGGGACCTTCGATCGTATGGTAAGTGGGAGGCCGGCCACTGTCGTTGACGACAGTGAGCCTGTGAAAGGTGTGGATATCTCGAAGCTCACGAACGACGAAGTCTGGCGCAGATTCCTCGCGCTTGCCGCGGAGGAGCGCGTCGTGATCGCGGATCTTGTCGCCTGCCTGGCGGAGGTCGACAGCCGGACGCTGGTGCGCGACAAGGACTGGCCTAGCCTGTTCGAATACTGCGTTTACTCCCTCCATTGGAGCGAGAGCGCGGCGTACCGGCGCATACGAGCGGCGCGCGCCGTCCGGAGATTTCCGGTCATCCTCGAGATGCTCCGCGATGGGAGGCTCCATTTGGAGGGCATCGTGATCCTGCACGCATTCATCGACGACGCCGACTTCGCGTCCCTGCTCTTGAAGGGCGTAGGCTTGACCACTAAGGGCATCGAGCGCCTGGTCGCCGACCGGCGCCGCGATCCGCCGGTCAGGGACTCGATGCGCTTCGTCGGGGTCGCTCCGGCCCCCATCAAAGCCGCGGACCGGCCCACGGCGCTCGAATTGATTTCGAACCGCCCTCTCGATTCTCCACGAGTCGATTTGCCGCCGCTTCAGGCGGCGGTCGCCGCGGCAGCTCCGCCGCCCGTCATGAGCGTCGAGCCGCCGGCAGCCGCACCCCTTGCTCCTCCAGCGGCGGCCGCCCCTCCTCCGGTGCCCGTCGCCGCTCCGGCGCCGGTCGCGGCACCCCCGAAGCTCGTCCGCATCGGCTTCACCGCGGACGAAGGTCTTCATCGCATGGTCCTGCATGCCCAGCAGCTGATGCGCCACAAATACCCCGACGGGAGCCTCGAGGGCATCTTCCGGGACGCGCTGCGCCTGCTCATCGAGAAGAAGGACCTGGGCGTGCGGGCGGCGGCGGCCGCGGCCCGCAAGATAAGGCGAAAAAAACGGGGGATCGGATGAAATCCCCCCTTGAAACCGCCGGGAACCGGGGCTAAACTGCGGCATGGATAGGAAAGCCCCCCTCGTTGCTCTTCTCCTGTTCGCCTTCGCCGTGCCCGCCTCCGCCGAGTTCTGCGCCTTCGACGGCAGCCGTACGGAGATCGTCGTCCGGCGCATCAAGGGCCCCATGTGCACGATGGACAACGCCTTGGTCTTCAGCAAGCTCACCAACGAGAACCGGTACGGCGCTGACGAAAACAAGGACACCCGTTTGACCGACTCCTGGCCGGGCTGGGGAGGCGGCGATCAGAAGTGCGCGGCGGCCCGCAAGAGCGCGGAGAATATTGTCTACAGCGACGAGACCTATGTCCTTGGCAAGGCCGTCCTGCTCGGGCCGCAGGTGTGGAAGTTCAACGGCTCCTGCGACACGTTCAAGTCGCGGTTCCAGTCCAAGAAGGCGTCTCTCGGCGAGAAGCCCTCGCACGAGGACGTCTTCGAGGCGATGGGCGCGGAGCGCATCAGCATGGGCGACCTCGCCGAGCGGCTCGTCGAGGGCAAGAAGTAGCGGCTTGGCCGCCGACGGCCCTTCGCGGCTCCCTTAGAACGACGCGTCTTCACCGAGCAGCAGGGGCGTCTGCTCCCGGTTCTGGCGATGCGCCTCGTCCTGCACGTTCGGCTTGAGCTCGTCGTACGCGGCCTTGGCGGTGAGCTTGCCGTTGTTGAAGGCCTTGAGCAGGTAGTAGGTGAAGGCGCCGTGGCCTTGCTCCTTGATCGTCGCGGTGATCTCGTCGCCCGACGCGGCGCTGAGCACGGTGACTCCGGCGGGAGCTTCGACCTCGTCGGTGCGCGTGACGAGGGGCCGCGCGCCCTCGGCGAGCACCGAGCGACCGCCGGCCCCGGAGAAGCAGGAGTCGAGCGCCACGAGCACGCGCTTGGCCTTGAGCTTGGCGAGCGAGGCGTACAGCGACTTGAGCGGGTAGGCCGTGGACTTCAGGAACATCGCGTCC
>JAUYSH010000089.1 GCA_030696455.1 Elusimicrobiota bacterium
CCAGGTGTTCAGCGCCACGCCCGTCAACGTCAGCTCCTGGTTGGCGAAGTTGCCCGCCATCGCGATGCCGATCGGCGCGTCGAGCAGCGTGTCCGTGCCGAGGTCCGAGGTCAGGTCCTCGAGCGTCGTCGAACCAGCGCCTTCCCAGTTCGCGCCCGTCGTGTCCACCACCACGCCCAGGTCCACGTTCGGCGTGATGCGCACCGTGAAGCTTCCCGAGTCGTTGGCCGGGTTCGCGTCCGCGTAGGCGAAGGTCGCCGTCATCAGCGCCAGCGCCGCCGCCGTCATCGCCGTCTTGATTTTGAATTTCATATGGTCGTTTCAACTCCGGTACATCGCCGTTATGCGCGAGCGCGCAAAAGGGAGTGTGCCACATCGGACCACTCCGCGCTAGTCTTGCTTTGTCATTGAGAACTAATCTTCGCAATTACAACAGCTACTTAATCGTTCGCGACAGGCGGGCGCGAAGCGACGCCGCGAGGGGGTGATCGCCGAGGGCGTCCGCCAGCTTCATCCGGTTCTCGAGCAAGGCCGGCAGGAACGGATCGCGCTCCAGGGCCGCGTCCAAAGCGGCGGCGGCTTCCTCGAAGCGCGGGGCGGCGCCGTGCGCGCCGGCGAGCAGGAGGTAGGTCCCGTGCATGGCGAAGCCGTCCGCTAGGGCCGGCCGGAGGCGGGCGCCTTCCCGGCCCAGCTCGATCGTTTCTTCCAGAAGGGTCAGCTTGAGCTCGGTATCGGGAACGGCGACCGCCGAGGCGGCGATGAACCGGGCGGCGTTCAACCGGTAATGGAACTCGTAGGGATTGATGCGCACGGCCGCCCGGTAGGCCTTGAGCGCCGGAACGGGCCGCTTCGCCGCCTCATACGAACGCGCCAGGTGGAATTGGCGGTCCGCGCGGCAAAGCCATAGGCCGAGCCCGAACACAACCACGCACACCGATAGGGCCGCCGTCTTAAAGGGAACGGCCCGGCCCGGCGCCGGCGCGGCGCGCGCGGTCAGGCCGAGGAACATGGCGGCGAGAACGAGCGCCCCCAACGGCACGGGATTGAATTTCGCCTGGACGAACAGCCCGGCCAAGGCCCCGGCGATCGCGGCGACGGCCGAGGGATGGCGGCTTTCCCTCAGCGCCGCGCTCACGCAGCGCCACGCCCCGAAGAGAAGCCACAGATAAGCGGCCAGGCCGGCCAGGCCCAAAGTAGCGGCGACCTGGAGGAAATCGTTGTGGGCGCTGACCTGGGATTTCGTCGGGCCGAGCGCGCGGATGAAGGCCTCGGTCCGATCGCGCCTCAAGAGCGCCTGCACGGAGTCCGGGCCGGCGCCGAGCCAAGGATGACGGGGGATCGAGCGCGCGACGGAGTCCCATAATGCCAGGCGCGCGCTGTCGGACGCCTTGGCCGTGGGCCGAAGGAAGGCGGCGGCCAGGACCGCCGCGGCGGTCGCCGACGCGATCAGCAGCAAAGTGCGGCGCCGAAACGACGCCGCGCCGCTCAGCCACAGGTACACCGAGAGGCCGGCCGCGGCGCCGAGCCACGCCCCGCGGGACAAGGTCAGTCCGAGGGCCGCGAGCACCAAGGCCCCGCCGACACGGGCGGCGCCGCGGCGGGAGGGCGAGGGGTCGCGCCAGAAGTGGGCCGCGACCGGGATGAAGAGGAGCAGGCAGGCGCCGAAGGGCACGGGGTCGCCTTGAGGTCCGCCGATGCGCCCGCTTCCCGCGGCTCGCACCCCCGCGAACGGCTCCAGGCCGGCCTTCTGGAGCAGTCCGTAGGCGGCGGCCGCCGCCGCGGCCCAGAGGGCCAGGAGGAGAAGGCGGTCGGGGTCGAGAGGTTCGTCGGACCAGGCGCAGGCCAGATACACGCAGGCGCACAGGAGAAAACCTGCGAGGCCGTAGGTATGGAGGCTGTACATGCCGACGATGCCCAGGTACGGATCCGCCGCGGCGGCCAGCGAAAGGACCAGCGCCGCGAGGGAGCCCAGAAGCGGGGCGTCGAGCGGCGTACGCCTCCACCCCGGGCGATGCCACAGACCCGCCCAGGACAGCGCCGCCGTCAGCGCGAGCGCGGCGAGGCGGGGGGAGCCGTACGCGTCGGCCTGCAAGGTCCAGAAAAAGAGGAGGGCGGCCGCGGCGCAGGCGCCGAACGCGTACGTCATGGCGCTCGCAAGGACTGCAGGCGGCGGAGCTCTTCGCTCAAGGCCTCGACGCGCTCCTCGTCGCCCCGCGCGCGGGCCAGGACGATCCGGTTCTCGATGAGCGGGGTGAACTTGGGATCGAGCGCGAGCGCCCGGTCGAGTTCGGCCGCGGCCTCGTCCAGGCGGTCGGGCCCGCCGGCGCGATGATGGAGGATCAAGGAGGTTCCCAGGATCTGATGCGCGTCCACCTCGTGGGGCCGCCAGGCGACCGCCTCTCGTCCCGACTGAACCGCGCGGTCGAGCCAGGCCAGACGGCGCGCGGGCTCGGCCTCGCCCGCCGCGAGCCGGTGCAGGAGGCCCGCGTGGATCATCCGGTACTGGAGCTCGCCGGGATTGAGCCGGACCGCGCGCGCATGCGCGGCCAGCGCGACGTCGGGACGGCGCGCGGAGGCGAAGACGACGGCCTTCTTGTGGCTGAAGTCCGCGGCGCCCAGGCGCAGGATCAGGACGAACGCGGCCGCGCAGAAAAGAAGGACCGCTGCGTCGAGCGCGGCCGAGCGCGCCTCCTTCGGATCGGGCGCCGCCGGGCACAGCCAGGCCGCGCACAGCGCGGCGAGGACCATGCCGGGCATCGGCACCGGGTTCACCTTGGCCTGCACGAACAGCGCGGCCAGCGCCCCGGCCGCCGCAGCCCGATAGGGATCTCCGCGCGAGCGCCACGCCATGAGCGCCAGGGCCCAGGCCAGCCAGAGATATGCCGCCAGGCCGGCGGCGCCAGTCGTGGTCAGAGCCTGCAGCAGATCGTTGTGGGCATGAGCCTGGCCGGCGCCGGCCCCGAGGGCGCGAATGAAATCATCGGAGCGGGAGCGGCGCAGCAGGGCCTCGAACGTGTCGGGGCCGCTCCCGAGCCACGGGGCCTCCCGCGCGGCCCCGAGCGCCGAGGACCACATCGCCAGTCGCGCCGAATCCGAAGCCGCGACCCGGCGCAGGCGCAGGACCGCGGCGGCGCCGGCGAGCAGAAGGAGGACGGCCGCCGCCGCCCACAGCCGGCGCGCGCGAGGGGAGCTCAATCTTCCGGACAGCCACAAAGAGACGGCCGCGCCCGCGGCCGCGCCGAGGAAGGCGCCCCGCGAGCCGCTGGCGAACATGCCCGCGGCCGCCGCCCCGGCGGCGAGCCAGCCCAGCGCGCGGTCCTTGCCGAGGGCGAGGCCGAGCGCCAGCGGGAACAGCGCCGCCAGGCAGGCCCCGAGATAAGCGGGGTTGCCGAGAGTGCCCACGGCGCGCCCGTCGGGGAACTTGCGCGGCATGTAGGCGATCGGCTCCACGCCCACCGCCTGGAACAGGGCGTGCAGACCCATCAGGACGGAGATCGCCGCGCAGAGCCGCATCAAGGGCAGGGGCTCCTCGCCTTGGCCGGAGCGCACCGCCGCGTAGAAGAACGCCGCGAGCAAGGCGAGCGGCACCAGGCCCAGCGAATACATCTGATAGCGGCCGACGAGGCTCAGGAAATGATCCGTCGAGACGGCGAAGCTCGCGAGCAGGACGGCGGCGCACGCGGCCAGCGGCCGGTCGAGCGACGTGCTCCGCCCCGGCGCGCCCTTGAACGCGATCAGCGCCCAGGCCGCCAGGACGCCCGCCGACAGCGCGACGAGCTTGGGCATCGAGTACATCGCGGCCTGCAGCGGGGAGACCGCCAGCAAGGAGCCCGCGACCGCGAGGCCGAGCGCCCAGCGCGCGAAGGCGGCGGGCGCGGCAGGGCGGGTTGTCACGGAGGGAGGGCGTAAACGGTGATCCGGATGTCCTGATCCTCCGTGGTGGAGACGGAGCGAGGCATGCCCAGCTTGAACCAGAGCAAGCGGTCCTGGGTGAGCGGGACCGAGTCTCCGCGCTGGTCGCCGGCGAACACCGTCGCCGAAGCGGGAGCGGTGGCGTCGGTGAGCTTGTCGACGTCCTCGAAAGCCGTCAGGGCCGGCTCGGCGCTGTTGAACATCGCTTGGAGCGTGAAGGTCTCCGTGCCGGAGGTCGTGGAGATCGTCCAGAGGCTGCCGGGCGTGACGGTCGTCGCCTTGACGTGATAGGTGACCGGGCAGCCGACGTTCTCGAGCGGGAGGCTCTGCGCGATGACCTGCTCGGTGTTAACGTCGATGCTGCCGAGGTTGAGGTTCATGATCGCGACGACGACGCCATACTCGGCCGTGCGCGTCGAGCCGAGGGCGGTGTAAGCGGAACGAAGGCCGGCCCAGTTCAACGCGGCCGCGCGGAAGTAATGGGTCTCGCACAGATTCGCGGGCGCGGGGACGATGTCGACGGTCAAGGTGCTGAGCAGGACGTTCCAGGTCGCGGAGCTGTAGATGGCCCCGCCCGGCGTCAGTGAGCCGAAGTTGGTGGACGAGGCCTCCACGACATAGCCGCCCGCCGACATCGAGGAGACGTCCTGCGCGAGGGACGGATGCGCGACCCATTGCGCCGCCGCCGAAGCGAGGTCGACGGTCACGAAGGACTCGTCCTGCAGCCCCAGCGGGAGTGGGCGAGTGGCGGCGGCGGCGGAGAGGTCCACGTAAGAGGTGAGGATGCTGGCATGGTTCATCGCCGCGACGAACAGGTAATAGGTCGTGTTCGGGTCGAGCGGGTACATCGTCGCCTCGAGGGCGGTGCCGGCCGGCAAGGTGCTCAGGAACACATTGCCGGGGTCGGCGTTCGGGAAGACCGCCTGCGGGGAGAGCACCACCGTGTAGCTGGTCACGTTGACGGGATTGGAGTTGGCCGTCCAGGACACGCTCATCGAGCTCAGGTTCACCTGCGGGAAGGAAGCGGCGGTCGCGGTCGGGACCTGGGCCAAGGTGGCCGCGTCCGCCGGAGCGGAGTCCGCGACGTTGGCGCCGCAGGCGCGGGCCTGCACATAGAAAGACGCCGTCGTGTTGACCGCCAGGCCCGTGGTCGTGTAGTTGCCGGCCCCGGCTAAAGGCGGGGACATCGGCCCGCCCGTCGAGGAGAAGACCTGGTAGTCGGTGGCGCCGGTGGTCAGGCTCCAGGTCCAGGCGATCGATGTCGCGCTCTGGGCCGTCCCGGTCAAGCCCTGCGCCGCGCCGAGAGAATCCGCCGTGTGCGAAGAGCCGGCGACTCCCGCGCCGGACGCGCCGCCGCCCGAGGCGCCGCCGGCGATGAGGATGGAAACGCCGCAGGTGACGCCCGAGCCGGTGACGACCACCGCCGCCCGTCCTCCTCCTCCTCCTCCTCCGGGGCCCACGTCATCGGTGCCGCCGCGTCCGCCCTGCACGTCGATGCTTCCCGTGCCGGAGAAGGTCCCGGCGGTGATGAAGACGCCGCCGCCCGAGCCGCCGCCGCCGCCGGCCGCGATCGTGCCGGTCGGCACGGGCTGGCCCTGGGCGCCGGAGGAGATGATCACGCCGTCGAGCGCCATCGTGCCCGCGTCGATGATCACGATTCCGCCGCCGGCGCCGCCGACGCCGGTGTTTCCAGAGCCGCCGCCGCCCGAGCCCATGTTGATGGGCGCCGTCGCGGAGCCATAGGTCGTCGCGCTGCCGGCGCCGCCGGGCGCTCCCACGCCGTTGCCGCCGGTGCCGCCGTACGCCGCGCCGCCGCCGCCCTCGTTGTTGGCCGTGTCGGTGCCGCCCGCGCCCGGCCCGAACCCGGCGGTGTCCACAGGTCCGCCGCGGTAGCCGCGGCCCATCACGTTGATCGTCGCGCCCGCCTGCAGGTCGAAGGTGCCCGTCACGCGTATGTTCACCGAGCTGATGAAGGTCGCGTTCTCGGAGGTGTGGGATAGCGACGAGCCCGACACCATGGTGAAGTCCCCGTCGAACACGAGCTGGCGCGTGGTGGATTGGGTAAGGCCTGAGTTCTTGTAGATCAGCACGCTGCCGCCGTTGGAGATGGTCGTGGAGACCGTCAGCGCCACGACGGGGTTGGCGGGGCTTCCGAGGGTCAGGCTCGAGAAGGCGATCTGGCTGCCGATCGCGGAGACGTTCGCCGCGATCGCGATGGTCACGGCGTCGGTCCTCGTCGGCACGCCGTTGGGGCTCCAGTTGGTGGCGGTGTTCCACAGCCCGTTGGTGGCGCCCGTCCAGGTCTTCGGGGAGAAGAGGGTCCGCGTCGAGCCGAAGTTGACCCAGGAGGTCTCGGCGCCCTTGTGGTTGATGGCCCTCACGAAGAAGGTGTAGGTCGTGTTGGACGCGAGACCCTCGACGGCGGCCGAGAGCACGCCCCCGGCCGGCGCGGTGTCGAAGACGATGTTGTCGGGAAGCTCGTTCGGATAGACGTAGCCGCTGGAGAATACGACCGTGTAGGTCGTGACCGAGACGGGGTTGCCGTTGCGGCCCCAGGAGACGGTCGCCGAGGTGAAGCTCACCTCGTTGAAGGTCGTGGCGACGGTCACGGGAACGGCGGCCCGGGTCGCCGTCGAGGTGAAGTCGGCGTAGTCCGTCAAGGCGCCGTGATGATGGCTGAAGGCGGCGACGCGCGCGTAGTAGGTCGTGTTCAGCGACAGGCCGGTGAACGGCGCCGACAGGTTGAAGGTCCGCGACGAGGCGAGGACGGGGCTGAAAGACGGGTTGACGGAGATGTCGGCGTAGTAGGTCGTCCACTGGGCCGGGGCGTCGTAGCCCGGGTCGGCCGTGCCCGACGACCAGTTCAGCGTGAAAGCGGTCGTGGTCACGGGGTCGTAGTCGAGCACGTCAGGGGAGACGCCGGGGATGGCGGCCATCGTGGCGCTCGTCTCGCCGACGACGAAGGCGGCGTGAGCGTGGCCGACGGCGGTCACGGACAGTTGATAGGTCGCGTTCAGCTGGAGCCCGGTCATCTCGATGAGGACGGGAGAGGAGTCCGGCACCGTGCTGAGCGTGACGTCCCATGCGCCGCCGCGAGGCAGGCCGGAGACCGTGCTCATCGTCACGGTGTAAGTCGTCACCCCCAGCGGGTTGCCGGTGATCACCCAGCCGGCCACCGCCGACGAGAACGAGACCTCGTCGTAGACGACGGTCGAGGGCGGGACCGGGCGCGTGGCCGTGCTGCCGATGAGGACGAACTCGCCCTGCGCGCCGACCCAGTTGACGCCGGCGCCGAACAGGAAGTAGGTGGTGTTCGGCTCGAGGGAGCTCACGGTCGCCATCGGATCCGCGCCCCTGGGCACGGTGCTGAGCAGGACCCGGTTGCCGTCGTCGGCGTTCGGGTAGACCGGGCTCGTCGTGGCGACGACGCTGTAGGACGAGACCCCGACCAAGTTGCCGTTGTGAAGCCAGCGCACCGTCAGCGAGCTCTCGAAGACGCCCGCGAACGGCGCGGCCGCCTCCGCGGGGGCGAAGGCCCAGGTCATCGTCGAGGCGAGCGACGCGTAGGCGCTCGAAGTCGCCCGCGTCGTCGCGTAGACGCGGAAGTAATAGGTCGTGTTCGCGCTCAGGCCTGCGCTCGAGTAGAAGAGGTTGTAGGTGCCCGTCGAGGTGACCTCGCCCGTGAAGTCGAAGGTGTTCGAGGCGTCCGCGTCGTACCGCGCGTTGGCGGGGTTCCCGTTGCGCTCCCAGGACGCGGTCAACGAGCCAGTGCTCAGGTCCAGGTAGGGCGGGTCGCCGGGCAAGGGGACATTGACCTGGAATTTGGTGTCCGTCGTCCCGAGGACGGTCCAGTTCGCCCGCCCCTCCCAGTTCAGCGACCCGGCGCGCAGATAATATGTCCGGTCGACCACGAGCCCGGGGTCGGAGACGGTCAAGGTCGACAGGGTCACGTTGGCCGTCTCGGAGGACGAGATCACGCCGCCGGGCTGGAGCGCGCCGAAGTTGGTCGAGGAGGCCTCGAGGCGATAGCCCGCCGCCGACATGGAGGACACGTCCTGCAGGAGCGAGGGGCGGGGGACCCATTGCGCGGTCACCGAGGTGAAGCTCACGAGCACGAACGACTCGCTCTGCAGGGAGACCGGCAAGGCCAAGGTCACGAAGGTGGAGATCTCCGACGCGTAGGACAGGCCGCCCGCCGGGTCCTTCGCCCACAGACGCCACCAGTAGGTCGTGTTGGGCTGGAGGCCGACCGCGACCGTGCTGACGGTGGCGCCCGGCGAGGTCCCCGCCGTCGAGAACACGATGGTGGCCGAGGAAAAATTCGTAAAGGTTCCCGCCACCTGATGGCTGGCCACGCGGATGTAGTAGCTCGAGCCGTGGGCCAGCGAGCCGCGGAAGCCGTCGAGGCCGGGCGCGGTCCACTGCAAGGTCACGCTCGACACGGTCACATCGTCGAGGGCGGTGAGGCCGGTCACGGTGCCGGGGAAGGAGAAATTCTGAACGAAGCCGGGGGCGAGACGGTTGGCGCTCGTGGCAACGGAGGAGCCGCCGACCTCCTCGCCGAAGGCCGCGTCGAGGCGGTTGTTGCCCGTCGCCGACCCGCTCGTGCCTCCGGCCCCGCCCACGGCGCTGCGCGCCAGGTCGTTGGTCTCGCTGACCATCCGCTCGCCGGCCGTCGCCGCAGCGGGCCACGCCGCAGCCAGCGCTGCGAACAGGACGGCGGCGGCGAGGCGGTGCTCGCGCATCGGATCAGTTGTTCAGAGAGACGAAGGGGCAGTTAACGAGGTTGGTGATGGCCGCGGGATTGATCGTCGCGGGCAGGACCAGGCCTCCGCCGAGCACGCTGCCGCACCTCGGGACCATGGCCGCGGTGAGGGTCAAGCCGGTGACGATCCCGGTCGTGCTGTTCCAGGTGAGGGCGGCATAGTACTGTCCTGGGGGAAGCCACCGGCCCGCGCCGGTCTGAACGGGAGCCACCGTTTTCACGGCCGCGGCGGTCGTCAGCGAGCTGGAGCCGCCCTGAAGGACGAGCCCGCCCGTCGAGTTGTAAACGCCGATGTCGCCGGCGGCGCCGAGAATCGTGCTCACGCGGGCCCTCATCGTATTGACCACCATGGGTCCGCTCAGAGTAATCGGAGCGATCAGGATCGTGCCTGCCGCCGCCTTGGCCGCGCCCGCCGTGTTGGCGTCCACGGTTCTGGCTTGCGCCAGCCCCGACTGCGGGTACAGCCACTGCCAGCCGAAAGCCGTGCTGTAAGACTTGAGGGTGCTCGAACTGGAGTTAAAGTAGACGAGCCCGTCGACGCCGGCCGGATCCGCGGTCCCGCCCACGAAGGAGACGGTGCTGGCGGTGATGCCCGTGCCCGTCGCGTCGATGCCTTTGCTGTCGGCCTCGAGCTTCAGCGTGCCGCCGCCCATGTTGATGCCAGAGCTGGTGACGATGCCGAAGGTCCCGACGCCGGTGGAGGTGAGGATCGCGTAGGTGCCGGTCCCGGCGACGACGCCGTACTGCATCGTGAGGTTGCCCTGCGCGGTGAAGGTCGAGTAGGAGGTCCCCGCGTTGACCCGGATGTCGGAGGGGGAGGCGAGCTGCATCGAGGTGAAGGCGTAGGCGCTCATGGTGAGCGGCTGGCGGGGGAGCATCTCGGAATCGCCGGCGACGGTGATGCCGAGGTAGGCCGACGCGTGGGAGAAGAGGTTCGCGCTGAGCTGGGCGCTGGTGCCGAGCTGGACCGCGAACACGCCGTTGTTGACGGCGACCGTCATCGGCTCGGTGTACAGCGCGGAGCCAGCGGTCGGGACGTCGTAGATCCGGAAGGTCATCACGACGTCGCCGTTGCGGGGGCTGTTGTCGGCCGGGTCGATGAGCTTGCCCTGGAAGGGGATGCGCAGGGGCATGTTGACCGCCGAGGCGGCGCCGGCGACGGCGAGCAACGACAGGACGATCCAGCGGGAGAGAATCTTCATCGCTTGTTCCTCATAGGGTCAGGCTCAGTTTAGCTCCGCGTCGGGGCAAAGGCCGGGCGAAGAGGCGAAAGGCCCGCGAAGGCGAATTCGCGGAATCTTCGCAAGGTCAGGGCCGGACCGCGTCGCCGGGCGAGAAACGGTAGCCGACGCCGTGGACGGTCTGGAGCAAAGAGGAGCAAGAGGCGAGCTTGCGGCGCAGGGACTCGACGTGCTTGTCGAGCGTGCGCGTCTCCACGTTGCCCGGGTAATTCCAGACGGCGGCCAGCAGCTCGTCGCGCTTGAAGGCGCGGTCGGGGTGCTTGAGCAGGAAGGCGAGCAGGTCGAACTCGAGGCGGGTCAGCTCCACGGACCTACCGACGACGAGCGCCTGGCGGGAGACGAGCTTGAGCTCGATGGGGCCGCCGGTCAGGATGGTGACGACCTCCTCGGGGGCGTCGCCGGCCCAGACGACGCGGCGCAGCAAGGTGCGCACGCGCGCGAGGAAGATCGGCGGCTGGAAGGGGCGGGTGATCGCGTCGTCGGCCCCGGCGTCGAGCAGGGCCACGGTGTCCGACGCGCCGGCTTTGGGGTCGACGCACAGCACCGGCAGCAGGCGCATGTCGGACTGAGCGCGCAGGGCGCGGATGAAGGCGGCGGCGTCGACCTCGGCGCTCGCCACGACGAGGAGGTGGGGCGCGGCGGCGCGCAGGCCGGCCAACGACTCCGGCCGGGCGTCGGCCTCGACGACCTTGTGGCCGCTGGACTCGAGCAGGCCCGCGAGCTGGAGGCGGAACTTCGAGTCCGACGCGGCGACGGCGATCAGCATGCCATCAGCCCCCGAACACCGGATACTCGCCGAAGACGTCCTTGAGCGCCTGGGTGACCTCGCCGACGGTGGCGTAGGCCTCGACCGACTCCAATATCAAAGGCATCAGGTTCGTCTCGGTCTTCGCGGCGGTCTTGAGACGCGCGAGGCAGGACTGCACCTGGACGTTGTCGCGCTCGCGGCGCAGCTTTTTGACGCGGGCGACCTGGCCCTTCTCGACGGCGTGATCGATCTTGAGGATGGGGGGGACCTTGCCCGCGGTCTCGTGCGTATTGACGCCGACGATCTTGCGGCGCTTGGCGGCCTGGTCGAGCTCGAAGCGGTAGGAGGTCTCGGCGATCTCGCGGTGGAAATAGCCCTTCTCGAGCGCGGGCACGACGCCGCCGAGCTCCTTGATGCGCGTCATCATCTCGGTGGCGCGCTTCTCGACCTCGGCCGTGAGGCTCTCGAGGTAGTACGAGCCGCCGAACGGGTCGGGGGTGTCGGTGACGCCCGTCTCGAGGGCCAGGATCTGCTGAGTGCGCAGGGCGAGCATGACGGCCTCGTCGGTGGGCAGGGCCAGGGCCTCGTCGAAGGAGTTCGTGTGCAGGCTTTGCGTGCCGCCGAGCGCGGCGGCCATGGACTGATAGGCGACGCGAGCCAGGTTATTCAGGGGCTGTTGGGCGGTCAGGCTCACGCCGGCCGTCTGGCAGTGCATCGGCAGCATCCAGGAGATCTCCTTCTTGGCGCCGAATTCATCCTTCATCAGCTTCGCCCAGATGGAGCGCGCGGCCCGGAGCTTGGCGATCTCCTCGAAGAAGTGGTTGTGCACGTCGAAGAAGAAGGAGAGCTGGGAGGCGAAGTCGTCGACGGGCAGGCCGCGCTTGACGAGGCGTTCGGCGTAGTCGCGCCCGTCGGCCAAGGTGAAGGCGAGCTCCTGCACCGCGTCGGCGCCGGCCTCGCGGATGTGGTAGCCGGAGATCGAGATGGGGTAGAAGCGCGGCACCTCCTTGACGCAGTACTCGATGAGGTCGAGCACGAGGCGCATCGAAGGCTCCGGCGGGTAGAGGTACTCGTTCTGCGCGATGTACTCCTTGAGGATGTCGGTCTGGCAGGTCCCGCGCACGCGCGTCAGCGGCACGCCCTGCCGCTTGGCGAGCGCGATGTACATCGCGAAGATCACCGGCGCGGGCAGGTTGATCGTCATCGACGTGGACACCTTGCCCAGGTCGATGCCCGCGAACAAGGTCTCCATGTCGGCCAGGCTGTCGACGGCGACGCCCTCGCGGCCGACCTCTCCCAGGGAGCGGGGATCGTCGGAGTCGAGGCCCATCAAGGTCGGCAGGTCGAACGCGGTGGACAGGCCCGTCTGGCCGTGCTCGAGGAGGTACTTGAAGCGCTCGTTGGTGTCCTTGGCCGTCTTGTGGCCGGCGAACATGCGCATCGTCCACGGCGTCATGCGGTAGCCGCCGCTCTTGAGGCCGCGCGTGAAGGGGAACTGCCCCGGGCGGCCGATCGTCTCGAGCGCGGGCGCGTCCTGCGGCCCGTATTCCCGCTTCACGGGGATGCCCGACAACGTCGTCGGGTCGGGGGGGGCCGCCTCGGCGCGCGCGACCGTTTTTTCGGCGGCCCTCACGGGCGGTTCCCCCGGGCCTTCTTCCTGCGCTCCTCCATCTTGCGCAGGTCCTCCTGGCGGCGCTGCTGATTCTTCTGGAGATTCTGGCGGCGGCGGTCCTCCGCCTCCTTCTTGATCGCGGAGCGCTTCTCGATGAGCTTCTTGCGGTTCTCGCGCATGCGCTCGATCGCCTTGGCGCGCGCGGCGCGTCGCTCCGCGGGCGGCAGCGCCTTCCACTTCGTCTTGAGCGCGGCGAGGCGCCGTCCCTGGGCGCGCATCTGGGCGCGGCGCGCGACGAAGCGCTGGAGCTGGACGGCGTGCCCGGGCCCGGCGCCCTTGAGGACGGACGTCTCCTGGTTCGCGCGCAGCAGCTCGGGCTTGCCGCCCGCGAGGCCTTCTACCTCGACCTTGCCGTCGTCGAAGACGCCGACGTGGGAGGCCTCGCCGTCCGTCTCGACGCCGAACTCCGTGCCGCGCACGGCGGCGACGGCGGTGGGGGTGCGCACGCGCAGGCTCTGCGTCCCGAGCTTCTGGATCTTCGCGAGCAGAGAGCCCACGGCGAGGAAGAAGGTCGAGTCGCCCTTCGCGGTCTTCTCGAGCTTGAGGTCGGAGTTGGCGCGCACGACGATGAGGCTCGTCCCGTCGAGCGCCACCTCGGCGGCGCCGCCGTCGCCGACCACGACGCGGTCGCCCTGCTCGAGGGGCATGCCGGCCTCGCCGGACGTCTCGGGGGACCCGTCCGCGGGGAAGATGGTCACGTCGCCGGAGACGGCGCCCAGGCGCGCGTCCCAATTCGTCTCCTGGGCGAGAAGGGGGAACGCGGAAGCGAGGAGGAGGGCCAAAGTCGCGGCGATCAGTTTCATCGAATTCTCCCTAGGCTTGAGGCGTCAGCGAAATCTTGAAAAATTTATGCTTGCCGACCTTCAGCGTGAAGGCCGTCTTGTCCTTGACGGGCCCGTCGACGGTCACCTTCACGCCGTCGATCTGCACGCCGCCCTGCTCGATGAGCCGCCGCGCCTCGCTGCCCGAGCCGCCCGCGACCTCGGCGATGATCTTGGACAGCACCGTTTGCGAGACCTTTTTTTCCTCGCCTGCGGCGATGACCGGCTGCTCCTTCTTGGAGAACGTGCTCTCGAAATACGCGAAAGCGGCGTCCGCGGCGGCGGCCCCATGGTATTTCCCGACGAGCAGGCGCGCAAGCGCCTTCTTGGCCTTCATCGGGTGCTCCGCCTTGACCGCGTCCAGGTCGGCGTCGGTCAGCAAAGTGTAGTAGTCCAGCATCAAGGAATCATTGACGCGCATCGTCTTGCCGAACATGTCGTTGGGCGCGTCATTGAGGCCGATCGAGTTGCCGTAGGACTTCGACATCTTCTTCTCCCCGTCGAGGCCCACGAGCAGGGGGACGGTCAGCGCGACCTGCGCTTCCTGGCCCGCGTCGACCTGCATCTTGCGGCCCATCAGCAGGTTGGTCAGCTGGTCGTTGCCGCCGAGCTCCACGTCGGCCTTCACGGCGACGGAGTCGTACCCCTGCATCAGCGGGTACATGACCTCGAGCAGGGAGATGGGGGAGTTCTCGGAGATGCGCTTCTTGAAGTCCTCGCGCGCGAGGACCTGCTGAACCGTGTGGCGCTTGAGGGTATCGAGCAAGTGGTCCCTCATGAAGGGCGTCAGCCACTCGGAGTTGAAGCGCAGCTCGGTCTTGCTCTTGTCGAGGATCTTGAACGCCTGCTCCTGGTAGGTCGCGGCGTTGGCCTTCACCTCGTCGGCGGTCAAGGTCGGCCGCGTCGAGTCGCGGCCCGACGGGTCGCCCACCATCGCCGTGAAGTCGCCGATGATGAGCACGGCCGTGTGGCCGAGGTCCTGGAACTGGCGGAGCTTGGTGAGCACGACGGAATGTCCGAGGTGCAGATCGGAGGACGTCGGGTCCACGCCGAGCTTGACGCGCAGGACGCGGCCGGAGGCGAGCTTCTTCGCGAGCTCCTCGTCGCTGACCAAAGACAAGGCGCCCCGTTTCAAGCGGGCAAGAGGGTTCTGCTCCATGCTATTAGGAATACTACAAAAAATCGTAGGGGTCGGCGTCGAGGGTGAGCTTGACGGAGGAGACGAGGGGGCAGGCGCGGGCGCGCTTGAGCGCGTCCTCGACGCCGGCGACGGGCACCTTGATGAGCAGGGTGTCGCGGAACTTGCCGCGCACCTGGCGCAGCAGGGCGGGCGCGGGGCCGACGACGTCGGCGGGAGGGGGAAGAAGCGCCCGCAACGCGTCCGCCCAGGCGCCGGCGGCCTCGGTCAGCTTCGCCTCGTCGGCGCAGGACAGGATCGCGCGGATGAGGCCGCCCGCGGGGGGATAGCTGAGCTCCACGCGCGCGGCGAGCTCGGCGTCGGCCCAGGCGGCGTAGTCCCCGTCGGCGGCGCCCTTGATCGCCTCGTGCTCCGGCGACAGGGTCTGCAGCAGCACCTCGCCGGGCTTGTCGGCGCGGCCCGCGCGGCCGGCCACCTGCGCCAGCAGCTGCATCGTGCGCTCCGCGGAACGGAAGTCGGGCATGTGCAGCATGGTGTCCGCGTCGACGACGCCGACCAAGGTCACCTCGGGGAAATGGAAGCTCTTGGCGACGAGCTTGGTGCCGACGAGCACGTCGGCCTTGTGCGCGCGGAACCGGTCGTAGACGCGCTCCTCGAGCTTGGCCTCCTTCGACACCGTGTCGCGGTCCATGCGCAGCACGCGCGCGCCGGGCAGGCGCAGCTTGACCTCGGCCGCGACGCGCTGCGTGCCGACGCCGCCCGAGCGCATCGCCGGGTCGCCGCAGGCCCCGCACTTCTGCGGCGGATCCCATTTCCGGCCGCAGTGATGGCAGATCAGGATGAAGCCGCTCTCAGGCTTCTCGTG